>CAJOPE010000015.1 GCA_905236815.1 uncultured Prevotella sp. | reverse complement strand
AATGTTAATAGATTGTCAATCAGTATATTGCAATGTTTGATTATTCGCGAAAGCCGGTAAAATGGCAAGTGGGAAACTTTAGTTAGAATAGACAAAAGTCTTACCACAACATTTACATGTCTTAATTTTTAGCTCTTTTTCTTTCATTTGCGCCACCCATTGCGCCGCCCAAAGTGTCTCATGGTGTCTCACTGTGTCTCAATCGTACACTTTTTGGCAGTTTTGGTTTGTTTATTATTTGTCATCAAAACTCTTCGAGGTACAATAGAGGTACAAAAATGAAGTGTATTAACCGCTTGAAATATTAATTAATAGAAGAAGCGTAGGCATACAAAAATAGCGCAAAGCCTTTGTTTATGGGCTTTGCGCTAAATATTGAGTGATATTAATTATCTTTCGAATTGTTGAGTATCGTATCCTTACTTGCCGTAGTAATAATGAACTCCTAGATCATAACAACTCAAGTATTTTCCTCGTTTGGCAGCTATCTCAAGATATTTTTTTGCTTTATCTTTATTCTTGGTAAAGCCATCTTCTCCATTGCAATATGCGCTGTATAATAATCATGCCGCTATATCATCACCAAGTTTTGTTGCTTTTTCCAATGTCTTAATACCTTCTTTGGTATTTTCATTCCACAGTTTTCTCGTCATCTTTTCTCACCCCATTGCCTTCCGAATAACAATAACCTAAATTAGTCATTGCCTCACTATTTCCGTGCTTTTTCTTGATTTTTTCGTATGGTGAAGTTCCATCCTGCAATAATGATGCGTATCTACACAAAACATAGGTATTTGGGGAGTTTGCAACAAGATTATCAAGAATCTTCTTGCCCTTTTCCTTATCCATATATGTATTATACCAACCGAAAATATACATGCTTCATCAGCTTTCGCTTCATCACAGCCCGCAATAGATGCTTCCAATAGCAAGAATTTGTCTTTCTGTTGATCATATTCTATCACCACCCATTGCCGTAGAATGCCGATAGCCTCCATTTTGCATACGAATTTTTAATTGGTTTTAAGTTTCAAATTTATAGATAAATTCTGTTATTAGCAAGTAATTTTATGAATATCGTATAAAATATCTTTTGCAATTACCATAAACCTTTATCTTCAAATGCAAAAAACAATATTTTCTTTTTGAGATGAAGAGTGAAATCGATAGATTTTACTATCTTTGCCTTGAAAAAGTAACGAACTTTTGTATCGATAATAAATTAACTAATTCATGAAGAAAAATATTATCTTATTGATATTGTTTGCCCTGTCGGTTGTAGTCAAGGCCAACGATGGCTCATACTATACTAGCGGCAATCAATTGATACCACTGAAAGAAAGCAGCATATCGGTAAGTAAGGAAATCCTTACCATTTCGATTGGCGACAATAGGTATGCCACAGTAGATGTTTACTATGAATTTATAAATCCTGATAAGGATAGAACAATTCTTATGGGATTTGAAGCTGACCGTCCATTGTACGATGTAAAATACTCGTTCGAAAAATCTCATCCATTTATATATGATTTTAAAGTTGAAATGAATGGGAAGCCTATTGAATATAAAAACTACATCACTATACCAAACACGGCTTACGAGCCTGTAGATTTTAATAAATGGGATTTGAATTTTGAAGCAGGTGAAAACTACCTCTCTTTGAAGTCAAATCCAGACAGCCTAGCTGATATCTCATACGTATATTCTTTCAATGCTCCATTTATTCCTGGCAAGAATATTGTGCATCATATCTATAGATACAAGTTGGGAAAAAGCGTAGAAGATTTGTTTGATCTGGAATATAAACTTACTCCTGCCACTAGATGGGCCAATCATCAGATTGATGACTTTACTCTACGTATAAATGTCGACAACACAGCCAAGAACTTTATTGTTAGAGATAGTGCTTTTATGGGTGTACCTTTCAAGGTTATTAAGGGCATTGGCAAAATGAGAACTGGTATTCAAGATAAAGTATACGAAGGCCATACCGATGATCACTACACAGAATTCACACTAAGAGATGGAATGATAGAATGGCATTGTACCAATTTTAAGCCTAAGAATGAGATTGTACTTTTTTCGGCCGACGTACTATACAGATGCAATTTTGAAGAACCGGTTAAAACTGGATATTTCTATGACAGAACAGCTTATATAGAAGATTTGTATCCATCAAATTTCCGCGATCTAACGCCTAGAGATAAACGTATCCTTCGCAATTTACCCTACGCTCATCGCGGATATGTATTCAAGGATAAGGAATTGCAGAAGTTTTTCGACCGACAATGGTGGTATATGCCTGATGAAAACTGGAAGCTATCGACCAGGGATTTCACTAAGGATGAAAGAGAATTGCTGAAACTAGTAGTAAAATAGGTATTTTTTACAGAATAAGGTTGTGACAAAGTTTAGCTATAAACATTCTGATTGAAAATAATTGAATGTATAATTTTTTTATTATCTTTGCTTTTTGAATAAATCAGTTATAACATGAAGAACGTTTTGGCTTTCTTGATTATTATGAGTTTCGTGCTTTTGACTAATGGCTGCAAAACTCAAGAATACTCAGATGAGCAAATCATGAATATACTCACAGATGGCTCGTCTGGATACTGGTCTTTGCAAAAGAAAAGACCAGTATTTATACGAAGATACAATTCAAATGGTTCAACGTGGGAATTAGACGAACATGGTGATTTCTTTCCAGAAAGGCACTATGATGGTATTACCCCTAAAAAACTGATAATCAAAAACCATCATCTTGATATTTATTTCGACAACAACCTGCCTAAAGACACTCTTGAGTGCTTTGATATTTGCAAGGTCGGACGAAAAAAAATGGTTATTGACCGTGGATCTGGCCCTGAGAATTACTATAAAATCAATATCAATGATATCATTAATGATGAGAAGCAGGTTTATAGTTTTGTAGACACTATGCCATCATTTCCAGGTGGAGCTTCACAGATGGTGACATTTTTCAGAAGTAACTTTCATTATCCCAAAAAGACAATGGAAAGTGGCATACAAGGACGATTAGTTGCAAGATTTATTGTAGAGATAGATGGTTCTATCAGCAATATCAAAATGCTCCAAAAACTAGAACCCCACCTTGATAAGAAATTCATCCGAGTTCTCAAGAAAATGCCGCATTGGATTCCAGGCAAGCATCATGGAAAAACGGTAAGAGTACGTTTAGCTATCCCTATATGTGTCGACAATCCACAATAATATAAGATAAAGTTCTATGAAAGTTGCTTATGAACATCATTTCATCTTATCGGAATTTAGAATGGTAATCTTCTTTCCATCCACCTTGATGGCGCCATTTTCCTCAAATTCATTCAAGCATCTCAATAGTGAGAACTTCTGTATGCCAAACATATCGGCAATCTCCTGACGACTTCGGTCGAGAGTGATCGTACGGCTCTGTTGTTCTTTGGCTGTTTCGAAAAGATATTTGGCTACCTTCTCGCGAACCGAGAGGAGAGAGACCATGCGCATCTTCTGTGTAAGAAATACATTGATATCGGAAAGACGCTGAATGAAATTCATGCGTATCTGCTCATTGATGTTGAACAGATGCTTGAGCTCTGAAGGCTGCATGCGGAGAATGGTGGTAGGCTTCGAGGTCTCCACACTCACGGGCATTGCATTGTCCTTGGCAAAAATGAAGGCTGGGGCAACCAGAATGCAAGCCTTCAAACGGTCGATCTGAACTTGTTTGCCCGATTGGCCCGTCATGCGCGTAATCATTTCTCCCTTGAGAATAAAGTCGGCATATTTGCAGGGCATACCAGCAAGGGTATATATATCCTTGGCTGGATATTCCACAAGCTTGTAATTTACTTCCTGCATCAGTTCCTCAATCTCCAGGGCAGATAATCCGCTGAAGAATGGACTAGTGGCGAGTATCTCGAATATCGATTTCTCCATGGTTGTCTTTGCTTTTTGGTATAACGTAAACTATGGTCGGATATTGTTCGCTTATAATAATTCCCCGATACTCTATGTTATCGGGGAATTGGATGATTTATTGTATATAGTTTTTGATGTCGTCTTCAACCGTGGAATTTCCTGCAATGCCGAAGGTATCGACAAGTACTTTGAGTACACCTTCTGATACAAAGGCAGGGAGGGTAGGTCCGAGATGGATATTCTTCACCCCTAAGTGAAGTAGGGCGAGAAGCACGATGACTGCCTTCTGCTCGTACCAAGCAATGTTGAAGAAGATAGGAAGGTCGTTGATGTCGTTGGCACCAAAGATCTCCTTGAGCTTGAGAGCGACTACAGCCCATGAATAAGAGTCGTTGCACTGGCCAGCATCCAATACACGAGGAATACCGTTGATATCGCCGAGATTCAATTTATTGTACTTATACTTAGCACATCCACTGGTAAGAATCACTACATCCTTTGGCAATGCCTTGGCAAACTCCTCGTAGTAGTTGCGGCTCTTCATTCTACCATCACATCCGCTCATTACCACAAATTTTCGGATAGCGCCACTCTTCACCGTCTCTACAATCTTGTCGGCAAGAGCAAATACCTGAGCATGAGCAAATCCACCCACGATTTCACCCTGTTCGATCTCCTGTGGAGCCTTGCAAGTCTTGGCCAGTTTGATAACCTCAGAGAAATCCTTGTGACCATCCGCATCCGTCGCAATATGCTCCCATCCAGGGAAGCCAGTAGAGTTGGTGGTGAATACACGATTGTTGTAATCGGCCGAACTAGCAGGTGGAACAATACAGTTAGTGGTAAATACAATCGGACCATTGAAACTGGCAAACTCCTCCTTCTGCTTCCACCATGCATTGCCATAGTTGCCCACAAGATGCTTGTATTTCTTGAGCTGTGGGTAATAATGAGCAGGAAGCATTTCGCCATGGGTGTAAACATCGATACCTGTACCCTCGGTCTGCTTTAGCAAGTCCTCGATGTCCTTCAAGTCATGGCCAGAAATCAAGATACCAGGATTCTTTCCAACACCAATATTCACCTTGGTGAGTTCTGGGTTGCCATAAGCACTGGTATTTGCTTTGTCGAGCAGAGCCATAACATCCACACCATACTTACCTGTTTCGAGGGTGATAGCGAGCAAAGTCTGAAGGTCGGCATCAGGATTACTGATCACAGCAAGCGCCTTGCAGAGGAACTGAAGAATCTCCTCGCTTTCCTCACCTAGATGAGCAGCATGCTCATAATAAGCAGCCATACCCTTGAGACCCAACATAGTGAGTTCCTTCAACGAACGGAGATCGGCATTCTCATTTCTCAGAACACTCTCGCGTTCCCCTTCAGCCTCATAGTCAGCCTTCTCACCTCCCCATTTTACCTCCTGGTAATCAGGCAGAGCGATACCCTTTTCTGCTGCTAAAGAGAGTAGTTGCTTCTTGAGCTCAATGCCCTTATCCACCTTGTTCAGAATCGACTGATTATCAAAGTTTGCATTGGTAATCGTAGAGAACATTGCATCTGTGAGGAATCCGGCTACTTCCTTGGAGACATCACCTTCCAGGTTATGCTGGATAGTACCCACACCGCGAACCACACTCAATAGCAAATCCTGCCATTTAGAAGTTTGTGCCTCTTTACCACATACACCCTTGATAGTACATCCTGTACCTTTTGCTGTTTCCTGACATTGGAAACAGAACATTTTATTTTCTGTCATAATTACCTATTTTTTAAGCACTAAGGAATATGATTTACAATCCAATCACGCAGAATAATCGCATGGTTGCAATGCTCGTTCTTGGCGCCATATATTAATGTTACATTTGTTGTTGTAAGAAGCTCTGAAATGGCATCGGCAAATTGAGAGGCGAGTGGATTTCCGTCGAGTTCAGCCCGATACTTACGGGCAAACTCAGCATAATTCTCCTCTTTATGTCCAAACCATCTTCGAAGCTCTGCAGATGGAGTGATCGATTTAGCCCACTCATCAATCTCGGCTTTCTCCTTGGAGATTCCCCTTGGCCAGAGCTTGTCGATAAGAATGCGATACCCATCACCAACTACAGGTGACAGGTAAGCGCGCTTTATTTTTAATTCGTACATTATCCTACAATTTTCTGCTCAATAGCAAGGCATCGAGGAAATATGAGATCATTTTCGATATGAATATGCTCGTGAAGATCGGCCGAGAACTCCTTCAGGGCATTGAGCAGAAGCTGATAATCCTCGCTGGCATCTGCTGGAGCAGAGTAGTTATTTGTTAAATCGCAGATTCGTTGATGTCGGGCGATTTCCCCCTCATGCTCCATCATCATCATTTGAACCGGATGAGCAATGGTGCCACAATGCATCGGTGCCATTGGCTGGTTATTGCGATGAGCCTCCAACAAGTCGTAGAGGTAAGGGAAGAGTACCTGCTCTTCCTTCTGCAGATGATTTAACAAATCGTTGAATGATGCAGTGAAGAGGCTCTCAATTTCGCCCATTACTTCATTCTCGTCTTTTAAAAAGCTAATCAGTTTTAGCAATCTTTGTCCATTATGGCGTATCCCTCGATGATGTATCTTGAGAGCATAATCGATAAGAAGATCGGTTGGCCATTCTTGAAAATAATGTCTTGATGTATCCATATCCTTGCTAGTTTTTAATTTTTCGGCAAAGGTATGGATTTGGGATAAATGAAAGGAGTAACATTTGTTACCTAGGATAGTTAAAGTAGTGTAAAAACTAGACTTTCCGATTTTTTTTGTATTTTTGCAGCAATCAAGAATAATCGGCATGAGAAAGAAATTAAACTTATTTTTTAGTTGCATACTATTGGTGGCTCCTGTTACAGGCTTTGCCCAAGAATATGAAGTACCTGTTTCCGAAGCACAGGAGAAGATGATGACGGGTAAGTTTGCGCCCACCTGGGAATCACTCGAGAGTCAGTATCAGGTTCCTGAATGGTTCCGTAATGCCAAATTTGGTATCTGGGCACATTGGGGACCACAATGTGTTGAGGGATCGGGCGACTGGATGGCTCGAGGCATGTATCAGGAGGGTAGTGCCCAATGGAAATTCCATCGGGAGCACTATGGGCATCAGTCGGAATTTGGATTCAAGGATATTCTTCCGCTTTTCAAGGCCGAACATTGGAACCCTGATTCGCTGGTAGCTTATTATAAAAGTCTGGGTGCTGAATATTTCTTCGCCTTGGGCAATCATCACGATAATTTCGATCTTTGGGACTCCAAGTATCAGCCTTGGAACTCAATGAAAATTGGTCCTAAGAAGGATATTCTCGAAGGATGGTCGAAGGCAGCCCGCAAATATGGCTTGAAATTTGGCGTCTCGCTTCATGCCGACCATGCCTGGAGTTGGTATGAGCCTTCTCGTCGCTATGATAGAAGTGGCAATAAAATGGGTGTGAAATACGATGGATGGCTCACCAAGGAAGATGGTAAAGGCAAATGGTGGGAGGGTCTCGATCCACAGGATCTCTACGCCCAAGACCATCCATTAAGCGAAGGTTCGTGGGCCGATGGGATGATCCACCGTCAGTGGGGATGGGAAAATGGTGTAGCAAAGCCAAGCGAGAAATTTGTCACCAATTTCTATAACCGCACGCTCGACGTCATCAACCGCTATAATCCCGATTTGCTGTATTTCGATGTAACGGTACTTCCTTTCTGGCCGATAAGTGATGCCGGCTTGAAGATTGCTGCCGATTTCTACAACCACAATATGGCCACCCATAAGGGAAAGAATGAGGCCGTGCTTTTTGGCAAGATTCTAGACGACAATCAGCGAAAGGGTATCACCTGGGATGTGGAGCGAGGAGCCCCAAATAAGATGGTGGACTATCCTTGGCAGACCTGCTCTTGCATTGGTGGATGGCACTATAATACAGGTACCTATGTTAATAATCGCTATAAGTCGGCAGCTCAGGTAGTAAAACTTTTGGTGGATGTTGTGAGCAAGAACGGCAATCTGCTGCTCTCTGTTCCCTTGCGTGCCGATGGCACTTTCGATGAAAAAGAGAAAGCCATTCTCGATGAGTTCGGCGCATGGATGCGTGTAAACAAAGAAAGCATCATTGCCTCCCGTCCATGGAAGATCTTTGGCGAGGGTCCTATCGCAGAATCGGATATCAAGATCAATGCACAAGGTTTCAACGAGGGCTCCTATACCAAGGCAGGCTCATCTGAAATACGATTCACCACCAAAGGGAAAGTGCTTTATGCTACCGCTTTGGCATGGCCGAAAAATCACCAAATGACTATCAAGAACCTTGCCGAAGGAAGTAAGCTCTATCCTGAGAAGATACATTCCATCCAACTCCTAGGTTATGGAAAGGTGAAATTCACTCGAACTGCCGAGGGCTTGGTGGTTAGTCTGCCAGAACCTTGCAATACCATCGCCCCAGTTTTGAAAATTCGATAATGTGTGGCAAAGTCATTTATCTTTTTACATATTTGAAATACGAATACAGGTCATCTGAAATACTAATGCAGGTGACCTGAAATTCTTATTGTTACTTTCGATAGGCGTGAAATAATGAAGAAATAGTTACAGATTGTTAGTTCTCTTGAAAATATAGTTGCAAATAATAGTGAAATATCTTGGATATAAGTGTTAATTGCTTATATTTGCATCGAGAACAAATTTTTCAATAACAACATTAACACAAGAACAGCTTATGAAAGAAATTTTAAACATAGCCTTAGTTGCTCACGATTCTCGTAAGAAAGAGATTATTGATTGGGTGAGATTTAATTCCGATTTGCTCAAGGGGCATAATCTTTATGCTACCGGAACTACAGGTAAGTTAATTAGCGAACTTAGTATAGAGGTGAGTCAGGACGATGATACAGCTTTGGTGACTCATCCTTTCCGCGATAAGGTGCATCTCCTTCTCAGTGGTCCACTTGGAGGAGACCAACAGATTGGAGCTATGATTGCTACTGGGCAGATTGATATGCTCATTTTCTTCTGTGATAACCTTGTGATGCAAGGTCATCAGAATGATGTTTCAGCTTTGTCTCGATTAGCATCTCTTTACAACATTGCTTTTGCCACCAACCGCACTACGGCAGATATGCTGCTTACTTCTGCTCTTTTGGGCAATGAGGGCTATGAACGCAAAATTCCAAGTTGCATACAAGCTTATGCTAATCGAAGTGTGAAGTAAGTGATATGCTGCTAGAATGATAGGATAAAAAAACTATTCATTAATTTTTAAATTAAATCAATATGTTAAGAATCAATTGTTTTTTCCGTTTGAAGTATGAGTCAGATGTTGATCAGGTAAAATTTCTCGCAAGGGAACTTATTGAGAAGTCGCGCAAGGATGCAGGAAATATTGCCTATGACCTCTTCCAAAGTGCTACCGATCCAAAAGTTATGATGTTCTGCGAGACTTGGGAAAGTGGAGAGGCTCTGAAAGTGCATGCGGCTTCTGAGCATTTCACTAGATTGGTTCCTAAGATAGAACACTATTCTGATGGTCCAATGAAGTTAGAGCAGTTCGAGTTTTAACTTCTCCTTAGTTCATACCACAGCAACAACTTTGTCGCACCAGACGTCGAATTTAGGATATTCCTGTTGAGTTTTTGGATGGACATCGTTGTTGCTGTTTTATTTTTCTAGAGAACTACGGACAAATATCGGCTAACATATTTTTATTGGTGATATTTGTTATTCTTATCTATTGCTTCTTGCACGTGGTATTTATTTTATCTTGCCGGATTTATTTTCTATTAATAATTTAAATTATTGACAAAATCAAAATTTATAAGAAAGGTTTTGCCTGATTCCTTGTTAGGGTAGTAAAGTATATTGACTCTTTTCTTTCAATATTGCGAAGGGGAAAGTTTAATAGTTAAAAAATACGAATTAACATCGTTTTAGATTTTATTATTCGTCATACCCAATTTAAAATGTTTCATTATGCGTATATGTTACATTAGGATAACTTTTTGATACGTTAATTAAAGTGTCTTTTTGCTATTTGCATTATAATTGCACTCATAATAAATGTAATCTAATACGCAACTGTTTTCTAATAAATATTCTAACTAACTAATTATTAAAATTTATGAGGAATCTTAAATCTTTACAAAAGCCTTTGGCGATTTTGTTCCTTCTATGTATGTTCTCTTTGGGAGCTATAGCACAGGGCAACGTTACGGGTACAGTAATTGATGAAGCAGGTGAACCTATTATTGGTGCAAGCGTGCAAGTGCAAGGTACCAAGTCAGTAGGTACTGTCACCGACTTCGACGGTAATTTCAGTGTACCGGCAGCTAGAAATGCCACACTGATTATTACTTATGTTGGCTATGTCACAGAAACCATCAAGGTGAGTGACCGTAGCGACATTAAGGTAACAATGAGAGCAGATCAAACGAACCTGAACGAAGTTGTAGTTATTGGTTATGGTGTTCAGAAGAAGAAATTGCTTACTGGTGCCACTGTTCAGGTAAAGGGTGATGACATTGCAAAGCTCTCTACCACAGATGCCTTTACCGCTCTGCAAGGCCAGACTCCTGGTGTTACAATTTTGCAGAACAGTGGACAAGCTGGTGAAGGTTACAAGGTAAACATTCGTGGTATCGGTACAACTGGTAATTCAGATCCATTGTACGTTATCGATGGTGTTGCAGGTGGTAGCCTTAATGACCTTAACCCTTCTGATATCGAGTCAATCGATGTTTTGAAGGATGCTGCATCTGCAGCTATTTATGGTGCTCGTGCTGCTAATGGTGTTATCCTTGTTACTACACGACAGGGAAAGACAGGAAAGATCCAGATTAACTACGATGGTTATATCGGACAGCAGTATCTTGCTAAGGCTCCTGATAATCTCAATGCTCAGGAGTATGTGTATAGTCGTAAACTTCGCCAATTCAATGGTGGCGCTGATCTTCCTGAGTGGGAGAAAAAACTCCCTGCAGACATTATTGAAAAGCTAAATAATGGTTGGGAAGGAACCGATTGGCTCGGCGAGTCATACCACAAGGGTGCTATTACAACTAACCATTCTGTTACTATGGTTGGAGGTAGTGATGTTTCTAAGTTTAACTTTGGTTTTGCATATACTAAGCAAGATGGTATTTTCGGTGGCGAAACACAATCTAAGTTCGATCGTTACAATTTCCGTCTGAACTCTTCACATGCAATTCTTCGTTCACAAGAAAAGAAATTCAATGTTATTACTCTTGGTGAAAATGTAACAGTAAATCTCAGAAGCCGTCGTGGTATCTCTCAGAGCAATATGTATTGGAATAACATTCACGACCTATTGAATGCAAATCCATTGCTTCCAGCTTATGATGAAAATGGCAAGTACTACACCAATGCAGAAATGGCAGCAAATGGCTGGACTCTTGGCTCAGCTGTTAACCCATTGGCATTGGCTGCTACAACCAGTCAGGGCTTGAACGAAAGTAAAAACTGGGGTGTAAACTCTACCGCTTTCTTAGAGATTCAGCCTATCAAAAATTTAATTTTTAAATCACAATTTGGCTATCGTTTTGGCTTCGGTTCATACCGCAGTATGACAAGAAAGCATGCCTCAGGTACAAATGTTGCAGACCAGGACAATGCATCCCAATCACTTAATATTTGGTCAGGAATCACATTCGAGAATACATTGTCATACACTTTTGATATTAACAAACATAATGTCAATGCCGTTATTGGCCAATCTATCGAGAAAAGTACCTATAATGAAAAACTCAGTGCTACCAGCACTAATAACCTCTTCGGTGATAGTTGGGATCATGCATGGGTAGGCAATGATAGACCAGAAAAACTTGCTGATATTTCACTTGGTGGTGGTCCTGATGATGAAGAAAGACTAGCCTCTTTCTTTGGCCGTGTAAGCTACAACTATGATGAGAAATATTTGTTCCAAGCAACATTGCGTGCAGATGGATCATCAAAGTTTGCAAGAGGCCATCGATGGGGAACTTTCCCTTCTGCATCTATTGGTTGGGTAATTAGCAATGAGAAGTTCATGCAGCCTACATCATCTTGGCTTTCTTTCTTAAAGTTCCGTGCATCATGGGGTCAAAACGGTAACAACAGAATTAAATCTTTCCAGACTGTGACTTCGGTAAATTTATCTACCGCTAATAGTTATTTCTTCGGTGTAGGTAACCATGAGAAAGCTACAACAGGTGGTTCATTCTATAGACTTGGAAATCCAGATCTGAAATGGGAAACTTCAGAACAGACTAATATCGGTATTGATGCTCGTTTCTTGGACAACCGCCTAGGCTTTACATTCGATTGGTACAACAAAGCTACAAAAGACTGGCTCGTTGAAGCTCCGATCTCAGCAGTTTATGGTCTTTTACCTCCTGCAGACAACCATGGTGATGTAGTAAACAAGGGTATTGAAGCAGCATTATCTTGGAACGATCAATTAAAGAATGGTTTACGTTACGGAGTTTCTACTAACTTTACCTATAACAAGAATGAGGTAACAAAACTTGGAAATACTGAGGGAATTCAGCATGGCGCTGGAGCTGTATGGCATCAGCTTGAGGGAGAAGTTTATCGCGCACAAGTTGGCCAGCCAATTGGTTTCTTCTATGGTTTTAAGACTGCTGGTGTTTTCCAAAATGGTGAACAAATTGCAGAATATACAAAGAAGTATAATGATACAATGCATGGAAACGACAAATTGCGCCCTGGCGATCTAATTTTTGTTGATGCAGATGGTAATGGCGTTATTAATGACAATGACCGCACTTATATTGGTGATCCACACCCAGATGTAATTATGGGTATTACCGCAAACGTTGCATACAAGGGCTTTGATTTCGCAATTACTGGTAATGGTGCATTCGGTCAGCAAGTCCTTCGTACATGGGCTAATCAAGATTTCCTCGAGCAGAATCTTAACAAGAAGATTGTTTATGGTTCATGGAAGGGAGAAGGTACCAGCAATAAACTTCCTATCTTCGACGGCTTTGACACTGTAAACTGGAAAAACATGTCATCTGCAATGCTTGAGGATGCTGACTACTTCCGCATTTCCAACATAACACTTGGATATGACTTTAAGAATATTTGGAAAACTTGTCCATTCTCACAGCTCCGTTTATATGTTTCAGTAAACAACCTTTACACGTTTACAGGCTATACTGGAATGGATCCTGAAGTTGGAGGTAGTGGTGGTACTAGTGACCCTTGGGCTGCAGGTATCGATACAGGTGTATACCCAACTCCACGTACCTACTTGGTTGGTGTAAATATTAAGTTCTAATAGTACATTTTTTTGAAAATACAGAAATTATGAAAAAAATAATTATAATGGCAGCTGCAGTGCTCCTTTCCTTTACTTCTTGTGAGGATTTCCTTGATACACAAGACTATACAGGCAAGAATAGCACTAACTTCCCTTCAACCAATGAGGATGTTGATATGATGGTTGCAGCCGTTTACAAGTCTTGCTTCTACGGACCGTTCCAGGGTAATAACCTTGAGCAGTACTTCTCTGTAGCAAATATTATGTCTGATGATATGTTTGGTGGTGCTGGCTTGGGCGACCCTTGGTGGCAGGCTCTCGACAAACTTATGTATGCTCAAACCAATCAGATGCAAGATCTTTGGACCTATGCATACGAGACAATTGCACGTGCAAATGCGGCTCTATCTGTAGTTGACAATATTCCTGACGAGGAGAAGCGTAACCAGACAAAAGGTGAACTTCTATTTATGCGTGCTTATAGTTATTACAATCTTGTACTTGCCTTCAACAACGTGCCATTCATTGAGAAAGCACCGCAAAATGTTGCAGAGGCTCAGGTTGTTCCTGACCAGATTGAGGGAAAGGAAATATTTAAGCATATTGCAGACGATATCTACGAGGCAACTTCCATTATGCCTTCATACAAGTATGATGGATGGGAGAAACTTCAGTTTGGTAAAATTACCCGTTGGGCTGCCGAAGCTTTCTTGGGTCGTGCTTACCTCTTCTATACAGGATTCTATGGTGAGTCAAATTGGCCTAAGACAGATGGTAGTGCTATTGAAAAATCTTATGTAGCTGAAAAGTTGAAGGATTGTATCGATAATTCTGGTCACGATCTCCTTTCCGACTATCGCTCACTTTGGGCATACTCAAATCAGTACACCGCTAAGGATTACGATTATGTAAAGGATATGATAGACAAGAAGACTTGCTATCAGGAAGGCAACAAGGAGGTTCTTCTTGCTATCAACTTCCAATACCAGTCTGCATGGTCTAATGAACTTCACCTTACTAATCAATATGGCTTGTTCTTTGGTATCCGTGCTGATGGAAATAATCAAGACGATGATCGCTATCATGTTGGTACTCCTACATCTGTTTATCCATTTAGTACAGGTTGGGGTTGTGGTACTGTAGCAACCAACCTTGTAAATGACTGGAAGCGCATAGAACCAGACGACCCTCGTCGTGATGCTTCAATTCTTGATATGAGTAAGACAAAACTCGACCCAGGTACTTTCTCTGATGCTGTCGAATTGACGATGTATCATCAAAAGAAGATTACATCTGTTCGTTCTGCAGGTGGTAGCAATTACTCTTGGTCTATCGAGGCAATGGGTGCAACTGGTAATGGTAATTATCAAGCTTCCAACTGTACTCCTCTTACTGTATTCCGTTTTGCCGATGTTCTTTTGATGTACTCTGAGTTAGAGAAAGATGTTGCTACATTGAACCGAGTACGTGCACGTGTTGGTTTAGCTCCATACGCTTCATACACAGATGAGGAACTTCGCAATGAACGTCGTTGGGAATTGGCATTCGAGGGCAGTCGTTGGGATGACCTTCGCCGTTGGCACATTGCTCCAGAAGCTCTGTCTAAGCAGACTGGTTCGGCTATGTACAACAAAGGAAAAGCTACAAAGATGGAATTTAGTAATTACGCAGATCGTTATAACAAGACCCAAGGATTCTATCGTATCCCTAAGTCACAGATTGAACTTTCTGCTGGTAAATACAAGCAGAATCCTGGTTGGGAAGATACAGAGCCTAATATTCAGTTTGGAGGTTATTAATCTTTAAAGAAGGAAAATCATGAAAAAATACATTTTATTAGTAGCAGTAGCATTCTCTCTCGGGCTCACATCTTGTGATCCTGTCGAGGAGTTTACTGAAAATACAGCTGCCAATTTCACTGGTGATCAGATTGATGCCACCTTGGATCAGCCTGATGGCGACAACCTTGTTAGAGTGACCGTTCATACAAGTGGAACAGCTCAGATTTCAAATGGAAAGCAAACCATCAAGGCTAACTATGCCGACTTGATTATGCGTGAGATGGGTGCTAATACCGTTTACATCAAGATGATGAACAGTAATGGCGATATCGTGGAAAAGCAATATCCAATTACTGTTTCTAAGATGACTCATCCACTTCCTGTTCTTGAAGTCATTTACTGGCAAGGCGAACAATCTACCGGTTCTTGGGATGGTGCATCTCTCCGTTTCAGCGATACAGAAGGAAAACTTCCTACTCTTAGCGATGAAACTTATGATGCAATGGTTGGCAAGAAGATATGTCTCGATATCAAGGAAGTCAACGGCGATGGAACTACAATTCGTGTAACCAATGGATGGTGGGCTACAGACTATGTTAAAGATACAGAGATTCACGCAGGTGAAAAGTTCGTATTCGAATTCACCCAGGCTATGGCTGACGATTGTAAGAAAGGTGGCGCTGGAAAAGACCTCTTGTTCGTAAGTAACAATGGTTTCACAATCACAAAGATGTATTTCGAGCTGTAATCTTTCATTATAAAATACAACTTGGCTGTGCTTTATGTGCAGCCAAATACCAATTATCAACTATCAGGTATCAAATTCCTGCTGCAATTATTTAGTAGTAGTGAGTGGGGATGCCTGATAGTTTTTTTATTGCATATTTGTTTGGAAGTAGTCGATACTTATTAGTGCATTTTTTTAAATGATAGGTTGTGCAATATGCTATAAACGAGGCTATTATAAGCCTTTTCTTTATCTTTTTCTGAAATATTGACGTGACTTTGCGAGACAATACATATATTTGCTATAGTAATATACTCAAAGGGGACTTTAACTTTTAACAAATATGACTAAGAGGTTTATAACGCAGTTTTTTATATTGATACTGCTCATCATTGCAATTATTGTTTTTTGTGTAATTATTGGTCTAGAAGACAGTCCTTTCCAACTGTTATGAATGATAAATCCCGCAAGGCGTCACAATCTTGCGGGATTTAATCGTTTATACTTCATATCTCCTCTAACTTACAAATTGTTATTTAACACCCCAATAATCCATCCTAAACTTACAAATCGTAAGTCATATAGATATTATAATTTCTTACTTTGGTAATAAAAGCGATATTAAAATAATCTATTAGTTTACAAAATGAAAGTAAAATACGTAACTTTGCAAACAAAATGATAGGATAATTTATTTAAAACTGAAAATTATGACAAAGAGGGATGGATTGTATAATGCCGCCTACGAGCATGATGCTTGTGGAGTGGGCATGGTAGTGAATATCCACGGCAACAAAAGCCACGAACTTGTCGATAATGCACTGAAAGTGCTTGAGAACCTTCGCCATCGTGGTGCTGAGGGTGCCGACGGAAAGACAGGTGATGGTGCCGGTATTTTACTGCAGATTCCACACGAGTTTATTCTGCTTCAAGGAATTCCTGTTCCAGAGAAAGGCAAGTATGGTACTGGTTTGGTATTCTTGCCTAAGGAGGAGAAATTGCAGCAGGAGATTCTTTCGATTATGATCGAGGAGATCGAGCGAGAGGGCTTGTCGTTGATGCACCTTCGTAATGTGCCTACCAACTCCGATTGCTTGGGTGAGGTGGCTCTTTCTTCTGAACCTGATATCAAGCAGGTGTTTGTAACTGGTGTTACCGATGATAAGGTGGCTTACTTCGAGCGTACCTTATATATTATTAGAAAGAAGATTGAAAAGCGTGTTGCCGCTATCGAGGGAGTCGACGATCAGCAATTCTATATCTGTTCTTTGTCTAGCAAGAGCATCATTTATAAGGGTATGCTCTCAAGTTTGCAACTTCGACAGTATTATCCAGATCTCACAAATAGTTATTTTACGAGTGGTTTGGCGTTGGTACATAGTCGATTCTCTACCAACACCTTCCCAACTTGGAGTTTGGCTCAGCCATTCCGTATGCTGGCCCACAATGGTGAGATCAACACCATCCGAGGTAACCGCGGATGGATGAAGGCTCGCGAGAGTGTGCTCTCTTCTGAGGCACTCGGCGATGTGAGCGCAATCTCCCCAATCGTTCAGCCTGGAATGAGCGATTCTGCAAGTCTTGATAATGTATTCGAGTTCTTCGTGATGAGTGGTCTTTCTCTGCCTCATGCTATGGCCGTGATGGTTCCAGAGAGTTTTAACGACAAAAACCCTATCAGCGAGGATTTGAAGGCATTCTATGAATATTATTCAATTCTAATGGAGCCGTGGGACGGACCTGCTGCATTGCTCTTCAGCGATGGCAGGTACGCCGGCGGTATGCTCGACCGAAATGGTCTTCGTCCTGCTCGCTACACCATCACCAAGAACGATACGATGGTAGTTGCTTCTGAGGTTGGTGTGATGGATTTCGACCCATCCGAGATTGCCGAAAAGGGACGTCTTCAGCCAGGAAAGATTTTGCTCATCGATACTCAGGAGGGCAAGATCTATTATGATGGCGAAATCAAGGAGCGTCTTGCCAATGAGCATCCTTATCGTCAGTGGCTCAATACCAACCGTATTCAGTTGGAGAAAATTCATAGCGGCCGAAAGATTGAGAATGCAGTAGAGCATCTTACTCAGAAGGAAATCGAGTTTGGTTTCGGTGAGGAGGATGTAGCCGGAACTATCATTCCAATGGCCACAAAGGGACAGGAACCGCTGGCTTCAATGGGTAACGATACCCCATTGGCAGTGTTGAGCGATCAGCCACAAATCTTCTTCAACTACTTCCGCCAGCAGTTTGCACAGGTTACTAATCCTGCTATCGACTCTATCCGTGAGAATCTCGTGATGAGTCTCACCGAGTACATCGGTCGTGTGGGTACAGGTATTTTGAATCCAAACGAGAGCAACTGTAAGATGGTTCGCTTGCCTCACCCAATCCTTACCAACACACAATTAGATATTCTCTGCAACATCCGTTATAAGGGCTTCAACACCATCAAGTTGCCGATGCTCTTCGAGCGGGGAAAAGGTGAGGAAGGCTTGCATGAGGCACTCGAGTCTCTTTGTCATGAGGCCGAGAAGAGTGTGGATGAAGGCTATAACTATATTATTCTGAGCGATCGCGATGTCGATGATGAGCATGTTGCCATTCCTTCTTTGTTGGCTGTAAGTGCTGTTCACCACTACCTCATCAATGTGGGTAAGCGTGTTCAGACCGCCCTCATCGTGGAGAGTGGTGAGATTCGTGAAGTGATGCATGCCGCATTGCTGTTAGGTTATGGAGCAAGTGCTCTTTGTCCTTATCTCACCTATGCGATTCTCGACGATCTTGTTAAGAAACACAAGATACAGGAGGATTATCCTACAGCTGAGGCTAATTATATCAAGGCCGTTAAGAAAGGTCTCTTCAAGATTATGGCAAAGATGGGTATCTCTACCATCCGAAGCTATCGTGGTGCGAAGATCTTCGAGTCTATCGGCTTGAGCGAGAACCTTCTGAGAAGCTATTTCGGTACCGAGGTAAGTACTGTTGGTGGTATCGGTTTGAAGACGATTGCCAAAGATGCTATTGCCTTACACGATAAGGCTATGAACTCTCTTGCAGAGGGAGAGGGCAATGGAGAAACTTTGTTGCCTACTCTCGGCCAGTTCCATTGGCGCAAGGATGGTATCAAGCATGCTTGGGATCCTGAAACTATCGCAACCCTTCAGTTGGCTACACACAAGGGCGATTACACCCTCTTCAAGAAATACACCAGTCTGGTGGATAAAAAGGAAAGCCCTATCTTCCTCCGCGACTTCTTTGAATATAAGAAGAACCCTATCGACATCAAGGAGGTAGAGCCAGTAGAAAGCATCGTAAAGCATTTCGTAACAGGTGCGATGAGTTTCGGTGCTTTGAGCAAGGAAGCTCATGAGGCAATGTGTCTGGCAATGAATAAGTTGGGCGCTCGAAGCAATACCGGTGAAGGTGGTGAGGACGAAGAGCGTTTCCACACTACAGTAGATGGTATCTCTCGTAGCAGCAAAACAAAGCAGGTGGCAAGTGGACGATTTGGTGTAACTACCGAATATCTTGTAAATGCCGAGGAAATACAAATCAAGGTGGCACAGGGTGCAAAACCAGGAGAAGGCGGTCAGCTTCCTGGATTTAAAGTAAACGAAATCATTGCGAAAACCCGTCATTCTATCCCTGGAATCTCATTGATTTCACCTCCACCTCATCACGATATTTACTCTATCGAGGATTTGAAGCAGCTCATCTTCGATTTGAAGAATGTAAACCCTAAGGCTGCCATCAGCGTGAAGCTCGTTGCCGAGAGCGGTATTGGTACTATTGCTGCCGGTGTGGTAAAGGCAAAGGCCGACCTCATCGTTATCTCGGGTGCTGAAGGTGGTACAGGTGCGAGTCCTGCATCTAGTATGCGCTTTGCAGGTATCTCTCCTGAGATTGGTTTGGCTGAAACTCAGCAGACACTCGTAAAGAATGGCTTGAGAAGTTATGTAAGACTTCAGGTGGATGGCCAGTTAAAGAGTGGTCGCGATGTCATCCTGATGGCATTACTTGGTGCCGAGGAATACGCCTTTGGTACAGCCGCCCTCATCACTCTTGGATGTGTGATGATGCGTAAATGTTCCGAGAATACTTGTCCAATGGGTGTTGCTACTCAGGATCCTAAACTTCGTGCACACTTCCGTGGAAACTACGAGCATGTAGTGAATTTCTTCACCTTCCTTGCTCAGGAAGTTCGCGAATATCTCGCAGAGATGGGCTTCAAGAGCTTGAACGAGATTGTGGGTAGAACCGATTTGTTAGCTCCTCATCTCCCAGAAGGCGAGAAGAGTGATGCTGCCGAGAAATGGGCATCCTTGGATTTCTCCCGCATGTTGCATCAGGAAACAGGCGATAGTTCTTTCTATTGCACTAAGGAGCAGGATCATGAACTCGAGGGTATTCTCGATAAGCAGATGATTGCTGCTGCCGCCAGCACCATCGAGAAGGGTGGTGAAATCGATTTGGATTATAGCATCCGAAATACAAACAGAGCTGTTGGAACGATGCTCTCAGGTTATATCGAGCAGAAGAAGGCTGAGAAGATTGAGGCAGCACTGAAGGCTGGAAAACTAACCGAAGAGGAGTTTGCTGCTAATAGCTCCCTCGACTTGGGAGAGGCTTCCATTTCAGTGAAATTCAAGGGAGCAGCTGGTCAGAGTTTCGGTGCTTTCCTTGTGAAGGGCGTTGAATTCAAGCTCGAGGGCGAGACCAACGACTATTTCGCAAAGGGACTTTCGGGTGGTCGCATCTCTATCCTTCCTCCTATCCGCAGTAATTTCTCTGCCGAGGACAACATTATCGCAGGAAACACCGGTTTGTATGGTGCTACCAGTGGAGAACTTTATATCAACGGTAAGGTGGGTGAGCGCTTTGGAGTTAGAAACTCAGGTGCTGTAGCCGTAGTAGAAGGTGCAGGCGATCACTGTTGTGAGTATATGACGGGTGGTCGAGTAGTAGTGCTTGGTGAGACCGGTCGCAACTTTGCCGCAGGTATGAGTGGTGGTGTAGCCTATGTATGGGACAAGAACCACAACTTCGACTACTTCTGTAATATGGATATGGTAGAGATCAATCTTGTTGAGGAGAGCAGTTACCGCAAGGAATTGCACGAGCTCATCCGTCAGCACTATCTCTATACCGGCTCAAAACTTGCCCGCACAATGCTCGATGACTGGAACCGCTATGTAGAAGACTTCATTCAGGTTGTTCCAATCGAATATAAGCGAGTGCTGCAGGAAGAGCAAGTAAAGAAGTTGCAACAGAAGATTGCGGATATGCAGAGAGATTATTAATTAATTAGTAGTGAGTAATTAGGAATTAGTAATTATGATATGCTTTAGAGCTAAATCTAATCTACATAGTTTAACCAAATAGGTATCATAATAATTAATTTCTAATTATAGAGTTCTCCTAAAGAGGGAAATCACAATTACTAATTGCTAATTTTAAAGAAGATGGGAAATCCAAAAGCATTTCTAACAATAGATAGAAAAGAAGCCGGATATCGTCCGGTTCACGATAGAATACACGATTTCGGCGAAGTAGAACAGACGCTGAACAGTAATGATCGCAGAACACAGGCCAGCCGCTGTATGGATTGCGGAGTGCCTTTCTGCCATTGGGCTTGTCCATTGGGCAACAAGCCACCTGAGTGGAACGATGCCTTGTATAAGGGCGATTGGGAGTTGGCTTATAAACTTCTTACTTCCACCAATGATTTTCCTGAGTTCACGGGCCGTGTGTGTCCTGCACTCTGCGAGAAAGCCTGTATCCTCAACTTGATGGATCATCAGCCAACTACCAATCGTGAGGATGAATGCTCCATCATCGAACACGCTTTCGATGAGGACTTTGTGAAGGTGCGCATCCCTAAGCGTAATGGCAAGAAAGTGGCTGTGGTTGGTGCTGGTCCTGCAGGACTTTCTACTGCTACTCAGCTCAATCAGAAGGGTTATCTCGTAACTGTTTACGATGCCCGTGAGGATGCGGGAGGTTTGCTTCGCTTCGGTATTCCAAACTTCAAACTCAACAAAACTATTATCGACCGACGAATCAACCTGCTCAAGCAGGAAGGCATCGAATTCCAGTTCAGCACGCTCGTGCTTGAAGGTAAGGAAGCAGGTGTTCAGAATGATGCTACTCTAGGCAAGGCAAAGAAGGTGAAGGTAGAGGAACTCGCATCCAAGTTTGATGCTGTGGTTCTTTGCACCGGAACACCAGTTGCCCGCGACCTGCCAATCCCTGGCCGTGATCTCAAGGGAGTATATTTTGCGCTCGAGATGTTAAGTCAGCAGAATAGAGTACTCTATGGAGCTGAATTCAAGAAAGAAGAGTTGGTTTCTGCCAAAGGTAAGGATGTATTGGTAATTGGTGGTGGCGATACGGGTTCCGACTGTATCGGAACAGCTCATCGTCAGGGCTGCAAGAGTGTAACTCAAATCGAGATTATGCCAAAGCCTGTAGAGGGTCCTGTCGATCCAAAGAATCCATGGCCAAACTTCCCTCGCACACTGAAAACGAGCTTCGCTCATGAGGAAGGCTGCACCCGCCGTTGGAACATCAACTCCCTCGAGTTCCTCGGAAAGGATGGCAAACTTACTGGTGTAAGAGTGCAGGAAATCGACTGGAAACCGAATCCAGAAGGTGGTCGCCCACTGATGGTGGAGAAGGGCAAGCCAGAGATTATCAAGGCAGATATCGTGCTTTTGGCGATGGGATTCCTTCGTCCTGAGCATGCAGAATTGCCTCAGAATGTGTTCCTTGCGGGCGATGCTGCTAATGGTGCCAGCCTTGTGGTGAGAGCTCTTGCAAGTGGACGAAAAGTTGCTGCTGAAGTTGATAAATACTTGCTAAAGTAATTATCCTATCAAATATAAAACAGCAGAGGCGGACATCAGAGGATGTTCGCCTTTTTTTGTTTTATAAGTTGAGTGAAATTGGTTTTAGAGGATAATATAAATAGCACAAAATAGTAAAGCGACACTTGAAACAATATCAATTTGCCGACCATAGTTCATGAAGAACTTGCGGAGGTAGCTGCCAGCAAGTAGCCAGACAAGATTCGCTCCAGGACCTGCTATGAGCAGCCATGCACCCACCTCGAGTAAATCTATAAAGCGATTAGAGTAGGGTAGTACAAAAGTGCTGAAGACTGTAAGGTCGAATAGAAGCATTTTCGCATTGGTAAGTTGCACGATCATTCCACTTTGGAAACTACAGTCTTTATTGGCAGCTTCTGCTGTTTTATGACTTGTATAGATCTTATAGGCGAGATAAAGGATATATGCCGCTCCAAGATATTTCAGATAGATGATATACTCACCAAAAGCCATTCCTATGAAATGAGTGAGTGTCGCCATACAGAATACGGCTGTGGAGAAACCTGCGAGCAATCCCAGCCACATTATAGAAGCTTCTCGCCGGCCATGTCTGAGTGACATCGCCAGCGAATAAATATTTGCAGGACCTGGTGTGTATCCAATGAGTAGGAGCTGCAATAAAAGCGTCGGAATTAATTCTCTTGGCACAATTACAATGAAAGCTCGTATCGTCCCAAATTGTTCACTGCCTCCTGAATCTGCTCATCTGTTACCTGAGTCTCATCAAGGTCAACTGTCAGTGTGCAAGCATTGTGGTCTGCCTTAGCCTCGTTTACTCCTGCCAATGCCTTAACTGATTCAGCAACATGTGCCTCACAATGTGGGCACTTCATACCATTTACTGTAAATACTTTCTGTGTCATAAATATAAAATCTTATTGTCAGATGCAAAGTTACATCTTTTTTATAGGTTTCTGTTACGAAATTATGGATAAGATTTATGATATTCTGGAATACTATACTATTTGTTAGGTTTGAACACCGCAATTAACGAGTTACGCGTTAACAGTTAACACTGTCACACTGCATTAACCTATTTTGTTGCATCGTCAATATCTTGCAAAACCTTGTCGTATTCCCAATATCCGGCATTAGGCAGATGATGGTTTAGAATTTCGTTCTCGAAGGAAACAGATTTAGGTACAATGCAATCCCCAATGTGGCACACCAAATTGTAGATATTATGTCCACGGAAATGCAGATAGACATTATCTTGAGTTATACCCAAATTTTCAAGATAGTCAGTTTCCGCTTGTAAATCTACTTGTTGGGCCAAAGGTGATTGCATGTAGTCGTCTGCTGCAATCTTTATCTTGTCTAGAATAGATTGCCCATTATTTACAATGTCTCTTTCTAAAATCTGATTAGGTATTTTTGAGGCGAATGTTTTGTCGTGAAATTCGGGAGTTCGGTTTCTGTGATGAAAACTGATAACAAGAAAAGGATCAAAGATAATTTTCGATAGACGGGAAAGAAAAGTTTTAAAGTCAAATCTCAGTGCTTCTTCGGGACATACTTGTTCTAGTCGTTGTTGTAAATCTGGAACTTTGCAGTAATGATTTTCCCAAGAAAATGTATAAGTCTTGCAAACACGATCATTAATGGCTGTGATTCCTTGTTGCTGGCTAATGTATCGCAAATTAAATGTGCATCAGAAATTGCCATTTTTGTTTTATTCTTTTTTCAATATATCTTCCATATAGATAATTTTGTTTGCCCATCCTTGGCCAAAAATACTTGGGGAATGAGTTGACATAATTACCTGAACATTTGGGTTAAGTTGATAGATCCAGTCGAGCAGTTGAGATTGCCAGATAATATGCATGGAGATTTCAGGCTCATCCATAATCAGAATACTTTCCTCGCCTCTTTGCAGAAGTACGGTGAGAAGAATAATAATTAGCTGTTTCTCGCCTGAGGATAGATCTCTCCAGTTGATTTCTGTTTCCTTGTCATCATCTTTCTTAACGAAAAGCATCTTGCTCACATTGCTAATCAACTTGCCTGTCTCGGAGAATGCGTTGTTGATGATCTCCTTGAATTTCTCACGAGTGGCGAATACCTCTTTAAAAGAGTTGGCGTCCCCTGCCTGAAGTCCAACAGCAATAGATTCGCTGAGATCGGCAAGATATGCGCCATAATCGGTGAGTCGGGATTCGAGAATATAGGTAAGATACGATGAGTCCTTCGATTTGTTGTCTCCTTTCACGTCGTAGGTGAAAACAGAGTCAGCCTTTACCTTTGCTACAGTTTCTTTCACATCAGCAATTTCATTACCTGCAAGCGCCTTTGCGTTGAGAATTTCTATTAGGTTTTCTGCAGGAATTGATGATGTGTTGTTATCAAAAATGTTATTCGACTTAAATGCCTGATAACTTTTGAAATATTCCACATGAGCATCATTGTCAAAGTCCAGCTTAAAAGACTGAAATTTGAAATTAGGCATAGTCGGTTCGTTTGAAATGCCATCATATATGGTTCTTAGCATAGTGGTCTTGTATGAACCATTATTTCCCACAAAGATATTCAGCTTAGGGTCGATATCTGTGTTTATCTGATAGTAATCATACAGACGGCTTATTTGGATATGCTTCAGTTTCATATATTTGTTTTTATGCTATATGTAATAGTATTTATGATAATGCAAAAATATAGATTTTATTCGACACATCCAAACAAACCCTATTTTTTTATCTTAAATTTCCCTCGATAAGCTATTTCTTAATCTTCAAAGATTAACGAGTTACGCGTTAACAGTTAACACTGTCGATGGTTTTAAAAGATTAAAAGACTGGGCTCAGGAATCTAATCTATCACACTTCCTCATTTGAGTCTGAATGCAATAGGCACAAAACAATTTATTTTTACAGGCACCCCTTTATTTTTTGCAGGTATCCATTTTGGCATACTTTTAACAACCCTTATTGCCTCCTTGTCTGCACTATTGCATACAGATCTGGCCACATGAATGTCAGATAATGAACCATCTTCATTTACGGTAAAACCCACGACTACTCTTCCTTCGATGCAGTTTTCATCCTTAGGCCATCGTGTATTCTTGTATATGAATTTCATTAATTTCTCACTACCTCCAGGAAATTGTGGCATTTCCTCTACAATATCTTTACTGTGATCTTCTTCTATGCAGTGGCAGGCTGGGGGAGGTGGAGTGTCAGAACTTTTCGATTTCTTTTTCTGCCCATAAGCAGAAAGAGAAATCAATAGCATTAGCAGACAGGTATATCTTAGAAATTTCATACGCAATATTTTTAATGCGTCAAATTTACAGATTTTTTCTGTTATAAGCAAGCGATTTTCTTGTTTCTTTTAAAACTGAAATTTAGACATGTTGCGAAGCACCGCATCAAGTCTTGCCTTACGTTCAGCAGAAAGCTTTGGAGTAGAACTCTTTGCATTTGCGTCTGCCTCTTTGACAAAACGCTCTTCAGCAGCATGACGTCGGAGACGTCGCCCCTTCAAGTAGCCGCTGGTGCTTGCATCTGCGGAGTAATGCCCCCTCATCCCTTCCGAGATATGAATTAAAAGCAAATATACCATATTTTTCTTGCTTCTTATCTTCACTTTTATTATCTTTGCAATGGATTACAGCGAGTCGTTAAGGCTGCTGTATGATTTTTGCGGGAAATTAGCGTTTTGCTATTTATCGAATGTCCTGAAAGTTTGGCCGCCGAAAGGAACAAAATCAAGATAAAGAGCAGGCACTTACGTATATACGTGGGTGTTTGTTTTCATCTGATTTTGTAGGTAAGGCCAAACACCTCAGGACGTAGATGGATTCATTCATCCACGTCCTTTTTTATTGGTGTTTGGTTTACCTTTTATTCATAAATCCCTTAAATGCTTTTTTATATTCGTGTACAGCCATAACTGTATCCTATAGCATCCTGTAAATACAACCAAAAGGAAATAAAAAAAATATAACCAGCATCAAACTCGCATTAAACTGATCTGATTCCGTTCAAATGTGCAATGCGTTTTGGCTGATGTATTAATTGATATGAATATAACAAAATATGTTTTTTCAGGTCACGAATCATTTCCTTGCAAGTCTTTATGGCTGAAAAAAGGATATGATTTCGTAACAAATGGATATAACTTTAATTCACCAGATGCTGTGATGGAACTTGGTGTTGGTAAGAATATGGTTGCTTCTGTAAGATATTGGTTGAAAGTATTTGGTATTACAGAAGATGATCAAGTTACCGCTATAGGAGATTACCTTTTTGATCCAACAAGTGGTGTTGATCCTTATATTGAGGATTTAGGTACATTATGGCTTCTTCATTTTCTTTTGGTTTCCACTGGTGAGGCAACCCTCTACAATTGGTTATTTACAAAAATACAGAAAGAAAGCAAACAATTCGACCGTCTGCAAATTGCACATAAGATTAAGCGTTATATGATTGATGCAAATAAAATTAAGTCATATAATGAGAACACTACCAAAAAAGATATTGGTGTGCTTTTACAGAATTATGTAACTCCAGCAAAAGCGCATACTTTTGAAGATTATTCGTCTCTACTGATAGATCTTGATCTTATCCGAATAACAGATGATGGAAAAACATACGAGTTTAATATAGAAGGAAAGAGAGAAATTGCACCAGAAATATTCCTTTATGCAATTTTGAAGACAAAGGAATCTGAAATGACAGTTTCATATGATACCCTTCAAGAGATCGGATTGATATTCTGTATGACAGATATGGAAATCATAGAATTAGTACAAGAGCTTGTAGCTCAATTCCCTGATTACATCAACTATAGCGATGTTGCAGGAATTCGTCAAATTCAGTTTACAAAGGAACTGGATGCAAAATTTGTACTTGATAAATACTATTCACATGGCAACATTTAGTTTATCTGCTAACATAGAAGAAGGATTCGCCGAAGGATCTAATTATATTGTAACTCCAAATGCTCAAAAAGTAATTCAGAGTATTGTGGATGGCTATCAAACTGGTATTCACTCTTATACTGTTATTGGTACTTATGGCACTGGAAAATCAAGTTTCCTATTAGCCTTAGAGGAGGATTTGAAGAATTCAAAATCAAAGCGGCTTTTTAATCCTGAAGTGCTTGGAGCAAAGAAATACGAGACTTTAAAGATAGTTGGCGATTACAAAGAATTATCATCCCTTCTCAGTCAAAAATTAAATGTTGAAGGTAATGCCGATAGTATCATAGATGAACTTCGCAACTATTATAATAGCCTTCGTCAGCAAAAAAAGTTCTTGGTAATTTTTATTGATGAGTTTGGAAAGGTTCTAGAACATGCAGCAAAGAATGATCCAGATAAGGAATTATATTTTCTGCAGAAGTTGGCAGAGTTTGTAAATGTACCGACTCGTCAAATTTTGATGATAACTACTCTTCATCAAAACTTTAGTGCTTATGCGAGAAGACTTTCGCAAGCACAGAAAAATGAATGGACAAAAGTGAAAGGGCGATTCCAGGAAGTTGTCTTTGTGGAACCTGTTGAACAACTTTTATATCTAGCTTCAGATAGAAAAGCAAACAAAGAAAGCCAAATCAAAAGTGAAAGTGCTTTTCAGAAACTCTTTGATATAGCAATTAATTCCAATTTTATTTCAAAGGGGTTTGACTATGATGCAGCCCAAAAGTTGTATCCTCTAGATCCGTTCTCTTCTTATGTAATTACAAAGGCAATCCAACGATATGGTCAGAATGAGCGTTCTTTATTTACGTTCTTAAACGCTAAAGGTAAGAATTCTATTTCTGAATATGAAGCTAAAGAAAATATTACCTATAATCTAGAAAACGTATATGATTATATAGTCTATAATTTCTATACTTATCTAAAAGATGCAAATACAGACTCCATGCAATGGAGCTCTATGCAAATTGCCATAGAACGAGTGGAAGGACAAGAATGGCCAGATAAAGTAGATATGTCTGATGCTGTAAAGTTAGTAAAAGCAATTGGCTTACTAAACTTGTTCGGAACTGCATCTTTTGTACTTAATAGAGAGCAGTTAGCAGGATATGCAGAAAATGCATTAGGTATCAATAATGCCCTTCCCCTAATTACTCGACTAGAAAAGTATAAGATTATCCGTTTTGCCCAATATAAAAAACGATTGGTCCTATTCGAGGGAACTGATATAGATATAGAAGAGGAAATTTCTAAGGCAGGAACAAAAGTTCCTAAATATTTTGATGTTGAAAGATTGAGCATGTTCTTTACAAAGTATATTGCTCCAGTTAAGGCTGCTTTCTATCAAAACGGAACACCTCGTTACTTTGAGTATCAAATTAGAACGGAGGCAGAAGACATAATCCCAACTGGTGATTTAGATGGTTTTATTCAACTGATATTTTCGCAGGCAGAGAATTATTATGAAGAATTGCTTGAAATGAGCAAGAATTGCGAGCATGCAATTATCTTTGTTTATTTCAATAATACAGATGAGATCATCACTCATTTGCATAACATCGACAAGTACGACTATATTCTTAGTAAGGTTCTTGTAGATAAATCTGATCGTGTAGCTATCTCTGAGGTTGTTAACTTGAGGGATTATGAAAAAGTGCTTCTTAATAAAGCAATTAGATCAAATCTGTATTCTTCAAGCAGTGTAGCCACTTGGATTTATAAGGGTGAAGAGAAGGATGTTCACTCACAAAAGCAATTCAATAGATTGCTTTCTTATGTATGTGATGACATTTATAGCAGCACTCCTATAATGAATAACGAGTTATTCAACAAACATAAGTTGAGTAGCTCCATTGCTGCTGCAAAGGCAAAATATATAACAGCAATGTTAGAGCATAGTGATGAGGCTGACTTTGGATTTGAGAACAGTAAGTTTCCACCTGAGAAAACAATCTATTATTCATTGCTAAAGAAAACGGGACTTCATTTGGAAGGGCAGTTCAAAAATACTCCTTCTAAGGATATTAAGCTATTATGGGATGAGTGTAACGAGTTCTTGAAGTCAACGACAAATAAACCTCGAAAGATTTCGGAATTAATAAAGAAATTAAGTTTCCAGCCTTTTAAAATAAAACAAGGTTTTCTTGACTTTTGGATACCTACCTATCTCTTTATGAAAAGAGAGGATTATGCTTTGTATGGTTCTAATGGTGCTTATATTCCTAATATCAATATGCAATTCTTTGAATTGTTACAGAAACATCCAGGAGAATACTTGATTAAGGCATTTGATGTTTCAGGAGTTAAGATTGAAATATTTAATCAATATCGTAAATTTCTGAATGTAGGTGAATTAGGAAGTATAAAGAGTCGTGGTTTTATAGAAACGATAAAGCCATTCTTCTTCTTTTATAGCAAACAGTTGAATGATTATGCTAGAACAACAAGAAAGTTCAATCATACAACAACAATGCATTTTCGTGATGTATTAGCTAAAGCAAAAGATCCAGAAAAGACCTTCTTTGAAGATCTTCCAGAAGCATTAGGTTATAATCGTGAGGTAATGCAAGATTCTGCGAAAGTAAAGGAATTCTGTTACGTTGTCAATCGAGCTGTAAAAGAACTTCGTTCTTGTTATAATGATCTTATTGACAGAATAGAAACACGTTTGGTGGAAACTCTCAATCTGGAATCTGGAGATTATACAGAATATGTTGTTGAAATACGGAAAAGACTTGGGAATGTAAAAGAATATCTTCTTACAGGAACCCAAAAGGAATTTTACAATCATGCAATTGCTGAATTTTCCAATCGCAAAGAATGGTACCAGTCTATTTGTTATACAGCTTTAGACAAGCCACTAGAACGCTTGCGTGATGATGAGGAAGAGAAACTTATCAATGATTTGATTTTTCTTTTTAGAGAATGTGAGAAATATGCTGACATTTCGAAATTGGCAGCAGAAACAGATAATGGTGATGAATATTTCTCTTTTGATCTTACTTCAAGTAAAAATCAGAAGAACATTCAATCACAAACTTATCGATTAGCAAAGAACGAGCAGAAGGAATCTGAAAAGTTAGAAACGTCGATTGATGAACTTCTCGCTAGGGTAGGTAATGACAATGTTAGCATTTGTACTTTGTTGAAGGTACTAAACAAGAAATTGAACAAATGAAAGTAAGGCATATATTAGGAATATCGGGTGGTAAGGATAGTGCAGCTCTTTCCATTTATCTGAAACAAAAATATCCAAATATGAAAATTGAATATTATAATTCAGATACTGGATGTGAATTGGCTGAAACCGAACTTCTTATAGATAGATTAGGAGCATATCTTGGTCATATTACTAGATTAAGAGCTGCCGAAGGAAGCCCTGAAGCAACCCCTTTTGAACATTTCTTGAAGGCAATGGGAGGATTTCTCCCTTCTCCTCAACAAAGATGGTGTACCAAGAAAATGAAACTTGATGAGTTTGAGCGTTTTGTTGGAGAAGATAATGCTATTTCTTATGTTGGAATTAGAGGAGATGAGGAAAGAGACGGTTATATTTCGTCACGATCGAATATTCAGAGCATTTTCCCATTTAGAAGAAATATTTGGAGTCTTGATGTCGTTAATAAATTTCTTAATAATGATAACCTCGAACAAATTGTGTCTATTTATGACAAGCTATGTCCTGAGGGCATTATGAAGGAAGACTTAATGGAGATTGTTTCTCGTCCTATTACTAAACAATTCTATTATTCGAAAAAGCTAAATGCTCTTTTGGATTTTGATGTTAAGATGTTCAATCATGCTGTATTTCAGTTTCTGAAAACAACAGATTATCCAGTTGGTAAATTATCAGAAGAAGAATTTCCACTTCTTGACAATGATGAGATACTTGTGAAGGAAGACATTTTCCGCTTGCTTAGAGAGAGTGGCGTTGGCGTTCCTGGATATTATGAGGAGATACCTTTTGAAGTGGATGGAAAGACCGGTACTTATTGTCGAAGTAGAAGCGGATGTTATTTCTGTTTCTTTCAGCAGAGAATAGAGTGGGTGTGGTTATATGAACAGCATCCTGACTTATTCGAAAAGGCAATGACTTTTGAGAAAGATGGTTATACTTGGATTCAAGGAGAGCCTCTGTCAGACCTTATAAAGCCAGAACGTATTCGTCAGATAAAACTCGATATAATTAAGAGACAAGAAAAGAATAAACTGCAAAATAAAGGTACAACATTGGTTGATCTCTTTGGAGATGAAATAATGTGTGCTAATTGTTTTATTTAATTTAGTTTTTATGCTTCGAAACATTAATTGGCCAGACGATGGTACTTATACTCCTAATGGGGTCCTGACACCAATTGATTTCTTTAGTCAAGCTCTAAAGAATAGTATTGTATTTGATTTAGAGTTAGGGTATTTCAATTCTGCAGCGATTAGTGTTTTATCAGATTCATTTGCCACTTTTATTGCTAATGGAGGCAATTTGCGTATGGCGATAAATCAAATTGTTTCTTATGAAGATAAAATTGCTATAACAAAGGGACAAGCTGGAAATACAGGCTTACAATTTGATCTTTCAAATTTACAAGAGCTCAAGCAAACACTTAATGAATATGATCTCCATTTCTTTAATTGTTTAGCTTTTTTGATCCAAGAAAAGAGAATACAACTTCAAATTATTAAGCCAACAGATTCTAATGGAATTGCTCATACAAAGAGAGGACAGTTTTCTGATGGAGATATTGTAGTGTCTTTTACTGGCTCTGCAAACTTCACTCTTGGTGGCTTCTTCAATAATCGTGAAGAAATTGTTATTTCGTTGAGTACTTCTCCTGATGATCATGTTATAAATAGAATCGAAAAGCAAAAATATAACTTTGATAGATTGATGGAAGGAACTGCAAGGGACGTTGAATACCTTCCTACAGATAAGCTAGAAGTAGCAATACGAACTACTTTTGGTCATCAAGATATTGATGAACTTATAGATGTTGAACATAAACTTAAAGAATATAAGAAATTACGCCATGAGTCTGAGATCTCATATTTGAAAGGATTTCATGACTTTGTTAATATGCCTCGTTTTCCGTACCCTTCAGGTCCTCGTAAATATCAAGAACAGGCTTATGAGAATTGGAAGAATAATAAGCAAAAAGGACTTTTTGCGATGGCTACAGGAACAGGAAAGACATTGACATCACTTAATTGTTTGCTTCATATTTATTCAAAATTTAAATTCTATAAAGCAATTATCTTGGTTCCTACTGTTACTTTAGTTGATCAGTGGGAAGAAGAATGCAAGAAATTTAATTTTAATAATATAGTTAAAGTATCCTCAAAAAATCAGAAATGGAAATCAGAGATTGATGATATCAAACTCAAAGAAGAAATTAAACCATCGGGAGAGGAGCCTTCTTACGTCATCATTGCTACATATGCGTCTTTTGCTCGTGAGCAAAGTTTTAGAATTTTGGTTGATTTTGATAAAAAAACAACTAAACAGATTTTATTGATAGCTGATGAAGCACATAATATGGGTGCTGGAAAAATATTGAATCGATTGGATGGAATACACTTTCTAAGGAGGATTGGATTATCTGCAACTCCTGAACGTCAATTTGATGATATAGGAAATAAAGCAATTCGAAAGTTTTTTGGATGTGGTGATGATAATTATACCTATGAGTATTCAATGGAAGATGCGATTAATAATGGATTTTTATGTAGATATAAATATTACCCTCATATTGTTAGACTTACTGATAGTGAGATGCTTAACTACCAAGAAATATCAGCAAAACTTGCTAAGTTTTACAATTTTGACAAAGGTGGATTTCCTGGTTCTGACGAAATTCTTCTCGGATTGCTGCTTAAAAGAAAAAGTATAATTCATAAAGCAATAAATAAGCAATCTATATTTAAGGAGATACTTGAAGAACGGTATAATGAAAAGGGGAATTTAAAGTATACATTGATATATGTCCCTGAGGGAAACAGGCCAGATACTGATGATTTTGATAATATTGATACCATAGAAGATGATTCAGAAACAGATCGTCTTATTAATAGTTATACGGATATAGTAAAAGAAATTAGCTCAAAAACTACGGTAAAGAAATTTGTTTCAGGCATCAAGGGAAGAAAGCAAATTTTAGATGAATTTTCCGAAGGAAAATTGGAAGTTCTAACATCAATGAAGTGTTTAGATGAAGGTGTTGATGTTCCACGAAGTGAAATGGCTATTTTTTGCGCAAGTACAGGTAATCCAAGGCAATTTATTCAAAGAAGAGGTCGTATATTGCGACTTCACAAAGACAAGCATATGGCAATAATACACGATCTTGTTGTTGCCCCTGAAGTTAATTATGGGACAGATAGCTTTAGAATGGAACAGAGTCTATTAAGAGGAGAGTTAAATAGAGTGAGGGATTTCGCAGTTTTGTCTGAGAATTCTGATTACGCTTATACTCAGCTTGAAGAGATTTTGAATTATTATAATTTACCTTTATTTTAATAGTTATGGCATACAAAACGAACAAAGACAAAATGCTCCAGGCAGTATTGATGGATGAAAACCTAATGAAATTTGGCGGTTATACTCCAGCAGATGTGGGAACTATTTACCAAGCATTAGATTCTGATAATTATGTTATTAATGCTGTAGCTCAGATTGTAAAGAGAACATCTGAAGGAGCAAGCGAAGGTGAACTTTGGAAAGAAATTAATAAATTTTTAAAAGATAACGTATGATAATTAAGGAAATAGTAATTAAAAATTTCCGCAGTTACTACGGGGATTCAAATCGCTTTGAATTTTCTGATCGACTTACATTGATTCTAGGAGATAATGGCGATGGTAAGACAACATTCTTTGAGGCATTACAATGGCTTTTTAATACCGTCATAGATAAAGGTTCTATGGATAATGTCTGTGAAATGCGTAAATCTAAACTCGAAATAAGAGAAAAAGATGAAGTAAGCGTATCTATGTCCTTTGAACATAATGGAGAAAAGTTCGTTGAGAAGTCTTTTACTTTTGAAAGAACTGGCGAAACGACCTATAAGGTGGGACCTTTAGTTTATAGAGGATTTACAACAACAGGATCGGAAAGAGAGCAGATTAGTGGAAAGCAACTTATCCAGAATTGTTACGATGCATTTATACAGCGTTTTAGCATGTTCAAGGGTGAGTCAGAATTGAATGTTTTTGAGAATGCACAGGCATTAAAAGATCTGGTTAATAAATTCTCTGATGTTAGAAAATTTGATTCCCTTGTTGATTATACGACATCATTTGAGGAAAAAGCTAATTCTGCTTATCTAAAAGAAATGCGGTCAGATGCTAAAGTTTCAAAAGAAGCAAAGGAACTTGAAAATAATATAACAAAAGTCAAAACAGATATCTTTAATATCAAAAATGATATTAATGATAAAAAATCGTCTCTTGAGATATTTACTCATAAATTAGAGGAACTAGAGGAAAATCAAGAAACATCTGAAAGATATAAGGAAATTGAAGATAGACGTAAAACGCAACAAGATCGAAAAATCAAGTTGATGAGTCTTATATCGACTGTTAATTATAGTCACGCCTTATTGGATAAATATTGGATTCTTTGTGATTTTCCTGATATTTTAAGAGAGTTTAAACAGAAGTGCTCTGTTCTTAGTAAAGAGAAAAGAAAATTAGAAAAAGAGTTTGATAAAGAACAGGCGGAAGCAATAGGTAAGTTGAAGGCTGTTAAGGAAATTCAAGGGGCTTTAATTAATGGAGCAACAGAATTGCCATGGTATCTACCAGACCAACAGACGATGGAGGAAATGATTCATGATCATATTTGCAAAGTTTGTGGGCGTCCAGCTCCAGAAGGCTCAGAGGCATATGATTTTATGGTCAATAAACTTGATGAATACAAGAAACATGTCGAAGCCAAACTTAAAACAGAGCTTGCTAAGAAAGAGCTTGAAGAACAGTCATTATTTAAAAATGAGCATATAGAATCTCTTCATAGTCTTTCAATCTCTTTAAGTGGTAGTAACGAATCGTTTGTTTCGGGTATAAAAAATGATATAGATGAACGTTTAGGACTTGTCTCAAATTGGAGTAACCAACTTAAGGAAGTTAATCAAAAAATTCAAGATATTACAGATGAAAAGTCTCGATTGTTGATTCAAGCTGGTAATGTTTCTGAAGATACGTTGGCTAAAAGCTTTGAAGATATAAAAGGTTTATTTAGTCAAAAGGAAAGAACGGGAATTCGCTTGACCCAATTAAATGCTGATTTGGAAGTTTTAAAGGGACGATTATCAAAATATCAAACGCAACTTGATGAGTTGAATCCTTCCAGCTCTCAAGTTAAAATTTGTCGAGATGTACATCGTGCATTGGAGGAAATTTCCAAAGCTTTCAAATCTGCGAAGGACGAAAACCTTAGAAGATTTCTTGCTGATTTGACAGAAAGATCAAATGATTATCTTTCAAGGTTGAGTGCTAACGACTTTCATGGTCAGATTCGTCTTATACAGACTGCCAATGAATCTACAGAAATTAAGTTGTTTAGTTCGAATGGGACAGAAATAAAGAAACCTTCAGGTTCTCAAAAAACAGAAATGTATATTTCTGTGTTGTTTGCAATTTCTGATTTTACTCACGAAAAACGTGATGAGGATTATCCTTTGATCTTTGATGCCGCAACATCATCATTTGGTGACTCAAAGGAGGAAGAATTCTATAATATTATAGATCAACTCGAAAAGCAATGTATCATTGTAACAAAAGACTTCATGACTAAAGGGGTTGTAAGAACTGCTGATATAGAGAAACTTTCATGTCCTGTCTACCGAATTCAAAAGGCTAAGGGATTTGATCAGCAAAATATGGCAACTATTAGAACAACAATTAATAAAATTAAGGACTAATGGAATCAATATATGATCTTTGGGGCAAAAGAAACCCTGAATGGGAAAAGAAATATCAGACCACAATCATGGATGTGTTTACTGATTATGGTAAGGGTGTTAATCAGTATCTAGACGCTCGTGGTAAGATATTTGGTGCAGGTTACGAAATTTATATAATAGCTTTTTTTATAGGATTATATTTTAATCAAAGAAAGCCACTCGTAGAAGATAAATCTAAGCGTAAAGTTTTGGGACAAGCAATAATGTATTGGGGAAATGTAGAAAATAGGCTTGGTAGAAGTTCTTATCCCAAAATACGTGAATATATGTTTGCCGCTTTGGTTGCTCGAACGGATGTAGATTGGATAGCACTTGATAAAGGAGAAATCACTCCAAGAGCTGTTGTTGATGCTTTGCTAGATACAATGGAGCAATATGCTAATTATGGCTTTGACTTTATTCAAGAAAAATTGGAGGATGATCCAAATTATTTCTTTCAAGATTCTGCTTTTCTTAGGGTGTTCACATCATTCTTGAAAAAAGAAGAAGCGGATATGGATAGAGATTCTGATGATGATGAGCCGGAATCATTGGATTAATTGGAGTAAATTAGCATAATGTTGATTCATATGCTTTTTGCAATGTGATGCTTGCCTTTCCCATTATGCAAGCATTATCGAGAAGATGAATCAAGGCAATATTGGCATGAGCGGTATAAATATTATCGCTATGCCAATATTGGTTTTAAATTTGAAATGATAAATGGATACCGCATTTCAAATTCACAATATGCCGATAGATTAAAGACTTTAATTATTGACGAGAAAATTAAAATTGCAGCGGGAAGATAATGCAATCTTCAAAAATTAACGAGTTACGCGTTAACAGTTAACACCTGCTTGCGGCATTCCCCAAAATGCTGCAAATACCCGCTTTTGTGTTAATTCTGTATAATTTTGCACGTGTTTGCTTAAAATTCATTACTTTTGCAATCCGTCCCAAATTTGGGACAAAGAGATCTAGCCGGGACCACAGCTTTTAAGAACTTAGCCTTGACCAAATCAAAAAATGAAAATTTTAACGAATTAATTTTATATAATCGTAAAGAAATATGATTAATAAATGGATTCTAAACAACTTCAAATCGATTGACGAGAGAAAAGAATTTAACTTCCGCCCGCTGACGATTTTTACAGGTGCAAACAGCTCGGGAAAGAGCACTGTTTTACAAAGTATTTTATTGGTTTCTCAAACTTTGCAAGACCCAATATCCTCACGCTCAATTGTGCTGAATGGAAGTATTAAGAAATTTGGATCATACGATGATATCGTATTTTGTCGACAAATAAATCGCGACATAGAAATTGGGTTTTCCTTGAAAGGTGAATCTAATCAATTTAAGTTTAAAGGACGAAGCTTGAATTTCTATCATGATTCTTTGACAAATTTGAATTGCGAATTCAGAATATCTGCCGAGGAAAAGCATGATAATCTGCAGCCTTCTCTTGTTGATCTATTAATGAAATTCAGTGCTCAACCTGCTTTTGAACAGGTAAATCTGCACGTTGATAAAAAGAAGGAAATTAGTGATTTCGACCGTCAAGTTATGAAGTCTCTGGACGGAAGATTTCCAGATAGTGTTTATAATTTTCGCATCAATAAAGAGGCCATTGGTGAGTCGATTTTAGGGTTGAGGGCAATGGATAATATTGCAGGTGTCGGCCTTCAGCATTTCCTTCCAGATTTGGCGATTACTTACAGTTCCTATTCTGATTCTGTGAAGAAATATATTGCAAATGTTCTCTCTGGAAAGAATATGAACTTTTTTGAACCGGAAAAGGCGGATAAGTCTAAGATTCTAAAGGCTGTGAAAAAGGAAGCTTTAGTGATTTCTGATGAGATAAAAGCTAAGAAAAAATCGGATTCTACTTTCTCTTTCTTCTATGATCGTTTGCGTAAAGGCAGGTTTACACTGAATAAAATGGAGGAATTTCTGAAATTCAGTGAGCTGGCAAAAGAAGATTTACAGAAATTCACCTCCCGACTTCAGGATGCTGCAGCTAAAGTTGTTACCGACCGACTTATCACTGTGCCTGTTCCTCTTTATTTTAGTGGTTGCGAATTTGTTCGAAACTATTTCACAGATCACATCAAATATCTGGGTCCTCTTCGTGAAGAGCCTAAGTCGTTATATCCGCTTGAGAGTGGATCATCTTCCACGGATGTGGGATTGAAGGGTGAGAATACTGCTGCTGTATTCGAGAATAATAAGGATAAGCGTATTTCTTATGTAGATCCTGTTTGTTTTACCGATCATCAAAACGTTGTGCTGAAGAAGGTAAGGGGCAAACTTTCCGAGGCTATTAATAAATGGTTGCTTTATCTTGGTGTTGCCGGAAATATGGAGACAAATGATAAAGGTAAGTATGGTCATGAACTGAAAATCGTGACGGATGTGAAAAACCTGAAGCAGGATCTCACGCATGTGGGTGTAGGTGTTAGTCAGGTTTTGCCAATTCTTGTCATGTCTCTTTTGGCAAACGAGGATTCTGTTATTATCATTGAGCAACCTGAACTTCATTTACATCCTAAGGTTCAGACTCGTCTTGCCGATTTCTTTTCGACTATGAATACTTTGGGTAAACAGTGTCTGATCGAAACTCACAGCGAATACTTAATCAATCGACTTCGCTATTTCATTGCAAGATCGGAGGATACAAAGCTTTCGGATAACACAATGATTTATTTTGTGGAGAAGGAAAACGGCTATTCCAAGTATCGTGAGGTTACCATCAATAAGTATGGTGTGATTGATGAATGGCCTGATGGATTCTTTGATGAGAGTGAGCGTCTTTCTGCCGATATCTTGAGGGCAGGAATGGAAAAACGAATGATGGAGGAGAAAGACGAGGAGGACGAGGAATAAGATGAAATACATATTGGATCCTATGCTTCTTGCACTCGATAAGGATGCAAGCGAGCGGGAATTTAGATCATTTGTTAAGCGAGTGATTACATGGAATCGCTGGATAGATGAATATCCCGATGATGTGTATATGATCTCGGAGGCCGACAATTTGCTCGCAACCTTGAATTTCTATCCCGTATATCCTGTGTTTGAGGAACTTATGAAGCGTTATAAGGTGGACTATGTGAAGGCTTGCGATTTGAATAAGTCGATTAGCAAACTGCTGAATAAGTCGAAGAAAATTGATCTCTCGGAGGATGGTGAGAATATTGATTCCGGCCTTGAATGTGAAAAGGTTGAAGTTACTAACGATACTCTTCCCGACGATAATCGCACAAAGTTGGCTTTCAAGAAACTGCTCTGGTACACTTTCTGCCAATGTAAGAAAGCCGATAACAAGATAGAGGAGTTCGTTTTGTTCAGCAAAAATCTCACGAAGGAGCTCACGCTGAAAATTCAATATTTTTCCTTTGAGGAGAATGGTAATAAGCTTGTGGAGTGTGAAGCTCCGGTCAAGTTGCATTGCTATTCCTCGCTGAAGAAATATTTCGGTAGTGAGGATACTTCGCTCTCTATTCTGAGTCAGACGAAAACGAAGGGGGATATCGAACTCGCATTAAGGGTGGCTATCTTTAAAAATGGTGAACTTAAACGGGTGGCTGAGAGTATCGATAATTATGATTTCGTGATTCAGGATTCTTTCTTCGACGACTTCTGTACGGCTCATTATCCGGCTAATAAAACGGTTTTGAACAGCATGATGGAGAGCATGAGCTACACGCTTTTGAACAAGCAAATGTGCAAGCGTGAGGATTACCGCACGGGAAAGGGTGGCAATAATGGTCAGATGCATCATGGTGGCTATTATGCATGGAGGCGATATGTTACCACCAGCATTAAAATGCAATATTGGCAGAAAGACAAGCGATATAAGTTTGCCAACATTCGCGAGCATGACAGATTCGCCTGTGTTTGGGAAGATGACGAGAAAGAGTAAATATATTTCACCCCTGTTGTTATTGTCTCGACAGGGGTGAAAACTTTACTTCGGATGCTTTGTTAGGTAGAGAACCTGCTGTCGGTTTCTTGTTTTCGAGAAACTCACATGTATCCAGAAGGTGGGGGAGTCGGGATGCGCCTTCTCCTTGGCCAGTTGGTCGAACTCCAGCCAGTTTTCCATCCACTCTATCCATCTCTGTCCTGTAGCTTTGTCTGGAATGTGAATATCGCAGGCTTCGCCTGTGAGATGCTGACTGTTAGCCTTTCCGCCCACTGCCGAATTTACGGCCTGCGAGCGATAGCCACTTGATATTAGGATAGGTTGTTGGGCGAAATTTCTCAAGGGCTCGAGCACATGCCCGCAGAGTGCCTTCAGGTTGCCGATGGCAGTAGGCGATGGGGTGTTGTCGAAATGGTGGCGTGCGGCAGTATTGCTTCGGGTAAATTCCGAGAGCATGAAATGTTCGGATAATTGTATATTCTTCATTTTTTTCTTGATTTTTAATTTATGAAAGCCAGTGACTAATTGCGTGCATGTAGCGCATGTGGTGGTTGGTAATCTTCAGCGTGATGGGCTCTTTGCGCTCACTGCACTTGGTGATGCGGTCGATGAGCTGCTCGTAAAGAGGCTGCCCCTTATACATCACTCCGGGAATGAGAGGCGTGCCGATGATGATGTTGTGAGAGCGCTCTGCCTCCTTCCAACTGTTGCCAAGAACGATGGCCACTTTCGTGGGCTGATAGGGATGCTTGCTGCCCTCGGGAGCCTTGGTGTATAGGTAGATGTTCTGCTTGCGGCAGGAATGCTTCGAGAGACGCACTATATATTTCGACTTTGGAAGCATGTTGGGGGTGGACTCGAGGACGAAGGCAAAGTGACTTCCGTTGATGCGAAATTCGCTAAGGGTGTAGAGGGCGTTGGTGTTGATGCGTGAAATCTTTATTTCCATAATGTTTTATACTTTATAGTGTTGAATATTTTGTTAGATAATAATCGCTGAAATCCTTACATCCGGCAGGCAATCGGTGACGGGTGAGGCAGGCTCCCAGATCGTTGGCCGCACTCACCAGCTGCAGATAGAGCTTCTCGCCTGGGATGTCGGCATCGGGATAGATGTGGAGGTTGAGGGGCTGCTGCCGGCTGTAGCTTCGAAGCTGTTCTAGATCCTTCTTCTTTAGCAGAGTGGCCGATGGAATGGCAATGGCCTTATGGCCAGCACTCAGCATCGACCAGCAGTCGCTGCATCCCTCGGTGATGAAGAGCGGTTCCCCGGGCTTCAGCAGATTGAGTATCTGCACGTTGTAGATGTGACATTCACTGCCGTAGGGGAACCGGAACCGAGGATTGGGGTGAGCACTCAGATTGCGGCTTTGCACCCCTGTTATCCTGCCCTTGCTGTCGAAGTAGGGAATCTGTAGCCATGGCGTTCCATCGGCACTCCTCCAGGAGTTCAGGTGGCACCATCTTGCCACCCGCTCATCGATGTGGCGCTCGTCGAAGAGAAAGTGGCGGGCGGCATCATTCAGAAAAGGATGCTCGAAGATTCGGCCATACTTGTCGGCGTCAAACTTCACGGTGTGTTGAGTTTTTTCGGCCGGTTTCCATTCTGTCAACAATAGATTGTGTGCATCGGCAAGCCATTTGCAGGTGTCGATAAACGACTTGTTGAGCACCTTCATTGCCAAATCGATTACTCCACCGTGAGCACCACACACAAAGCATCTGAAAGTGTTGGTGCTGACACGGAACGAGAGCGATGGATGACTGTCGCGATGGAAGGGACAGAGAGCCTTGTGCTTCTTCACAACGAGCCCGAGCCGTTCGGCCACCCCCTCTATGGGGAGTTGCCTCAGTCTTTCGATATCTTGCCTTTCCATGCTAGTAATTCTTCTCGAAAATGTCAAGATTATTATCGGGCTGATGAATGAGACGGGCACGCTTCCACTTCGAGATGAAGATGCGGGCTGGAGTGGAGAGGTCGAGCTTCACAATGAGCTCACGAAGCTGGTCGCGCGAGAACTGATGCGGCAGCTGGTCGTAAAGCGAAGCCTTAGGCTGGTCGTCACTGTCGTCGTGCTTCTGCATGCCCTCGAACCGCTTTCCCCATCTCGAGATGAGGCCATCGAGCGTGTATTGCGCCATAAATCGATAGAAGCGGATGATGTGCTTCTGCACCTTCTCATCCTCACCCCATAGGTGATAGCAGAGGGCGGCCATTCTGAAGGCCGACACGGATGCACGCTTGTAGAAGCAGTTCAAGGCACGTGAACCCGTCTTCAGCACCAGCTCTCGCTGACTTTTGCACCAATCTCTCACCTCATCATCGATCCACTGCATGGGAATCTCGTGAGTAGGCATAATGCCGCCAGCATCATCATAGGTCTCGTGCATCAGCTGGTCGATGGTGTGCTGAATCAGCAGCAGGTCGTCGCCCTCGATTCGGCGGAACACAGGAGCATCATCGCCCATGAGGTCGCCAAGGTCGGCAATTACGTGTCGGGTAACATTTCCGCCCTCGATCGACCGCTTGTCCATATACTCATCGAGTGCAGCCGGTGTGGAGCAGTAGAGCGAGCACCAGATAATATCTACCATGGCGCAATAGCTCTCGCTGCTGTTGGTGTCGGTGGAGAAGCTGGCACCAAGATCGTAGGCCAGTCGGCCGATGGTGCGAAGGTCGCTATAAGCCTTTCGGTTGCCTTCGGCCATAGTGGCCAGCTCCTCGGAGAAGAGCATGAAGGTGAGCGGCTCGCCATACTTGCGAACGAGCATATCGGCACGCTTCACCAACTTAGCTCGCGTAATGTTCTGCAGACATCGGATATCGGTGACAGGCTCATCGGGCAGCTGCTTTGTCTTCGAGGCCGTCTTCTTCAGCTCGTTATAGGCCTGCTCCTGCCTGCGAAGTTCCTGATCGCGAAGGAGCAGTGGAGCCATTAGCTGCTTCACAATGGGGCGAGTGAACGATTTGCCATCGCCCGGGTTGCCCACGATGATAATCTGCAGCAGAAGGGCATGAAGATCGAGGTCGTAAACATACTTTGCACGAAGTCGGGTGCCAAGAGCACAAAGGCAGCATACAGCTGTGAGAATGGCAGGAATTCGGAAGGATTCAGGTGCCGATTCGTAGTAGACGCGCAACACCGGAGGGAGGTCGTTGGCGTTTAACTCTGGTAACTTGCTAATAGTAGAATTATTTGTCATAGCTAATCGATATTACTTAGGGCATTGAGAATTTCGGAATACACGCCAAAGGCGAACTTTTCTCGGTTCAAGTGTGAACTCATCGTCTTGAGGTGGCACTGGTAGCGCCCATTCTGCATGCGCACCATAGAAACATACTTACCATCGAAGAGCTTCGGGTTCCTGGGAGCCCTTCCCTTTCTGATAGCCTCCTCGAAGCGGAAGCCGTCGGCAGTTTTAGAGATGATGCCGGTGAGGCACTTGTCGTTTGAGATCTCGTTGCTCTCCTGGAGCATACAGTTGAGATTGATGTTGCTATAGATCTTCTTGTTCATAATTGATATTTGGAATTTAATTTAACTTACGGTTATTGTCGAGCCAGTTGGCTGTGAGGTTATAGACAGTCTGCATGAAAGGGGAGAGGAAATATCCTCTTGTGCCAAATCGCAGGTGTGCTACCAGCGCAATGCAGAGATTATCGGCAGCTGATGGGATGAGGGGTTGTGTGATATATTCGATATAGAGCATTTCCTTCGGATTGAGAAGATTCTGCAGTTGTTGTTTGGTTGTAACTTTTTTCATATTGCTTATAAATGATTTATTGTTTAGGCTTATGCTGTATTTCAGCGGGCCTTCACTATAAGCAGCCAATCAGCTATTTTCTCGGCTAACGTCTCGGCTAAGGTTCTTGCTATTTTATCTGCTAATTACGATTAGCTTTATCTGCTAATTATGATTAGCTTTATCTGCTTAATTTAGTGGCATACCCTCTCTCAGTCTCCCCCACGAGTGGGGGAGAAGCCTTCAATGTCTCTGATATTCAGTTATTAATGTAGTTTATCTTGTGTATTTCGTAAGTGCGTGATATCCTTCATTTCTTAATGCAAGTATGTATATTTTGTGATCTCCATCATTTCTCAATGCTAACTAGTATATATTCATAATATGCAGCATTTCTCCCCCGCTTGCGGGGGAGATCAAAGAGAGGGTATGCCACGATCAAGGTTTATCTGCTAATTATGATTAGCTTCTCAGGATAATTTAGTGGCATACCCTCTT
>CAJOPE010000014.1 GCA_905236815.1 uncultured Prevotella sp. | reverse complement strand
CCGAACTACTCGAATATCAACGCTCGAATAGAAAATCCGTTATTACAAAAGAATAAACGACAAGAACACAAATATTAACCGAACTACTATGAATATCAACCACCGAATAGAAATTCCGTCATTACAAAAGAATTAACGACAAGGATACAAATCCTAAGCGAACTACTACGAATATCGACAATACCAAAATACCCAAATGCCTCCCAGAAGCACAACTTCTACTAACTACAGCAAGATAAATCTGTCATAAGAAAAAAAAGGTCACAAAAAAAAGCGAAAACAAAGCAATCCCCACAAATATCCTTTGAGCCCACAAAGCAACATCAGAGAAACAAGAAGTGATACAAAAACAAAAGAGGTTACGAAAATAATTCGTAACCTCTTTTGAGTGACTCCGCAAGGATTCAAACCTTGAACCTTCTGATCCGTAGTCAGATGCTCTATTCAGTTGAGCTACGGAGCCATTCTTTAGAATACTATGCTAACCGTACTAGTTGAAGTGACTCCGCAAGGATTCAAACCTTGAACCTTCTGATCCGTAGTCAGATGCTCTATTCAGTTGAGCTACGGAGCCTTCTTCCTTATTAGCGGTTGCAAAGGTAGTAACTTTTAGTGAAACCACCAAATTTTTTCCTCTTTAATTTTAAAAAAAATGCTATTTTTTGAATTTCCTCAACAAGATTGCACCTTAATTGAGTATTTCACCTATTTATATAGCATATTTTTATTCTTCGTGCAACTTCGGAAGTGAGATATGATACTTCACCGCCAAGAAACGAATGATGCAAACTACTAAAAATGCAACAGGAGCGGTGACATAGAGTGTAACCCCCAGTAGAGAGCCCAGCACCCAATAGACAAATCCACCCGCCACACAGGCAACAGCATATATCTCCTTCTGAAAAATAACAGGCTCATTATTCAGCAAGACATCCCGAATAACTCCACCTGCAGCACCCGTGATACATCCCATGATAATCGCCACCCAGAAAGGCTGTCCCATCGACAGAGATTTCTGCATACCTGCTATAGTAAATAGCGCCAAGCCCAAAGTGTCGAAGAAAAGCCAGGCATTTTCCATTCGCTTGAGATAGCGGCTGAAAACTATCACCACCGCCTGAGCGATAAACGTACATATCACATAGATTGCATTTGTCATCCAGAAAGGAGTAACTCCAAGCATTACATCTCGGATGGTTCCTCCTCCTACCGCAACAGCAAATCCGCACACATAGCCTCCAAACCAATCGTAGCGCTTGGAGGCTGCCATACGGATGCCCGACATCGCAAAAGCAAATGTTCCTATGAACTCAATTACCTCCGTGAGATTTTTCACGAACACAGGATCCTCGTACAACATAGTATTTTGCCTAATTTATTTTAGCCAACAACATTGATAGGACTTCCCTCGAGGAAAGCCTTGATGTTCTTCTCGCATATCTTCAGCAAGCGAGAACGTGCCTCCTTGGTTGCCCAGGCAATGTGAGGAGTTATAAAGGCATGCTTCTGCGCAAGCAATGGATTCTCCTTAACTGGTGGCTCCTCTGTCAGCACATCGGCTCCATAATAGAGCAACTTACCACTCTCGAGCGCATCGGCTACATCCTGCTCGTTAACCAGCGGACCACGACTTGTGTTGATGATAATCGCACCATCTTTCATATGGTCGATGCTCTTCTTGTTGATAATCTCACGAGTATCCTCATTGAGTGGACAATGCAAGGAAAGAATATCCGACTCGGCAAGAAGTCCCTCCCAAGTGGTTTTGTGAACAAATTCAGGAAGTTCGCTTGCAGCTTTGCTCGTATAGGCATAAACTTCCATTCCAAACTCCAAGGCGATATGCGCCACACGCTTGCCGATATTACCAAGGCCAACTATACCAAGACTCTTGCCCGCCAACTCATGCAAAGGGGTATCCCAATAGCAGAAGTCAGGGTTCTCACTCCATCTTCCACCACGATTCTTGTTGGCATAGTGAGCCACACGATTAGTCATGTTCAAAATGAGTGCGAAAGTCATCTGGGCAACTGAGTCGGTGCTATAAGCAGGAATATTGGTAACCACCACTCCATGCTCCTTGGCAGCAGCCAGGTCGACTACATTATAGCCCGTAGCGAGCACACCGATATATTTCAAGTTTGGCAGCTGGGCAATTACCTCAGCCGTCATGTTCACCTTATTAATAAGAACGATATCTGCATCCTTGGCACGCTCCACCACCTCTTCAGGTGCAGTGCGAGGATATACAACTAATTCTCCTAATTTCTTAATTCCATCGTAGCTCAAATCCCCAGGATTTGCAGCATAGCCATCTAGTTCTACTATTTTCATAATGTTTGTATTTTCTTATTCTTTATATCTGTCCCCCCAGCAGGTTACCATCCAGTTATAAAGACGATCTTCGGCAGGCGAATGTTGTGCGTGCCAGAAGCGGGTGTCCTTAATTCCATCCGGCAGATACTGCTGAGTGGTGAAATGTCCAGGATAGTCATGTGGGTATTTATAGCCATCGTGATAGCCAAGATCGGCCATTAGTTTTGTTGGTGCATTTCGAATATGCAGTGGAACAGGCAGGTTTCCTGTCTTTCTCACTGTTTCAAGGGCAGCATCTATGCCCAGATAAGCTGAGTTGCTCTTCTGACTGGTTGCCAGATAGACTGCAGTCTGCGCGAGGGCGATACGTGCCTCGGGCCATCCAATCTTCATCACGGTATCGAAAGCCGAGTTAGCAAGCAACAAGGCATTCGGATTTGCCAATCCGATATCCTCCGAAGCACTGATCACCATTCGACGAGCAATAAACTGCGGGTCCTCACCTCCCTCAATCATTCTGGCCATCCAGTAGAGAGCGGCATCAGGGTCGCTGCCTCGGATACTCTTGATGAAAGCCGAAATGATATCATAGTGCATATCGCCCGTCTTGTCATAGGCAAGCGGATTCTGCTGAAGTTGGGTCTCAACAAGTTCATCTGTAATCGTCACCTCGTCGCTTCCCGCCGATTCCACTACTAGTTCTAGGATATTGAGCAGTTTGCGGGCATCACCCCCACTATAACGGAGGATGGCCCCAGTTTCCTTCAGTTCGATTTTCTTCTTACTGAGTTCAAGGTCCTTTGTAATCGCCTTTTGCATCAAGTCCTCCAAGTCCTCCTTGTCAAGACTCTTCAGCACATAGAGCTGGCATCTCGAAAGCAGAGGTCGAATCACCTCGAACGAAGGGTTCTCGGTGGTGGCGCCAATCAGGGTGACGATGCCTTTCTCGACAGCTCCCAGCAGACTATCCTGCTGGCTCTTCGAGAAGCGATGAATTTCATCTATAAATAAAATAGGTGAATTCGAATTGAAGAACCGACCGTTTTTTGCCTTTTCGATGACCTCACGAACTTCCTTCACGCCACTTGTTACAGCGCTGAGCGTATAGAAAGGAACGTCGAGCGTGCTAGCAACAATCTGCGCAAGCGTAGTTTTTCCCACCCCAGGAGGTCCCCAGAGGATAAACGACGAAATACGTCCTGCCTCAATCATCTTGCGCAGGACCGCCCCCTCGCCCACCAAATGTTTCTGCCCAACATAGTCGTCGAGCGTGCGAGGTCTCATTCTTTCAGCTAACGGTTCACTCATATTACTTGCAAAGGTACAAATTTTCTATTAAAAAATTTGGTTTTTAACAATTTAGTATTTACTTTTGCAGCAAATAAGCAATCATATATGAAAAAAGAAAAATCATTAACACTCAAAACTCTCACTAAGAGCAACGTATGGGACTTGCAGGAGAACGATATCTATCGTCTCTGGGAAGCTGCCGAGAAAGATGCCGATTTAAAGGATAACCAGCGTCATTACGTCGACGTAATCCGTTCTGCCTTCGATATTGAGGAAATCAAGGTTGACAAGCCTGAAGTATTGAAGAAATATGAAGATCGTGGCTTCAAAATCGGTCAGGTACGTCTCGACGAGGGCGACCGCAAGAAATGGGCTATCAAGAAGCGCCCTATCATGCGTGTTACCGACCTCACATGGGAGAACATTCATCATATTAGTGCTGCAAAGCTTGTTGAAGTACTCGACCGCAACTTTGGTGGCGGATGGGACAGCTTGTCTCAGAGCATTCAGGATATCATCATGAGTGGATTCGACATTTCCACCACTACCCTTCCTACCGACCGCTTGAAGAAACCAGGTGGTATGTATGAGAAGAAGGTTGCTGATGGCTATGAGGTACTTGAAATCGCTAAGGGAACCTGGACTGAGGCCATCTTCGCAAAGGAGAAGCCTGAGATGGAGAAGATTCGCATGAGATTCGACGAGGAAGAGGATCCTGAAAAGAGAAACAAGATGCTCGATGACGACGAGGAGGATGATGACGATGAGGACCTTCCTGAAATCGAGGATAACTACGGTGTTGATGAGGACGACGACGATACCTTCGATGACGACAAGCTCACAGAGGAGAGTTATCGCACAGACCTCGAAGATCCAGCCAATCTTGACTTGGATGCTGCTGAGGATGTATCCGACGACGATGATTATTAAAAATATAAAGGGAATCCTTTCAAGGGTTCCCTTATTTTTTTGATCTACATACAAAAAAAAGGTTTAAAAGCTGAGACATCAACTTCTAAACCTTTCTTAAGGAAAACACAGCAGCAATTAAACTGCATCGAAACCCTTAGTACTATTTGTTCGCATAATATCGCGAATATTCATTTCCTGATAATTTCTAGCCTTGGCAATTTCATCCAATTCCTCAGCTTCCTTAGCTTCCTCCTCAGAATGAGTGAATGGAAGCGCCTTATACTTAGCCTCTGCAATAGCCCAACCAACGAGTGCAACTACTACGAGAGCGATTAAACCAATAAGTGCTGTCATAATTATAATTCGTTTATTTTTTAATTTGATGCAAAGTTAATAAGAATTTAGCATATTCTAACAAATTATCAACAAAAAAATTTGGAGATTACTGTATTTTTTTCTAATTTTGCACGCAGAACGAAGAGAATTAAAGAATAAATACAAACACTTTTTGTAAGAACAAAATTACAAGTAGAATTATTCAATAACGAAATATAAGAAAACTATTTAGTCGTTTAATTATTATAAAATCCAAAAGATTTATAGGGAAACTTGAGCGTGATGCCCATCGTTTCCCTTTTTTCTTTGTATCTTTGTCCCATGACAATACAGTATATTATTATTACCCTCATTCTCATCGCTTGCCTTATATATATAATAAGGTATGTGTATTTTGAGATTAAAGAAAACATCCAATATAAGAATTATGGGTGCGCAGGATGCGCTTTTTACGAAAAATGCAAGAAAAAGAAGAAAAAAGTAAGATAAAAATTTGGTGGAACCAAAAAATAGTGCTACCTTTGCACTCGCAAATCGGATAACGGTGCCTTGTCCGAACGGTCAGGTAACGGTCTGCAAAACCGTTCAAGGCGGTTCGACTCCGCCAGGCACCTCCAAAGGGGCTAGAATTCTATGAATTCTGGCCCCTTTAATTTTATCTGCCCTTTTTATTTCACAATGCACTTTTCTTAGACAGGAAAATCTACAGAGATTTATTCTTCTGCATTTCTTCCCACTTTGGACGAGATCTAACCTGGATAATTCATAGGAAAAACTTTATCACACTACTTCTTCCCCACTCGTTGGGAAGATTGAGAGGATATGCCTCGAACAAGGTTTATTGGCCAATTTCTAATTAGCTTTGTTGCTTAACGCGGAATTAATTTAACGTGAGTTTGACAAATATAACTGCGCTGTTTGGAATTTGGTGATTAACGAATACTATTGAAATAGCCAACGTAAATGCACCGTTTAGAGGTCGTAAACCGTCGGTTTAGACTAGCTAAACCATTGAGTTAGCTTTTTTAACATTTCAATTTCCCGCCAAGAACCGCGGATTCAACAAGCAAGTGCAAATTTAGCTTATTCTCTTCATAAAACACTCTTTTGGTGTTGAAAATTTCAACTTGGCTCTTGGT
>CAJOPE010000013.1 GCA_905236815.1 uncultured Prevotella sp. | reverse complement strand
TTGTAACAAGTTGATTATCAATAGTTAAATAAAAATAAATATCTTCCAATTATTTGGAAAGCAACATAGAAGAGGGTATACCACGAAATAGTGCGATGGTGCTAATATTTTATCGGCAAATAAACATTGCTCGTGGCATACCCTCTCTCTTATCTCCCCCACGAGTGGCCACCCCACCAAGCCTCCCCGAAGGGGAGGATGTTGACCTCTCACCCGATAGAAAGCGGCTAACATTGCAGCCACTTGCAATTAGCTTGCTCGTGGCATACCCTCTCTCTTATCTCCCCCACGAGTGGGGGAGAAGAATTGGATAAAGCCACAACTCATTGATTGCAAAGCAATACCTCTATCTAATGATTGCAGTTCAATGATTGCAAAGCTAATGCTACTATCTAATGATTGCAAAGCTAATGCTACTATCTAATGATTGCAGTTCAATGATTGCAGTTCATTGATTGCAAAGCTAATGCTACTATCTAATGATTGCAGTTCATTGATTGCAAAGCTAATGCTTCTATCCAATAATTGCAAAACTAATGCAACAAATCAATACTTGCAATATAATGCCCAGCAAAAAAGTATGCGAAACAATAATCGCCACAAAAATGCTCGCAATCCGCACGAAGGGGTCTTTAGAGCTTGTAAGAAATTTGAAATCTTCTCGCATCTCATCAAGCAAGGGCTGAAAGCCCGCAGCGGATGAGGAATGCGAATGAAAAAGCTGTCTGAGCGGAGCGAGTTCTTTTTCAGATTCCAAATTTATTGCAAGCGGCCCCTGAGCTCAGGACCGCGAGCGTTTCTTTCTTGCTTCTTCTTTCTTCCGCGAAGAAAGAAAGATGCCCCAAGAGGCCTTAGAAGGCTACTTCAATCCTTCCAATATCGCTTCGAGAAGCGATTTTCACCCCATTCACCCATACCGACAAACCCTTGCCGGCATGATACCTGCTGCCATCCTTATCCCAAAGAATGGTGAGATTCTTTCCATGATAGGAAATATTGTCGAGACAGAAATAATCCCACTTATCGGCTGGGAGAAGTGGATTCACCTCTATCACATTATCCTGTCTTGGGCGAAGACCACACAAACCAGTGATAACCAAGTCGTTGAAAGTGCTATGATTGTAATAGCGACTTCTATCGGCCTCACCTTTCAGCCAATAGCCAGTAACCTCATCGAGATACTCACCAATGTATGGTTTGCCGTGGAAGCTCTGACTTCCCACAAATTTTGAAAGTTGTGAGAAATACTCTCCCCTAGCCTTTTCCAAAATGGAATTTGCTTCTAACTTCGGATTGTTTTTAGCCGACTTCTTTTCTGCTGTCGCATTTCCCTTATCTGCTGAAGCTAGAGCCTCTTCCACAGCCTGCAATCCCTTAGGATAATCATTTAGGAAGTTGGCATAAGCCGTTAGCGTCTGACTCGTTGCGAAAGGCCAGATAGCCCCATCCCACTCACAGGTTCCGGAGCCATGACTGCGGAATTTAGGGTGACGACGCTCGGCGGTAGTGATGCCGAATGGCGCATTAAAGCCCTTCTCATCGGAAAGCTGCAACCAAGCCTCAGCATACTTCTGATTATCGACAGGAAGCTTGAAATACCAAGGAATAAAACCGATTTCCTCTCGAACATTGGCAAATTGCTGGTTAGGATAGCGCACCTCGAAGAACTTCGAACTATCATTCCATAACTTTTCCTGTACCATCTGCTGAAGGGTATCAGCCTTCAGATTATAGAGAGCAGCCGTTTCCTTATCGCCTGCCAAAGTAGCGATGTTGGCAATGGCTCTACTATTACCATACATATAGCTGTTGATGCTTGGACGGGCATTTTTCTCCCTTCGACCACCACTGATGGTTTCCTCCATCGCATCTCGCACATCGAATTGCCAATAGAGAGAAGAGGCTCCCTCCTTCAGCACCAAGTTCGAATTGGAAGACTTCGAAGCAGGCTCCTTGGCCGATTGACCATTCTGAATAGTGAATTCAGAATTCCATCGATGGTTGTCCCAAAGCTTATTCTCCTTGAGGAGATCAGGCAGCAGCGAAACCACCTTCTGCTGGTCGCCATCGACGAGATACTTATCCCAAACGCTGGCAGCCAGCCAACTGCTGTAGAAATTAATCTTCTTCATCATCTCGCCCTTGTTGCCATGCAACCAGGTGTTGATGATCTGGTCGAGATAAACCGGATTGCGAAGCCATCTGCTCTCATGAATGTGATGGCCAAGGGCAGAGGCGATGAGATTATATTTATCGGCATAGCTTCGACGAACAAGGAATTCGGTCATCGCATAGCCCACGCTGGTATTCTCGATGTGCTTGCGAAGGGTCCACCATCGATAATACCACATCTGTTCGAAAGCCTTATCAGGAGCATCGAAGAGAGGCACATTCGCCTTCATCCAATCCCACGATTCGGCATTCGGAATTGCCTGGGCGATGTTCTCATCCTCCATCGAATTGAAGTAATCGACATAATGCTTATAGCTGTCAGCCTTGAGGAAGGCGGCATCGCTGATGCTATCGGCAGCTGAAGTCTTGAAATTAGCAATCTTATAGATGGCCATAGTCTCCTTCTCGCCAGCATTTGGCAGGATGCCATCCCAATCGGCAGGAGTATCCACCGTTGGGAAACTACGGCGCTCGCCGGTGCGGAAGGCAATGCGCTCGAAAGCCTCAACCGGTGCAAAGAAGATGCGCTTGGTCTTCTGCTTGCCATCGATAAAGAAAGTTGCCGTACGGTTGGCTACCGAGAGATTGATCTTTACATGATAGGTCTTGCCTGGCTCATAGGTGGTTATCTTGCCATATCGGGCACCACTCTTCGCCTGCATGATGCCCTCTGGAGTGAGATCGATGCGAGAAGCTGCTACACCATTCTTGTCGAGGAACTCTATCTGCAGCAAACCATTCTTATTCTGTTCGGCCTCGATGTCGAACTCCACATCCAACTCCTTAGTAGAAGGGATTTTACGCTCTACACGGGCATAGTCGAAAGGATCCTCATCCTTTAATACCAGCCATTGATTCTCCAGACCCACCGATGCCATCTTTGGCGAATAGATATTCCAGGTATTCAAGTCGTGGAGCGAAGCCACCTTACTGAAATCATCGTTGGCGTGAGCATGTGCCTCGGTCATTACAGGTACAGGAATGTGGCTCACCCACATATCCTCCTTATTAATGGAATAAGTAACCCACAAATCGCTATCCTTAGGCACACCATTTCCCTCGAGAATACCCCTCACATATTGCGGGCCAAAACTCTTGTAGTTGCCGCCATAGCGCATAGGAGGAACCTCACCATTCACTAGGTTAAGGGTGGTGTAATTCAATCCATCGCCCGATAGCGAGATGGCAAGCGGCCATCGGAATTCAGAAGGGTTATAGATGGTGGCATAGGTGCCATCGGAAAGGCGCTGGCCCCAAATCTTGGCATTACTGTTCACAAAGCCCTTGGCACGGTTTACCGGCTCGAGCCAGGTCTTACCACCATCCTTCGAAACCGAAGTGAGGGCATGCTTCCAAAGGGCTACTATCGAACCATCTGGGAGTGTATAGTCGTTATAAGCCTTATAAGGTTTGCTGAGTGGAATAATCGAATCGTTGCGATCGGCCTCCTCTACCCACCCCATCAACATTCGAGGGTTGGCGAGAATCTCCTCGCAAGCCTTGCGCATTTCCTTATTACCTTTCTTATAATAAGGATAATCGGTATTGCCGGCATTAAAGCCATGGTTATAATAGATGAAATAGATAGGTCCGAGCTTGCCATCCTTCTTGATTTCTCGGATGACTCGGCCGATGCCATTTCCATCGTTGTTATGATCTTTCTTGTTGAGACATATTCCATAAGTGCCCATCGCAAAGAGATGGCCCGACTTGGATACATAGAAGCCTTGTCGCTGATGCATCACAGCCACAAGGTTGTGAGCCTCGCCTTCCACCCCTTCCTTCTTGAAGCCTTCAGGCACCTTGTATTCAGGGAAGAGCATTTCAGGATTGCTCCAGGTATAGCCATCAACAGAAGTCTGCAGCAATGTATGAGAAGGCGGCACCTGCTCATCCTTCTCGTCGCAGAGATAATGCACATAGAACTTACCATTCCAGTAAGCCATCATCGGCTGATGGTTATAGGTCCATCCCATTCCATTCTCAACGGAAGGATGCTCTCGGTTGGCACGCATTATCTGAATATTGTGTACACCCATCACCGGCGAGAGGCGACCATCATGCGAGTTAGGATCGCTCATCGTGTTGCCGCTATAATGCACCAACTGCTGGGCATAAGCACATTGATCATCCAACATTGAATTCTGAAGATTCAATGCCACTGCTATTGCTATCGACTTATAGAATATATTCATTTTATAATATTGAGAGATTTCAGCTACTATCGGAAGTGATTCCTCACAACCTAAATGCTGATCATCAGTTTCGAAATGAGGAACGGAATAAATTCCGCCCCTACATTCTTTATTTCATATTTTCGAATTTAACTCTAACTCAAAGAAGTTTTCTAGCCTCGAGCTTTTCTTCTTTTCCTCCTAATCTGGTCTGCTTTTCATCTCTATTCAGGAGATGAGAGCTTTTCTGCTCAATCCAAGATATGAGATTTTTTTACTTTTCATCTCTGTTCAAGATAAGAGAACTTTTCTGATTTTCATCTCAAACCATGATATGAGAATTTCATCTTTTCTTCTCCCCCACTCGTGGGGGAGATAAGAGAGAGGGTATGCCACTAAATCAAGCTATAGAGCTAATTTTAATCGGCAAATAAACATTCCTCGTGGCATACCCTCTCTTTGGTCTCCCCCACTCGTGGGGGAGAAAGGCTGGATAACAGTCTATTGGAAAACTGAAATAGCTCAAAGCCCGATTACGGGCATTCCCATACATAACCCAAGGCTTGTCGGCTCGGGGCGACCCTTATCGGGCCGAGTAGTGTGGGGGTAGGCCTTATCCCCCAAGCTTGTCGGGCTAAAGCCCTCCCACGCATGGAGTTACGCACAGGTCGCCCTTATCGGGCTTTTATATGCTTTCTACCAACTCTTGCCCAACCTTACTTATCGGGCTATTGCTATCTATTGTTCAGCTTTTGAGCACCCTAACTTATCGGGCTATTGCTATCTATTGCTCAACTTTTGAACACCCTACTTTATCGGGCTATAGCTATCTATTGATCAACTTTTGAGCACCCTACTTTATCGGGCTATTGCTATCTATTGATCAACTTTTGAGCACACTATCCTAAAGACTGGTCAATATCTTTTTAATATACCCTCAAAGGCTATATAATTATACCCTCTTCAACAATGTTTCCCCAAAAAGGCGAGGAAGACAAAATGTCTCCTCAACCTGGGGAACTATGTGTTTTTTCTTCTACCCTCTCGGGCTTCCAAAAAAGTATAACTCATTTTTTAATGCTAAGTGTTGAATGTTGAACAACGAATTCCACATTCCTCATCATAAACAATCCTAAAGGCCCACTACTTGAACCAAGAATCTTATTTCTTCATCAAGTCCTTAATCAACTTCATTGGAGCCTTGAATATTGTGCCATGCTTATGACCAGCTGGTACCTTCACCAAATCGGTCACCTCCTCGAAATTCTTAAAATCTCGGGTGCGCATAGCACCAAAATCGTGCTTTTTATAACGATCATAATAAATGATGTAATCCTTTCCCACTTTCGCGGTGGCAGGACCTTCTACGAATAACTCTGTGAAAGGCTTCGAAGCCTTCGTCCAAGGACCATGTGGATCGCTTGCAAAGGCAATCTTCAAGTCACGTTCCGGACGGGTGTTATCCTTCAGCACCATCACATAATCTTTATTCCCACGCTTCACCAAAGTAGCATCGATACAACTGAAACCAGGATCAATCAACAGTTTGGTGGGAGTAAAGTTAACAAAATCTTTTGTTGTTGTATAGTAAAGTCGATGATTATTTTTCTCATCCTCGATTCCCCGCTCGAATTTGCCAGGAATACAAGATGCCCATACTATCATCATTTCCTCGCGATCCTCATCATAAAAGAGTTCTGGTGCCCATACATTCACCGTCGATGTATCTGGCATCACCTCGATGAAACGCTCCTTGCTCCAGTTCTTCAGATCCTTTGAAGAAGCATAGCCGAAACCTCTGTCGCCTCTCCAACTACTGGTCCACACAAAATGATAAGTACCATCGGGAGTTCGCTGGATGGAAGGATCACGCATCACCTTCTGCGTGCCCACATAGGGAGCGAGCCACACACCAGGTATAGAGTCCCAATGCATACCATCTTTGCTGTAAAGATAGCGCAAACCATCAGTAGCCGGTTCGTGAAAGGAACTAAATACATATACCTCGCTGGAACACGAGGTCATGAATGCGATTGCAAATGTCAGTATCGTAATAAATTTCTTCATCTTATCCTAAAGACGAAGAAAGGGGGATTTTGTAACGATAAAAACAAACATCAAAAAAAGGCATCCATTTCGAAATAGCGAAATGAATGCCCCCATTATATTATTCCCATCCCTCCCAAGCGTTATAGGATTTCCATTCTAAATCGTTGGAGTTGAGAACACTTGTATTGCCTTTTGCATCTTGTCTAGGTTCGTCATCATTCGGACGAGAGTTTACACCTATCGACTCCATCAATTCTGGGAGAAGGATAACCTCTATCCTTGGTGTTTTATATTGCTTTTTCATACCCCTCATTTTATAACATACTTTTTACCATTCTGAATATATATTCCCTTTGAAGGGGTAGCAACTCGCCTACCTTCCATATCATAGACGGCCTTACTTCCTCTGATATATTCAACATCTCTAATACCACTCACCTCAGGAAATTCCTCAAAAGTGATGCGACAACACTTGGCTTGTCGCTGAACTTCAGAAAGTAGGATATAACAGGTATAAGCTTCTATAAAACTATTATTCTTTGATTTACCAAAAACCATTCCTGTTGATTCTCCATTCTTTCCCAAAGACTTCTGATATCCGAGTACTCTCACATTATCATATAATAAATCCTCGGAGAAAGGTATGCGGGTAATAGTTCCTTTAAGGATATTATCTCCATCGAAAGAAGGCTCAGAAGTAAGCAACTCTGTATTAAACTGCTGTGAGCTGCCAGGATTTCCAATGACAATAAAAGGCTGCTTAGATGGCACTTTATTATCAGGATACTGGGTAAGTACCACACTGACAGTATCGCCTGTCTTGGTATCAACTTGCATAGCACTGATATAATAAGCCTTTGCATCATCTGTTACTTGAACAGGATAAGGATAGCATCGAGCTGTGAAACTCTTTCCATTCTGACTATCCTCATTATTATTGATGGCTACACTTCCCATTTTCTGATTAGTGAAAGGAACCAGATACCAACGATCGTAAATATTTTCGTCCTCTTTACTAGCAACAAGTTGATGCTTGTTGTTAAGAGCCACAAACTTAGAATCGCGGATAAAACTATTTAAACCAAAAGGACCATCCTGGAACAAGGAGAAATAAGCATCCTTAGGATCATTCTTTCCTACATAGTCTTTATCAGCCTCTACCTTGGCAATATCATATCCAGTCTGGGGATTCTCAAAAACATACTGACCATTATTTTTGGTATATACCTTCCAGACATTTGCCACCTTATCTCTTCCTAAGATACCATATTGATAACCACCATCATTCAGCAAAGGTGAGCAAGTCATATAGCTTGTAATCTCGTCTTCATCATTTACTGTAGGCCGAAGCGCAAATGATGCATCATCTGCAATATTGTAAAGGCGGTAATATCCTCCATTAATGAAATATACTCGATTGGAATACACTTTCTGCGCATTCTCCATAAATTCATTGATACTTTTTCCATTTGATGAAAGTGTGATCTTTGAAGCAGGGCCTCCAACGGCACCTACCAATCTATTTGCCAAATCCACCTCGCTCTTTAGGAGGGGCTTCAAATCCACTGGAGTTATTTTCCAATTTTGCTGAGTATTCCCTAAAGCATTTTCTCCTATGGAAACTTTACCATTATCACCGATTCCTATTCGGCCAGACAAACCGCCCTTATCGGTTTCAAGACAGAAGGCAGAATTACCCTTCAGTCCATTTTCCCTTGCCGTAAACGAAAAGACCTTACCATTACTTTCCTTATCAACCCATCCATATACACCCCCGGCAATTTGTCCTAAATACGCATAGACAGGTGTTGAAGAACCATTGATCGGCCAAGCTAAACGCAACTTGAACAAACGATTATCCTCGTCGGTTTCAGTGACACCATCTTTGTTTAAAGGGTAAACAAATTGAATGGCATATTTAGCTTTTTCGTATGGAGAGTTAGCAAAAGTCTTAGTAGCCAGACCCACAAGAGAATTCTCTCGGCTACCTGATAATGACTTGTAATGCTGCAATCCCAATACTTTCTCTGCATATTCTACATTCTCGAACTGATATGCCATATTTGGATCAGGCATGTTCAAATGAATGAAATGCAAGGAAAAACGAATGGTATCAGCCTTAGTATATCCATACTCAGGATTTTCCTTGGTGGCATGATCGCCAACTATCGCATTTAACTTATCTTCCTTACCACCTAGGTTTCCATTAGGAACCTGACTGTAGTAGCGATACCAAGTGTCAGGAATGCTGGGCTTATTCACAGAAAATGAAAAGTCTTTTGCTGCATCCAAATTGGCCTTATTGTAATCAAAGAGATAATCAGCATCCACAACTCTTCCCACCTTAGCAGCAGCTTTATGAATGGTATTCTCCGCATATTTTCTCACCGGAACCTGAATAAATTCCCACAACTCACCTTTGGCATTTTGTGCCTTTGGCAAATAGTCTGTAGCATTATTCTCTGTATTCTTCATGGATACCGAGGAAGGGTTATCGAGATCATCAGGAGTCATAATCTTGAAATCATAGACATCGCCTGAAGTTCCATCCGAATAAGTATGATTGGCAATATGGGTTCTGTATCTGCCTATAGAAATTCCCAAAACTCCATTATCATTCACCTGATTCAAATTGAAGATAGTACCACCCTTCTCGTCCGAACGAAGTGTATAGACATCAACCTTTGGATCAAGGTTATCCATAGAAGCTCCTTTGCAATTATCATAACTGAAATCCCAATGCAAGTGCTTTTCTGGGTTATCATATCCAAAGTATCTTGGTCGAACTCCATAAGTAGATGAAAAACCAACCGTGTTCCTATAGGCATTTTCAAAGCCATTCTTACTAGAGTTTTCATCTACACTATTACTTCTGAAATATGCATCACTGGCATTATGGAATTGCAGGTCATAATCATTCTGAGCAGTTTTTCCATCATAAAAGCCATCTTCTGCTCCACGCTGGTATAGATTAAAAGGTGAAGTAAAGAACCATAAGCTGGAAAGATCGAGCTCTGCATCTGGATTATTTGTCCTTTCCAATATAGCCTTTCCGTCTTTTAGCGTTAAATATGCACCAGTCTTAATGTTTCTCACCAAATACATTCTAGCATTAGAAAGATAATCTTTTGCCTTTGAGGTACCTGGTATTTGTGCCTCATCCGCATTGGCAATAGTTTTTTCCAGGATGACATAGAACTTGTAGTAATCTACATAAACATTATTACTACCTTTGAAGAAAATTCTAGCTGATTGCTGAGGTGTATTCAACAATGTAAAACCATTTACAGCATTCCCAACTTTAAGTCCATTAAAGTCGAGATGATCAGCTATTAAAGTACCAGGATTAGCTACTAAAGAAGCAATATCCTTAGTTGAGGAGACTTCTTGATAAGTATAGAACTTTCCTTTCTGGTTATTTATTATAGTAGCTTCCTTAGCATCCGAAGCATCTGGATCCGTCCAGTAAATCGACAAATCGCCCGACTGTTTTCTTGATTGACCAGTACCTTCGGTAAAACCAGATGCTTCTCCTTTAAAATAAAGACCAATTATCTTATAGCCTTCAGGTGCATCAATCGTGAGATGGGTGCCATAACCAACTTCAAGCAATCCATTCTTACTACCTTTTGTGTTATCACCTGTTCCAGATAGCAAGACAATTCCTTCACTTTTCTTTTTACTGTCTGTCACCCAAGAATAATTATTCTTCGAGCAATACATTCGCAGACCATTATCTATGTAAGCAAATCCATTTGCCCACGTACTCCATTTGTCTGTTCTGTTTCTAGACATTTTAGTCGTTTGCTCATTGATATCGCATACCACAATATCACCAACAGCCGCCCGTATTCCTATGCTATGACATAATACACATAGCACCAGTAAAATAAAACTCCGCTTAATTATTACCATAGTCGCCACATTATTTTATTATCTGCAAAATTAAAAATATTATCGATAATTACAAAATGATATACATTTTTTTGCTAATTTCCCAAAAGAAATACCAAAGTCATGGTATAAAAGTTTTTTTTATCAGTATTTTATTCCAGTTATTAACAAAAAAATCCGCAAACACTACAAAGTGCCTGCGGATGCTAGTAATCGAATACTAAAATGTAATAATTAATTTATCACGACTTTCTTTCCGTTCTTGATATAGATGCCATGTGAAGGGTTCTGCACCTTGCGACCCTGAAGGTCGTAGATGGCATCCTCGCTCTGCGCTGTCGAAGTCTTCACATCAGATACCGCTGTTACCTCATCCCAGTTAATTGAGAAAGAAGCACCCTTTGCCATCTGCTCCTCGGTTGGAGTATAGAAGGCGCGGTTAGGGTTGATTTTCGTATCCTTACTGCTCATACATCTTGCGAAGATAGGGGTATTGCTATTGCTTCTTGCCAGAAAGTAGAAACGGTTGTGCGAATCCTGCTCTTCCACGTTGCTTACCTTTGGAAGTACATAAGAAAGATACTTTCCTCTCAAGCCTCTTCCGCCCTGCTCATCCTGCATATTAGTACTGTTGTCGAGAGCTATATTATAGTAGGCGGTCTCTGTGTCTTCGCTCTTCAGCAAGACAGGAATACCTGCTGATACCTCATTGCCCAACTTAGTTACCATAAGTTTTGATTTATCCTCGTTTTCCTCGAGAGTATAAGCTGTTATTTCTTCAGGAAGTGTAACATTGAAAGGCACACAGAGTGTGTTATAAGCACCCGTTTTGAAGGCCATCATCTTGATCTTTAAATTCTCAGTCTTCTTAAGATAGAAAGGAGAAGGAATACTAGTTGTGCTCACCTTACCAAGCTGTGAGGCATCAGTGCCAGAGACCTTGAAATAGCCACTATCCTCATTCTTCTGATAAACAGCTACTGAGGCTCTTGCCCATGGATAAATAATTGTCTCGACAGATTGTTCATCGGCATTCTCATCCATTGTCATCAGACAGTTCTGAGCCTTTGCTATCACCTTATTATATGGTAGAGCCCAACTATTGGCCTCATCATTCACATTGGTGAAGGTGAAGATGGCGCCAGCATCCCCCACTGCACTTTCGAGATCTTTCTCAGAACGCAATTGATTTACACCTTTCACATTTTCGATATTGGTGTTGGCCGAACTTCCCATATACATTCTATAGGTTGATTCCTTGAAGCCATCGCCAACCACAAAGGTATAGTGGCCGCCATTCACCTTCTCATAGCTATCGGTGCTAAGAAGCACATTCTCTGCCCTTCTGGCATTATCAGCATTGGCTAAAAAGGCTTCAATTTCGCTGCGGGAACGCTGTTTGCTATCGCCGAAGATTTCCTTGAAAGCTGTGACAGTGAGCGAATTAGGCTGTCCTATACTAGTCTGATAAGCCATCAAGTCCTCCACCATCGTGTTGAGATAAGTCTGTTTCCAACTATTATCCATATCCTTGCCGCTCATCATCATAGGATGTGCCTGCATTCTGGCACCAGCTGAAAGATCAGCACCCTGATAGTAGTAGCCCATCAAACCATTGTGATAGGTATCATTAAGATACATATAGTCGACATCCTTAGCAGAGAAACCGAAAACATTATCATCATACTGTTCAATGTTCCAGCGGCAACTATTTGAGTTGGCATCATATTTCAACATTGCAGGTCCAACATTACTTGTGTAGTAGTCCTGATTCTTACCCCACTGGTGAACACCATCGTTATAATAAGGGTTACCCAATACCATTCCAGCACGCTCATAAGCCTTATTCCAGATAACAAATCCATCATAAGGATTTCCTGTGAAAGCCCACATAGTGTTAGGGCTAATGTCGTAAGGAAGTCCGCCCTTCTCCACCTGATTATCGGCGAGGAAGTAAGGAGCCATACCGTAAGTTGTCATTAGCTTACCATTGATGGTGGTATAGTTCCACTTCAGACCACTCTGAGTAGTTGATACCTCGAAAGGACCATTCCAATCGACAAGAACATAGATAACTTTTTTATCGTCGGATGTTTTTACATCAGAAGTCCATTCCTCAGTTAAAGCATTATCGGAATAATATGTATAGTTACAATATGGCATTTTCAAATTCTCAGGAATCTGAGGCTTTGCATCATAATAAGTTGTAACTGTCTGTACACCTACAAGTTTTCTACCTTGTGACCAATAAGCTTTATAGGTGATGTTTCTAGCTTCCATCTGTACTATACGAACCTGCATACGGCATCGCATGATCTCATACTCATTCAAGTTATCATCCACAAAAAGTCCACGAGTGGTGATGATATCGCCTGATTTTGGTGTTACCAGACGGAAGGCAAGATCCCCTTGAGGAGTCCAAGTGCCAGTACCATGAGTTACGTTAGAATATGTATAAGCAAAAAACTTAGAGTTCTTGTAATTTCCATCCACATCATAACGAAGGGCAAAACTTGCATCTGAACCAGCTGTAGACTCAAAGAAGCCCCAGAGATCCCAGGTATGTTCTGGTCTTATTCCTTTTGGATAGCTCTTTAATACAGGACCATTTGAAGTAGGTATCAGATAATCACCTGTAGCTTTGTTGCGAACATAGAGGCAATAAGGATTTCCCTCGAAATACCAGCAATAGTTGTCTTTTTTATTACTTGCAGAATTATCAACCCAAAGAGTCTTTGTTTCATCTTTCTGATAAAGCCATTCTACCTTTCCTGTATGAACACCATTTGTCACAACATCCTTATATGGACCAACATTAAGATTATAATAATAGTAATTATTACCATCTGATATTTTAAAAGGAAGGGTATTCACCTTATAATCAGAACGGATCTTCTCTACATTCTCAGAGAAAACCACCTTGTCTATGTTATAACCATAAGAGCAGAAGCCACGACGCAACTCTTTTGGAAGAGAAGGACTGGTATTGATGGTAGAGCTATCCAACTTTTCAATTTTCACATTACGACTATCCACCTCCTGCTCGCTAGAATTCTTGAAGAGCTGGTAGAACAATGCCACCTTAATGCGTCTAACCTGAACCTTAATAATAGTTGTAATAGGCTTATTGTCACCAGTTACAAGGAAGGAACACTTACGATTATTCACAGTACCATCTACGAAAGTATAAGGTACGCCTTTTGTCAAAAGAGTGTAAGAATTGTCGTCCTGTACTATATAATTATTACCTTCCGAAGCAGTACAAGTCATTGTATATTTGGAAATCGCCCATCCTTCAGGTACACTTAAAGTATATGCACTAGAACGTGATGATCCAGAGTGCATGTTGATGCCCCCATTCACTTTTCCAATATCATTCTTAGTACATTGCAGATTAAGCCATGGAAGATTCTTCACACCTTTCACAGTAAAAGAGTTGGAACGCCAGCGATATCTATACTGAGTCTTGGTATAACTATCATTTTGCTCACAGTTTTCATACCAGCAATAGAAAACACCATTATTACCATTGATGGTAAAGGTATAAACCGTATCACCATCCTCAACAGTTATCTCTGGAGCATTTGCCCAAGAAACGATGCTATACATAAACAGGCATAGCAAGGTTAAAACAATTCGTTTTGTCCTATACATTTTATTCGTCGCATTAATTATTACACGTTGCAAAAGTAATAATTTTCAGAATAAGATGCAAGTTTTTTTTGAGATTTTTTACTTATTTTCTTTCAAAAAAAATAATACAAGAAAAGATGATTTAGAGGGAAAATATCCATCACAATCTATCAAGAATTGACAATAAATCGGATAGTATAATTTATTCCCAGGTTTCCCACACATCATACGAATTCCAGTTAGCCTTTGCTTCTGCAGAAGTTTCAAATTCATCCACTTTCTGCTGTTGCTTGGCTTCAGGTTCGTATTCGCTGTGGCGAACCTCTATAGTCTCATCCATCAACTGATTGTTCAGTCGAAGAGCTACCACCTCACTGAATGGTTTAATATATAATTTCTTATTCATTTAGTCGTTTCTAAAAATGTCTAGTTTATCAATTATATTTCATAAATCAATAAACATTTATCGCAATAAGATATTTCAGTTGCAAAATTACTATTAATTTTAAAAATTACAAAGAAAAAGGCAAAAAAAATAGGTAAAATAAAGTCAAATAAAAAAATAGTATCAAGACGAAAGAGAAAAAAAAATCCTCTCCCCCGCATTTGGAGGAGAGGAATTTTACCCTAGAACAAATATAATTATTTCTTAACGTATTTCTTTCCGTTAGAAATCACAATGCCTTTATAATTATTACCAACCTGCTGTCCTGCAAGATTATAAGTCTTGTTATCTTCAATTGTATTCACTGCATTCACCTCAGAGATGCCTGTAGTACTGCCATTGTCACTATCATCACTATTGAATCCAAATCTCATCTTTGCATTGCTGCCAGTATGGTCCTCTATCCAGCATCTGAAGCCTTCCACATTATGTGTCTGGTTGTAGTGATAGAAAGCATAGCCATTAGCTCCTGTCTTTAATTCGTAGCTGCCTGCAGGAATTGGCTTATCATCTTCTGTGTGATTATAATAGGTACAATTTAATTGAATCTCATGATTTACATCGGCATTAAGATTTTCGCTGTTGAATTTTTCTTCACTCATTATATCGATATCACTCTTTGTCCATTCAGCATCCTTAATGAGCCACATCTGCTGTGTGGTTTCATCATCCTGCTCGAGCATACCCTCTTTGAACACCTTAATCAAATAGCCTGTATTCTTCTCTAAGAAGATGTCGTCATCATTTAAGCCGTCTGATTCCTTGAACAAGAACTGGATGAACTTGCTTTCATCTGTAACCTTGAATTTTGCAAGATAGGCCAATCGAGCATCTTTTCCAAAGGTATCATAGAACTGCTTCTTGGTAAGATCAACTGGCAGACAGAAAGAATTCCACTTGCCAATATCAAAACTCTTCTTCAGCAATAGAGGCTGCTTACGACCTTCTCCAGTTTCTGATTTATTTGCATTTCCGTCTTTTCCAACCTTTTCATTAAGGAGGAACATCTTAGGGCCAAAATAGCTGAGTTGGAAATTATCAAATGTAACGAGATCTTCTGCAGAAGTATTCTCGACCTCAATACCAATCTCAGTAGATTCACCTGTACCTAGATATACAAACAGGTCATTACTATAAGCTCCATCATATAATGCCTTTCCTATATTAAGTCTGCTTAGCTCATCAGCAGAAACCGCGCAGAGCTCTTTCTTATTGCCACCTGCGATAAGATAGGCTTTTCCCTTACCGCTCTTGTTGCTGAAGAAGCCATCACAAGTAAGCTTATACCAGCCTTCCTGCAGAGTAGTTATCTGCTGGGTTACCTTACCTGTACCTGCATTTTCACCCGTAATGAAACCATGCCAATATTTCCCAGTATCCTTGAATGAGCCATCAGTTTGAGTGCCTAACTTATAGTTCATACCTTCCCAATAAGGATTCAAATTTTCTTTCACATTTTCAATAGATATTAAAGGGTCCTTCATCATAAAAGTTGCATTTGTCTCGTAATTATACGCCTCTGCACCTTCATAACGAGATTCTGTATCTTTATCCCAATCAGATGGCTTTTGAAGATAATCAGCCAACTGATCATAACCAACAATCATCCATTTAGCGTAATCGCCATATTCCTCATCACTGATTGTTGTACCTTTTGATGGTACGTAATCGATTACATTTTTCCCTTCAATATTCTTTGCTACCAGGTAAAAGCCGTTATCTGATTTTTTATCACCAGTTGCATCACTGCTTTTTGGGTAATAGCCCCTTATACGATAACATCCTGAAGCATAAATAAAATTAAATATCATAAGTGAATTTTCATCACCTGAAATATTATCGGCATAAACACCCGAATTATTATCATCATTCTTTTTAGTACCCCTATAGCCAAGATAGGTGTATGTATTAGGCTTCACTCTATTGGTAAAAATAAAATATTCTCCACCTTTAGCCTTCTCAATCCAAAATGGAATAGTAGGAGAACCTAATTCAATTTTAGTACCCCATTCTCCCCCAATTGTTAGAAATTGTCGAGTTGCTACATTCAAAAGAAATATTCTTTTGTCATCTGTAACTTTGTTTCCCTTTATCTTCGCATTATCTAAGGTAAGGGACGTCCATTCATAATCACTCTGTGCCATACCTGCCAATGCGCAAGACAATAAAGCACACATGAGTGTGATTTTTTTAATTGTGTTCATAATCGTAATGTATAAGTAATAAAACCTTTAATGCTTTGCTTAATAATGCGGTAAATTTAGGTATTTTAATCGAAACTCGTGTAAAGAAACAAGAAAAAGTTATAGCTTACATGTAAAAAAGTTTTATTTTTAGAGAGAATTCATAGATAAATAATAGAAAAAGGGCAGGATTTACTCCCACCCTCTTTAAGCAATTTATTATCACCCTCCACTTTTATAAGGGCCATTTTTTTGATGTTTAGTGCGTTTTTAAACGTTAAGTAGTCGACCTTTAAGCGAAATAATTTTCTATGTTGCAAATATAATAGTATATACGATACTTATTGTCATAAAATCGGTAAATCTTTAAAATATTGCTAAAATTCTGTTGCTAAACAGAAAATCCACCTCGAAAAACGGATTTCACTCCCTATGCGACAATATTATATCGTATATTTGCCCTAGTAAAAGTATTTTCTTTATTTAGGTTTAGTTAAGTTTAAGGTTGTTACAAAGTAACACGCTCACATTTACTTAGGTACTAGTTTCAGGTATTAAGAGTTATACAGGATTTAACGTTAGTATTAAACAAAGCGTGAGATACGCAAATGAATAAAATGGCTGCCCCGTGAGGAGCGGCCATTTTGTTTATATTACCTTAAGAAATCATAATATCCAACAAATCGATTCATAATAGCTATTTTAACAGACAATTCTGGACGTTTTGACTACAAACAAAGCAATTCCTCCACCAAGAAAAATACATTTTACCCCACTACATTTTTTTATTAGCACTACCTTTGCTACCCCTTTAAAGCAGAACTGATAAAATTCAGACTAGTTGACGAGGGGGTTAAAACAATCCATATAAGTAGTACTTTTTAATTAAGCATAAGATGTTTATTTATCAATACTTCTAATAGCGATTAGAATGCCTTTTAAATTGCGAATATCAAAGGTAAAAAAGAAGACTGCCCAGGGATGGGCGGTCTTTTTTTATGAATCTTTTTATGCTAAACACTATCCAAGAATATCCAAATTGGAAAGTAACAAGGCCGTTCTTAGAATGCAAGATGGACTTAATTGCAGATCATCTTTAAAAGTATTGCAGGTCACCTATAAGAGTATTGCAGGTCACCTGCATTATAATTGCAGGTGACCTGCAGTAACAAAGAAATTCAGCAAAAAGGGACAGATTGACATTTCATTTTGGACAATTTGACTAGAACACTCGTTACATTTTGATAACAATACTGTTTTTTTATCTACTTTTGCAGCCGCAAAATACGTTTAGTCGTAGTTGGTACAAAGCAAAAACAATAAGTTAATAAGTAAGTTTATAAGCTAAAAATGATCTTGACTTTAACATTAAACACATAAGAGCTTACACAAAAAAAAGGCTTCCCTACAAAGAGAAGCCTTTTTTGTTTAGCTTTGTTACTGAAGGTACTACCCCACAGCAATAAGTTCAATATCGAAAATTAATGTAGAGCCACCAGGGATGCCTGGCTGGTTAAATTTACCATACCCCATCTCTGCAGGGATATAGATTTCCCAGCGATCACCTACATGCATCTTCTGCATCGCAACAATCCATCCATCAATAAGATCGCTCAGACGCATTGCGAATGGGGTGCCACCACGGCTGGAATCAAACTTCTTACCATTAATAGTCCAACCGGTGTAGTGTGCTGTCACAATACTGCGACGGGCAGGCTGAGGTCCATTCGGATCGCCACTCTCCAACACCTTATAATATATACCCTGAGGTAGGGCCATTACACCCTCCTCTTTTGATTTCTCCTCAAGCCATTGCTTGTTTTTCTCAATGTATTCTCTTTTTGCCATATAATTCGTTTATTCCCATTCGTTTTCTTCCTTCTTTCCAAACTCAGAGTCAATATGCACCATCTTGGTTACAACAAAGGTAACCGAGCAGAGCAGCATCACTGCTGTGAAATAGTCGCGATAGCCGATATATTCCTGCAACCAACCAGCCACCAAACCTGGCAGGAACAAGCTTAGCGTCATCAATGCCGTACAAAGGGCATAATGACTGGTCTTATACTCGCCTTGTGCAAAGTAAATTAGGAACATCATATAGGCTGTGAAGCCAAATCCATACCCCAACTGCTCAATGAAAAGGCAAGTTGAGATAATGACTATATTTCCTGTAAGACTATAGCTGAGATAGACATACACGATGTCTGGCAAAGTGATGGCACATACCATCGGCCATATCCACTTGTGAAGTCCATCCTTCGCAACAACAATTCCACCAAGAATACCACCAAGCACCAAGCCGATAACTCCTACCGTACCAGATACCAAACCAAATTCCTGCGGAGAGAGGCCTAATCCACCTGCACTATTGTTATCAATGAGGAAGAGCGGAGTTATCTTAGACAGAAATCCTTCTGGCATGCGATAGAACAACATAAACAATACAGCCGTGAGAAAATAAGGTTTCTGCACAAAAGTAACGAGAGTATGTCCAAACTCTGCCATTATATCAGAAGCCGATACCCCTTTACGTGGTGAATCCTGAGAAGGACGTGGCAGGATAAAGCGGTGCCACAACCACATAGCTATAAAGAGACCCGTTATGCCATAGAAAGTAAGCGCCCACGAGAGTTTGATATTGCTCGCACTATTGCGGAAGATAACCTGCAAATTACCAGCTATCATCACGAGTACACCTTGACCAAAGATCATCGCAAGGCGATAGAAGGTGCTTCGGATGCCCACAAAGAGCGACTGATCGTGCTCACTCAAGCCCAACATATAGAATCCATCAGCTGCTATATCGTGGGTGGCACTTGAAAATGCCATCAGGAAGAAGCAGAACAAGGTGGCCTGAAGCCAGAAACTAGTTTGGATAGTGAAAGCTACACCTGCCAGACTGGCTCCAAGGAGCAGCTGCATAGCGATAACCCACCAGCGCTTCGTCTTTATTATGTCGACGAAAGGACTCCATATAGGTTTCAACATCCATGGCAGATTCAGCCATGAAGTATAGAAAGTGGTCTCGGTATTATCGAGTCCCATCTGCTTATACATCACCAAGGCAACAACAGTAACGATGACATTTGGCAGTCCTTCGGCAAAATAGAGAGTTGGTATCCAACTCCAAGGTGATCTTTTCTTTTCCATTAGTATATTTTATTTATTTCAGCTCCACGATAATAGTGAAGCAATATCTCGTCATAATTATATCCTTCCTCGCCCATCACAGCGGCACCAATCTGGCAAAGGCCCACTCCGTGGCCCCATCCTGCACCGATGAATTCGAAGCGCTGTGGCACACCATTGGCATCCTTGTCGTATTTATCTACTACAAAGGCACTACTATAGAGATGGGTGTTGCTGAGTGCTCGGCGAATCTCAAGTTCCTTACCAATAGTGAAAGTTTTCTTAGTTCCCACGATCTTCAGTTTGGAGATACGGCCACTCAATCCACGCTCTACTGCCACAAGGTCGAGAATATCGCCCAGTTCAAGTTTAAGTTTATCAGCCAACAGCTGTTTCACCTGTTCTTGGGTGTATTCCACTTTCCAGCGATAGAAGTCGGCTGTTTCCTGATCATAATCGTTAAGCACCTGTGAAAGCACTTTCTTATCCTGCGTATTGCAGAAAGAATCAGGAGAGGTGCGAATCCACTTATCAGCAGCCTCTTCGTTTGAAAGATTCAAAGAATGAACTAACGAAGTATTATTCGCTTCACTTAATACCTCATTCTTTCCATTTTTCAGTCTATCAATAGTATTGTCGCGTACTGCGATAAGATAAGGCTTCTTGATATTCTCCCAACAATACTGGAATTCCTCAGTAACGCCACCACAGCACTTTGAGAAGCGAGCATCACAAATCTCATCCTCGTTCATCAGAATCTGTCCCTTTGTCTGTCGGATAGCCTCAGCTACATGAGGGGAGGTTTCCTTGGTGATACCCTGATAGCGCTGGCAGTGGTCATCGGCACATACATCAAAGATAGTGTGATCCTCTCGGTCGTACCATCGAATAAGCTCATCATCTTTCTTCACAAACGAAAAGAAACTGTTGCCTTCCTCTGCCACCTTCTTGCGCTTCTCCATCTGGGCAAGCAGCCAACTGCGGGAAATAACCGCATGGGCCTTAAGAAGCTCCAGGCTAGAGGTTGCACTCATCTCACTCGAAATAACACTCTCGAGATAGTGCTCTACAGGCAACTGATTGATTGCACATATTTTATCTTCCTCTACCACCAATTTTAAAGTACCGAGGAAAGTTTGTGTCTCCTTACGTTCCCAATGGAAATTCACACCTATGATGACATCATCGAGAGAGAACGAGCACTTAGCAGATTGTGGATGGAAAGTGATTTGTGAATACTGCTTACCGTTCCAAAGAATTGCACCTTCTGAGAATTCCACCGTCTGAGGACCTTCCACCTTCTCACCTTTCGCCATGTAGGACTGGTTGAGTACGAAGTGGATTCTCTCAGCAGATACAATACCTACGGCCACATCAGGTTCTTTTTCCATCTGCAAAGTTGCCTTTCTTGCTTTCAACTCCTCACAATCCTCCGCTTTCAGAGTTTCCACAACCTGGTTCATCTGCTCATCCTCGATCGTCATTTCCTTCAAGATGGCAACCATCTGTTCTGCAGTGATGCGATCGAAATCCTCACGACGTGGGGTAATGGTGAGTCCTGCCATATCAAGAGCTCCCGGGGAAATGAGCATCTTACTATCATCTTCTGCAAAATAGCAGTCAGGACGATGCTTCTTGCGAGGGAACACTACAGAAATATATTCCTCACCCTTGCGCCAGGCTACAACATTGAGCATTGGCTCATAATCGAGAGCAGTCTTAGGTGTATTCAAAGAAGTATTCTCGAGTGCCTTGTAGAGACGATTGAAGAGAAGGCTATCGCCCTCTGCTGTCTTACTCTTGATAACAAAGGCATGACATGGATAATCATTGATGATGCTCAACTTTTCATCGCCGTTTAGCTCAAGAACTGTCTCGAGATTACGGCTAAGACGTGCCCACTCTGCCTGCAATGGCAGAATACCACTGGTTCCTGCCTGGAAGTGCATATGGTCGGGAGCACTCGCTCCACACTTAGGACCGTTATAGAATACCATCAAATCACTATACTGTGAGAGCAACTTATGCATCTCGCCATAGTTTTCGAGAATAGCCTGTGGCTGATGCTTGCGCGAAGGTACTGTATAGTGAACAGGAAGGATTGGGAATGGATTGATGAGTAGATGGAACTGCTCGTCGACCGGTTTGGAGAGCTGCTCCTTAGGACGGTTCTCGTCGCAGAGGAAGCAAGGACGTTTCTCAATGGTCTTTGCATCAATCTTCGCTCCTGTACTTACTATACGGGCAGGATTGAACTGCACCTTCAAGGTGAAAGGAGCAGGATCGGTGATAGGAAGTTCCTTGATTTCCACACGTCGAAGGTCGCTGAAACGCTGACGCACCTGGTCCCACTTCTCCAACTGACGATGGAAGAAGCGACTGAGGGCATTATCCTCCAAACGATCGTTCTTGCCCTTTCCCAACTGCAAACGAGCATGGATCTCCATCGTTCTAAGTCGATCTTTATAGAGATTGTTGGCATTTACCTTCTCGATGCTGAGATTAGAATCGCTATTGCCTCCCCAACGACGGCAGAGATAGAGTTCGTCATAGATACGGCCAATGCGATAATGGCGACTGAAAGCCAAGCCAAGAGCATAGTCCTCGCCATAACTGGTATTTGGGAACTGTATTTGTCGAACCAATGGAGTAAAGAAGGCGCGAGGAGCACCCAAGCCATTGATGCGCAATGCATTGTTACAGCCATTATCATCGGTCCATTCACGATGGTCGATCATTCCAGGAGGAAGGGTATTCAATTCGAAATCGCACATACGATAAGAGCCGATAATCATTGCAGCCTTCTGCTTATGAAAGGCATCCACAATCTTCTGAAGGGTGTGAGAAGAAGAATAGAGGTCATCGCTATCCAACTGTACGGCAAACTTACCACAGTAATCGCTATTGATAGCCTCATTCCAGCAACCGCCAATACCGAGATCATTTCGTTCTGGAACAATTACATTGAGCATTGAAGACTGAACATTATATTCCTTGCTCAATGTCTCAAGAATTTCGCCTGTCTTATCAGTAGAATGATTGTTGACTACAATCACATTGAACTTGAAATTGCATTTCTGATCCAAAGCAGACTTGACAGCATCAGCCACCGTTTTCTCACGATTGAAAACAGGAATGATCACAGAAGCCTCATACTCGAAATCCTGCTCATCAAAATCTGGCTGACGATAGAAAGCAGTATCTATCAGAGCGCCGATTGCCCCCAGATGGCGGGTTACAGCCTGCTCCATCTCAATCTGCACCTCACGATTGCGGGGATTCACATAATCGAACTGCTTCTCGCCACTCTTTCGTGTGTCTAGTTCCTCCTCGGTATAGAGCAGTTCATTGATGTGGAAGATCTCACCCTTGCGGGAAAGAAACAGCCGAAGATCGTAGAGGGCAGCAAACTTGCAATCAGCAGCAGAAGTGCTGCCACCAGCAGGTTCCTCTTTCAAAGCCTCTACCCACTCTTTAAGCAGAGAGGACTTGATGAGCCACAAACTACCGAAATCGAAGTCATCGCGGACAGCACCCAACTGATAGTCGATAACAGGATGCTTTACCAGTTGCTCCTCTACCAAAGAGTAATGGTCGCTGTAAACCATCGCTGCATCCGTATCAGCAGCCACACGAAGCATACGCTCCTCACAAAACTGCCCTAAAGTTATCTTTGTAGCCTTGGTGCAGAGCAAAACATACTCTGCAGAGGCATTTTCGCTTATTCGAATCAAGTCATCCGCAGAAGCCAGACCATTATTGATATTCACCCCCAACTGGTCGAGATCTTCTGGCAGAAAGACGTCTATTTTCTCAATCATTAGCTTATAAATATATATTATATGCGCAAAGATAATAGTTTTTTTGCAAATAAACACTAATCGCTAATCTTTAATCGCTAATCTTTTATTATCTTTGCAAAATAGAAAGCAAAAAAATGAAGCAAATATTACTGGGAATGACCCTTGGTGAACTGAAGGCTGCAGTAAAAGAACTGGGAATGCCTGCATTCACTGCAAAACAAATAGCACAATGGATTTACGAGCGTCACGTGAAGTCTATCGATGAGATGACCAACATCTCGAAAGCAAATCGCGAGAAGCTCGATCAAGCATATTCCATCGGATGTGCGGAAGCTATCGATGCACAACATTCGAAAGATGGTACCATCAAATATCTGTTCCCTACTCAAAGTGGGAAATTTGTGGAAACCGTCTATATTCCTGAAGAAAATAATCATGCCACACTGTGTGTATCTTCACAGGTGGGATGCAAGATGAACTGTCTCTTCTGCCAAACGGGTAAGCAGGGATTCGAGGGCAGTCTGCCTGCAGCAGACATCCTCAACCAGATCTACTCACTTCCAGAGGTGGACAAACTCACCAACATTGTCTTTATGGGACAAGGTGAGCCTATGGACAACCTCGACAACGTGCTGCGTGCCACCGAGATTCTCACAGCCGAATATGGTTGGGCATGGAGTCCTAAGAGAATAACTGTTTCGAGTGTAGGCATTAAGAATAAACTGAAGCGCTTCCTCGATGAGAGTCAGTGCCATGTTGCTATCAGCATGCACTCCCCTATCGCCGAACAGCGTGCCGAACTGATGCCAGCCCAAAAGGGTATGAGTATTCAGGAGGTGGTTGACTTGCTTAGCAATTACGACTTCAGTCATCAGCGTCGTCTCACTTTCGAATACATTGTCTTCGGAGGTGTCAACGACTCACTCACCCATGCAAGGGAAATCATCAAGCTTACAAAGGGCTTGGACTGCAGGGTGAACCTCATCCGTTTCCACCAGATACCAAATGTGCCACTTCATGGTGCAGATGACAAGAAAATGGAGAGTTTCCGCGACTATCTTACCAACCATGGGGTTTTCACAACTATCCGTGCCTCAAGAGGACAGGATATCTTTGCGGCATGCGGATTGCTGAGTACTGCGAAGAAGAACAGTTGAACAACATCAAGTTCAGTTGAGTAAATAGCACAAAGTTTAGATAAGAATCTGAATCCAAGTGCAAACATAATAAGAAAAAAATGAAGGTGCATTTCCCCCAAAAAGTAAATAGATATATCCTCCTCTTTGGAGAGGTGTGGTGGGGTTTAGCCTTATTGATTTCATGCACCCAACATCGTCTGCCCATTAGCAGCAGCAAGCCCTACGAGGTGATGGTCATTGGCGACCAGGACTCAATGCTCACTCATCAACTGATAGAAGATGCGCCAGGCTTGCCTCAGTCGGAACCTCTCTTTGATGTTTACAACCAAAAGCAACTGGAAGGTAACAACAAACTCAGCAGGGCTATCGTGATTTATGACAAGAAGGTGAAGCACCTGACAATCTCAACCAATCAGTATGCAGAGCCACAAGTGGTCATCCGCACCAATGGAAAAGAGAAGGAGGAACTTCAAAAAAAGCTCACCACCTTTGAATATGCAGTGCGCCTCGATTATCTGAAGAAGCATCATAATCTGGAGTACGAGAAGTTGATAAAGAAACAATTCAATATCGACATGCTGATTCCTTCGGATATGCGCTCTATAAAGAAGTCGAATAACTTTATTTGGATTTCGAACAACCGAGCAGAGGCAATGCAGAATATCATCATCTGCAAGGGAGATATCGACGAACAGTTGAGAACCAATATGAAGGGCGAAACAGACAGTATGTATATGGTTCTTCACCCTATTGAAGGGAAGAACTATGGTCTGTGGGAAATGAAAGGCGATGCCATGGGGGGAGCCTACAGAATGTTGAATATAAAAGCAGTGAAGGATAAGAAATCAGCCAACATCCAGCACTCAGCACTCAGCATCATAGCATTTGTCTATGCCCCTGGAACCAAGAAAAGAAATCTAATGCGGCAGTTAGAAGCCGTTTTATATAATACTAATAAATCCAACAATTATGGAAAATAGAAAATTACGTGTGGCTATCACCCACGGCGATACAAATGGTATCGGATACGAACTCATTTTTAAAACCTTCGCCGATCCAGAGATGCTGGAACTTTGCATTCCTATTGTCTATGGATCTCCTAAAATCGCAGCCTATCACCGTAAGGCTTTGGACATCAACGCCCAGTTCTCCATCATCCAGAACGCCAATGATGCCAAAGAAGGTAGAGTTAACCTGCTTGCAACCTTCGACGACGAGGTAAAGGTTGACCTTGGCGAGCCAACACCAGAGTCGGGAGATGCAGCTATGCGAGCACTTGACAGAGCGATGACCGATTACAGAGATGGACTTTTTGACGTATTGGTAACAGCTCCTATCAATCGCAGCAACATCAGTATGGAGGGATTTGATTTCCAAGGAAATTCCAAATTTATTGAAACATGCGTGGGAGAAGGCCGCAAGTCTTTCGATGTTCTGGTAAATGAGAATATGCGTATAGCATTCCTCACCAACAACATATCCCTTAAGGAAGTATCAGGTGCTGTCAACAAGGAGAACATTGAGGAAAAGGTGGAGAAACTTGCGGGCATTATTCGCCGCGACTTCAACATCTCAAATCCTCGCATCGCAGTTATGGCACTCAACCCAACCTCTAACGAAGATGGAGGTTTCGGTATTGAGGAAAATGAGATTATTCTCCCTGCAGTGGAGGCACTCTCTGATAAGAGTATCCAGGCCTTTGGACCTTATGCAGCCGACGACTTCTTTGGCAAGGGATGGTTTGAGCAGTTTGATGGCATTGTTGCCATGTATCACGACCAGGGCATGGCTCCTTTCAAGGCCCTTAGCAACGAGGAAGGCATCATCTACACCTCAGGTCTTCCTTTAGTGACCACCACTATCGACGAGACACCACGCTATGATATTGCAGGTTGTAACCTTGCAGATGCAGATGCTTTCCGCCATGCCATTTTCCTTGCTATTGACGTTTTCCGCAATCGTATTGTCTATGACGAGCCTATGGGAAATCCTCTGAAGAAGCTATACAAGGAGAAACGCGACGAAAGCGACAAGGTACGCTTCAGCATTCCTAAGAAACATTCTGGTTCTCCATTCCCTCCTAAGAAGAAATCTTTCGAGAAGAAAGAGAATGCTGCCGAGCAGCCAGCAAACACTGCTGATGCTCCTCAGAACAATGAATAATACATAGATGAAGAAGAAACATCAGAATATATTCTTCATTTTTGGATTGATCGTGCTGGCCATCATGGTGAGCCAGCTCGATTTCAAACAAGTATGGGAAGGTCTGCAGAATGCCGGTTACTGGTTTGTGGCTGTAGTCTTTCTATGGGCCTTTCTATACCTATTTAATACCACTGCATGGTATATTATCATTAACCAGGGGGCCTCAAATCCTGACGAGAAGAACAAGGAAGCCACAAAGAAACTTTCCTATTGGCACTTATACAAGCTCACAGTAAGTGGATTCGCCCTCAACTATGCAACACCAGGTGGTTTGATGGGAGGCGAGCCTTATCGCATCATGTCCCTCTCCCCTATTATTGGAACAGAGCGTGCTACCTCCTCCGTCATCCTCTATGCGATGACACATATCTTCAGCCATTTCTGGTTTTGGTTAATATCCATATTCCTTTACATCTTTACGCAATCCGTCACCCTTCCTATGGGAATTCTTCTCGCAGCAACAGGAGCCTTCTGTCTATCGGGCATTTGGTTCTTTTTAAAGGGATACAAGAAAGGACTGGCTGTATCCGGATTACGCATTGTGAGACATATCCCAGGACTAAGGAAGTGGGCAGAGAAATTCATCGAAAAACATCAACAGCAACTAGCAACTATTGACCAGCAGATCTCTGCTCTTCACAAGCAGAATCCAAAGACTTTCATCACAGCAGTTCTCCTCGAACTAGGGTGTCGTCTTGCCTCTGCTTCCGAGATGTTTTTCATCCTGCTGGTAATTCTTCCTAGCGTAAACTACATCGACTGCATTCTTATCCTGGCCTTCACAAGTCTGTTGGCAAACATGCTCTTTTTCATGCCCCTCCAATTGGGTGGGCGCGAAGGAGGATTTATGCTTTCCACTGCAGGCTTGGCAATGTCCACCGAGGCAGGTATATTCGTAGCACTAATCGTTCGACTTCGCGAACTCATTTGGGTGGCAATTGGTCTATTACTCATAAAATTAGATAAATAATCTGCCATTATTGCAGTTATCTCAGAAAAAATGAGTAATTTTGTCAGCTAAATGAATGAATCTGAAGTTCAGAAGATAAAACAAAGATACAGTATCGTTGGCAATAGCGACGGACTGAATCATGCCCTCGATGTCGCCCTACAGGTAGCATCGACAGATCTTTCTGTGCTCATCGTGGGAGAATCAGGTGTGGGTAAGGAAATCATTCCACGCGTGATTCACGACAACTCCCCACGTAAGCGCGAGAAATATTTCGCCATCAACTGTGGTTCTATCCCAGAAGGTACCATCGACTCCGAGCTCTTCGGACACGAGAAGGGATCCTTTACAGGAGCCATTGGAGAGAGCGCAGGTTATTTCGGCATTGCCGATAAGGGTACTATCTTCCTCGACGAGGTGGGTGAGCTTCCTATGGCCACCCAGGCACGTCTTCTTCGCGTACTGGAAACAGGAGAATACATCCGTGTGGGAGGTCAGGAAATCCGCAAGACCAATGTTCGCATTGTAGCAGCAACCAATGTGAATATGCGCAAGGCCATCAGCGAAGGCCGATTCCGCGAGGACTTGTATTACCGTCTCAATACCATCCCAATTCAGATGCCTCCACTTCGCGATCGTGGCAACGACATATTGTTGTTGTTCCGCCTCTTCGCCTTGCAGATGGCAGAGAAATATCAGCTTCCTAAAATCACCCTGCTGGATGATGCCAAGGAAATTATGCTGAAATACAAGTGGCCAGGAAACGTGCGACAGCTCAAGAACATCACCGAGCAGATGAGTGTGTTGAGCGAGAAACGAAATATCGATGCACAACAGCTTCTGAAATACATTCCACTCGACGTAGAATCTACCCAGTTGGCAACTATTGCCAAATCTGGTGGTGAGCATAGTTACGAAAGTGAGCGAGAGTTGCTCTACAAGATTCTCTATGAACTTCGTGGAAACGTAAGCGACCTGCGCAGAGACATGAACAGTCTGCGAAAACAACTTGACGAGGCCAGACAATTGAATGGCGCTGCCGGATTCCAGCCTGCACAGCCTATCAATACAAGCAGCTACCCTGCCGTTAGCAGCAAGCATCCCGTTACAGCAGATGACCTCGATACTATCTACAATGTTCAGGCACCTATTTACAATGCGGGCCCATCAACACAGGCCGAAGATGTCATAGCAGAAGAAATTCGAGAACCAGAGAATTTAAATCTGGACGACCTGGGCAAACAAATGCTGATAAAGGCACTTCAGCGAAATGGGGGTAACCGAAGAAATGCCGCAAAAGAATTGGGCATATCCGAAAGAACCCTTTTCCGCAGAATTAAACAATATGGTTTGAACGAGCAAAGCTCAACAGATAATGAAGACAATTAGAATGCTAAGTTGGTTGAACACATTTATCGCACCCATCAAGGGAATCGAATCAGGCGCTCGAAAGAGTCTGATCGCATCTGCATTCCTTAGCATTCTTGTCATACTAAGTGCTTGCAGCGTCAGCTATAAGTTCAATGGTGCCAGCATTAACTACAACGAGACCAAAACCATCCAGATAGCAGAGTTCCCTATCCGTTCCTGCTATGTATGGGGACCAATGGGACCAATGTTCAACAATGCCCTGAAGGATGAGTTCGCCAATCACACCCGCTTGAGACAGGTGTCAAGAAATGGCGATATGAAAATTGAAGGTGAGATCACCAACTATTCACAGAGAAACAAATCGGTATCCAGCGAAGGCTATTCTGCACAGACAGAATTGTCTATCACTGTGAATGTCCGCTTTACAAATAATGCCAATCATAATCAGGACTTCGAGAAGCAATTCACCGCAAGTCAGAGCTATGAAACCACCAAGAGTCTGAACTCTGTTCAGCAGGAACTAGTGGAACAAATAATAAAAGACCTGGTTGACCAGATCTTCAATGCAACAGTTGCCAACTGGTAACAAACACTTTTTGCGAGAAACAAAATGGAAGTAGAAGAATTAATAAAGCACCCGAAGCAGCTAGACCGCGAGACACTTTACGATCTCCGCAGCCTCCTTGCACTCTATCCGTACTACCAAACGGCTAGAATCCTGTTGCTACAGAATCTCTACATACTCCATGACCCTAGTTTCGACGAAGAACTTCGACGTGCAGCGATTTATATCACCGACCGAAAAGTTATCTTCAAGATGATAGAAGCCGCTCACTACCAGTTAAAGCGTAACAGCGATACAGTAGCAGAAGAGCAGACCTCACATTCAGCAGCAGCAAAGGTTGCAGACAATGGTGACCGTACGACCACTCTTATCGACGATTTTCTTGACAGTATACCACAAGAGGGAAATGTCGAGGAAAAGAAGAACCGCCGAAAGCCAACACCAGCCGATGCTGCAGTTGACTACGTTTCCTATCTGATGGAATGCGAGACGGATGACCCTTCAGAACTTTCTGACGATAATTCCGACCGTACCACACAGCTCATCGACAACTTCATGGTGGACGGTGGCTTCAATCTCAAGCTCAATGACGAAGAGGAAGCTCCAAGTGCAAAAAAGAATGCAGTAGAGGAACCTGAAAAAGAAGGACCTGCAGACGCCAAAGAAGAACAAGAAGAAGAGGAAGAAGTAAAACCTGCTCCAATAGCCAAGGAAAGCAACGAAGGCTATTTCACAGAGACTTTAGCCCGCATTTATATCAAACAAGGCAAATATGAGAAAGCTTTGGAAATAATTCAGCAATTATATTTGAATTATCCAAAAAAAAGTGTTTACTTTGCAGATCAGATGCGTTTCCTCGAAAAATTGATAATAATTAATAAAAAATAAAAGATAAAGAAATGGGAATTTACACTTTATTGATCGTGTTGATCGTCCTGGTATCTCTCTTTATGATTTTCGTCGTATTGATCCAGGAATCTAAAGGTGGTGGTCTTGCTTCTAATTTCTCATCATCTAACCAGATTATGGGTGTTCGCAAGACAACCGACTTAGTTGAGAAGCTAACATGGGGTATGGCAGCAGCAATGGTAGTTATCAGCGTTGCTTGTGCTTATACTGCTCCAACATCAAATGCCGACAAGAGCGTAATGGAAGGTGCACCTACAGAGCAGACAGCTCTTCCTACAATGCCAGGTGCTCAGGGCAATGCAGCAGGTGCACAGGATGGCAAGGCTGCTCCTGCAGCTGAAGGTGCTCAGGCTCCTGCTCCAACAGCTCCAGCAGCTAAATAATAATCCTTTCAACTCCCCTTCTTCGTGCAAAAGAAGGGGAGCAGGATAAAAAAAACAAAGTTTTTTGAAAAAACTTCTAGAAAAATTTGGTGGTTTAAAAATAAAACCGTACCTTTGCACTCGCTTTTAAGGAACAAAGCAACAACATGGTGGGCGTAGTTCAGTTGGTTAGAGCGTCAGATTGTGGTTCTGAATGTCGTGGGTTCGAGTCCCACCTCCCACCCTCAAAGGTTTAAATCCTGCAAATCATTGATTTGCAGGATTTATTGTTTTTACATATCTCGATATTTGGTACCAATTTGGTAAGCATACATTCGTCTACATGTAATTTACATAAAGAACAACTGCAGCTATAGCACATAGATAATGCTTTAGCTGCAGTTACTTTT
>CAJOPE010000012.1 GCA_905236815.1 uncultured Prevotella sp. | reverse complement strand
GTACATTTACGTTGGCTATTTCAACCGTATTCGCTAATCACCAAATTTCAAGGAGTTATATTTCGTCGAACTCACGTTAAAATACTTGTTATATTCTGCTTTTATTTGTAAATACAACAATGGGAACTCTTGCATAAATTAGTTTAATAGTTAAGTTTTTGTCTTTCAAAACTCAAGGTTTTGTGAAACAACAGCTTATCTTTTTCATCGCAAGACCTCAACTATTGCGAGTTCGAAAGGTATGTTTGAAAGGCAAAACAGATTTCTTTTAAAATTGCTTTCAGCCAATCTCTCTATCTATCAAATACTTAAGAAGAGAAAAAATAAAAAACAAAAAGTCATTTTATTTTTTTGAAGTATCAGTAAAAAGCGATAACTTTGCAACAAAAAGAATAGAAAACAATGAAAAAATATATTATCGACATTCTAATAACCATTGGATTTTTTTCCTCTGCTGCACTTATGTTTTTTCTCGAGAAAGAAAGTCAAATGCAAAGAGCTGAGATTTTTTTTACAGTGGCCTTTGGATTAATTTCTCTAGGATACACTTACAATGCAGTTCAAGAAAGAAAAATACAGATAGTTCCCAAGAAAGATCCATTCGACAAAAAGGGAATCATCTTGATTACGGTGTTTACATTAATCATCCTTGGCTCAATTATTTTCCATATCATTGATCATGATTTCAGATGGTCGGATTTATGGCAATCGTTCTTCTTGATGTTCTATTTAGTGGAAAAAACATTTGACCATATTGCTTATAAAAAAGCACAAGGATGTACACAAAGTCCTAGGAACATAGAAAATGAGGGAATGTAGAAAGTCTTCTCCCCTATTTTAGGGGAGACAAGGATGAGTATATCACCTATTTACCAACAGAGCTATTTTTCTATTTTAAACTCAAAATGGTATTTTCCAGATCCGATGGTATCAGCATCCTTTCCTTTATAAATAAGACAGGATGCTCCCACAGGAATCTCAACATCCCAAACTACCCGGTTCTCCACTTTCTTCCAATTGCTCACTATCTTGCCATAAGGTGAATCATAAGAGCAATTCACATATTTACAATCCTTGATGTCGAAACTTGGACGAAGGGTGATATGGCGATAACCATCCTCACTCCGGATACCTCCCAGATACTGATATACCCAGGTGAGAAGATCGCCCAACAGCATTACATGATTACCGCTGTTCATACTTGGATTGGCCTTGTCGCCATTCCATAGCTCCCAAATTGTGGTGGAGCCATTCTCCACCATATAGCCCCACGATGGATAGGTTTTGTTGGTCGCCAATTTCCAGGCGATGTCCTGCAAACCGTTGTCGCTGAGTGTGCGCATCTGCCAACTGCTTCCTATCACACCGGTCGAGATGTGATTGTCGCTTCTCACCGCTATCGTCTGCTTTAGGTTATTCACCAGCTTTTCTCTTGTATTTTTGGGTGCGATATCGAAAGCAAGGGGAAGGATAGTTGAGGTGGCACTATTATTATCGTAATAGAGGCTGTCGATATAAACAGGCTTGCCAAGTTCAGGCTTCGCCATCGCATTCGCTTTCAGGAAGGTACGATTCAGCGCCTGCGCATAACTGCGCATCAATGGACGGTACTTGATAGTATCCGAAAAGGTTTTCGTGAGGTGGGCAAACTCATCCAGCTTGCTCAGGCACTTCACCATATAGGCGGTGGAAATCAAATAAGGAGAGGCTTTCCGGCGAGGATTGTTCGATACAGTCATCGCAAGATGCTCTGGCGGAATACACCAGTCGCCATAGGTGTTCTTGATGAAGAGTCCATCGCGGAAGTTGGTGTACATCTTCGAGGATTTCAACAGCCATTTCTTCATCGATTCATAATGTTTCTGAATCGGACGGAGATTTCCAAACTGTCTGTACAGCAGGTCGTTGATGGAGATATAGGCCGAGCTCCAGGAAATATCTCTCGTACCATTCACATAGAAGGCTGGAGCGATAACGGGCAACTCACCATTCGGCAGTTGGGCATCCGAGATATCATCCATCCATTTGGTATAAAAGCGCTCATTATCAAAGATATAACTTTCGCCCAATGCCACCTGCGCACGGTCGCCCAGCCAAGGAAGGCGTTCATCTCTTTGTGGACAGTCTACTGGTATTCCCGTATAGTTATCGCGGATTGTTCGCACGGCAGCATCATATACCTTATTTAATATCGGGTTGGAACACTCAAAAGTTCCGATTGTTTCCATAGGGGTGTAATTGGCGATGGCATAGATGTCGCTCTCGCTGAATTTATCCACTCCCGAAACCTTCACATAGCGAAATCCATGGTCAACAAAAAGGGGATGCCAGAATACTTCCTTTGGCTTGTTGGCATTTATATAGACATCTCTCGACATCGCCTCACGCAGATTGTCCCGATAGATATCGCCCATCTTCTTCAGACGCTCGGCATATTCCACGAAGATTGTTTTTCCCTTGGTTTTCAAGCAGACATAGCCGGTGATGTTCTCGCCGAAATCGACAATATAGCTATTGCCCTTCTTGAAGATCTTTACCGGTCGGAAGGTATCCGGCTTGCCCGAAACCGATTTCTGGGCAATCATATTCGCCTGTAGCTCGCCTTTTGGAGCCAGCACGATTTCCGCCTGATTCCACTTGGAATCATCATAGTCGGGCGAAAGCCAGTCGCCAAATTCCAGACGGGCATCATAATTCTCGCCATCATAGAGATTATTGGCCACAATAGGTCCATTAACGGATAGTCGCCAGGTAGGATCGGTCGAGAGAATCTCCTTCCCGCCATCCTTATAGGTGATAATGAGATTCACCTTACAAACGGGATAGCCGAAGTTGACATTATGAGGGGTGCCGAGAGTTCGTGGAGAGAAATAGCGGCCATTGCCGAGAATCATTCCAAGAAGGTTCTCGCCTGTACGGATGTTTTTGGTTACATCATAAGCATCATAGAGAATACGCTTCCTGTAGTCGGTGGGAGGTGTCATTGCCGTACCCCATTTCAGGGTATCCCCATTGAGATAGAGCTGATAGTTGCCCAATCCTGCCACATAGAGCATTGCCTGAACCACCCCTTTTCTCGCCTTGAAATCCTTGCGCAGATAGCGGGCTGCCAGTCGGGTATGCACGCCCATCGTCTTGTCGGCCTTGTCCGATCTCTCCCAGCCTATCCAGTAGCCCATCCACTCCTTTGGGGAGAGCAAGGCCACCGAGAAGGAATCGACTTTGCTTTCCGCTTTCCAGCTGCCAGCCTTCGCCTGAACACGCCAGTAATATTTCGAATTGCTTTTCAGTTTACTGCCCTCATAGTCCACCCATAGCTGCTGAGCGCTCTCCTGCTTGCCCGAATCCCATACATCGCCCTTGCCCGACTTGCATTTCGAGAAAGAGGAAGAAACGATGAGACGATAGGAGGTCTGCACCACATTCTCACGATCGGAGATAAGTTTCCACGAGAATCGAGGCTGGTTGGTATCTATGCCCACAGGACTCCGCAATCCCTCTACCTTAAGTTGGGAGATGGAAAGACTTTGAGCATAGCCGAGAGTTGATAAACAGAGAAGAGCTATAAAACTTAGAAAACGCATTTAAACTAGTTCTGATTTCTGGTACATAATTGATTTCTAACGGGTTGCCGCCTCGGTGAAGGCATCCATAATGGCGGTAGGCTGATGGTTGTCGAAAGCACCTAGCGGATAAGCGCCCTCTGCCTCAGGTGCCCAGTAGAAGACACCCTCGCAATGGTTCTCGCAGTTTTCCTTCGAGGCCTTGATAATCTCGGTCATTATTTTCTTACCTTCTACCGGTTTCTTCGCCTCTACACCCGTCTCGACTACCATCGAAGGGGTGCCGAATTTCTTGTAGAGCCGCTTTATACTATTGGTGAACCCCTTGATGGTTTCCTTGTAATTCTTGGTGAGTTGGGCATCGATATCCCAATAAGGATAAACACTCATGCCGATAATGTCCCATTTCGCACCATACTGTTTGAGTCCGTCGAAGATGAAATCATAGCGGGCAGCATCGCATCCACCATCCAGATGAATGATAACTTTCGCATGCGGATACACCGACTTTACGGCCTCATAGCCCGCCTGAGTGAGTTCAGCATAGTTCTGCATACTTGCCTCTGCCTTACCCATCGGCCACAAGAAACCATGAGTGGTCTCATTTCCCACCTGTACCCATTTCACCTCGATATTGTTTTTCTTAAGCAGACTAAGCACATCGGCAGTATGATTGCGAACATACTGTTTCATATCCCACATACTACCATACTGCCAGGCCATTGGAATATTCTGCTTTCCAGGGTCGGCCCACCAGTCGCTATAGTGGAAATCTATCATTATCGCCATCCCATAATAGCGGGCACGCTTTGCCATATCGAGTACATCCTGCGCATTGCAGAAGCCATCGTGAGGATTCACCCACACACGAAGTCGGATAGCATTCAAGCCAAGTTCCTTCATTAGGGCAGTACTCTCGCGTATCTCGCCCTTGGAATTGCGAAGCTGAACGCCCTGCGCCTCCAGTTCAGTGGTACCGCTGATGTCAGCTCCCAGCCAGAAAGGTTCCTTATCCTGCGCCATCAACGAGAGATTGAAGGCAAAAAGAAGTGCCATTATAAGTGCTTTTTTCATATCGTAGCTTAATGATTTGCCACAAAGATAGTAAATTTCTTGCGAAAATCAACTTATCCAGCAAAAGACTTGCTGCAGAAAGATTTCCAATCCCTACATTTTAACACAGAAATTATCGATCACCAAATGAAAGTTACTTCTTGTGGCATAAGCGTCTATATAACATTATATATTATTTGTAGATACTACAATGTGAACCCTCTCTTCTCCCCCGCGAGCGGAGGAAATTGATAGAGATTATGTCACAAGATTAGCAGCAAAGCTAATTATAGCAGCAAAGAGAATAATTACCATCATCGCCATTTTGTGTTATTAATAATTCATAATTTAGTTAATAATTAATAAAATAGAGAGAAAAGCAATTCTCTAGGAAAGTCATTTCGCATAAAATATGTACCTTTGCACTCCGAATTGCGGAAGTCTTCTTAGGACTCCTGCAGCGAAGTCGTGTTAATCGCCTTATCTTTGGCCGGATAAAGCTGTTAGTGAATCGACCAAGCACTAGAGATAATGCTGTGGATGGTCTCTTTTAGACTGGAGGCGCCGCGAGGTCTCTTTTATTCATTATTAATTAAATAAGTTTTTTAGTAGTAAAATTAAAAATTTAAAATGGACACTTTAAGTTACAAGACTATTTCCGTAAACAAGGAAACAGCTAAGAAGGAGTGGGTTGTAGTTGACGCTACCGATCAGATTGTAGGTCGTCTCTGCTCTAAAGTAGCTAAGCTGCTTCGCGGAAAGTACAAACCAAGCTTCACACCAAACGTAGACTGTGGAGACAATGTAATCATTATCAATGCAGAGAAGGTAGTTTTCTCTGGTAAGAAGGAAACTGATAAGGTTTACACACGTTATACAGGTTATCCTGGTGGTCAGCGTTTCAATACTCCAGCTGAGCTTCGCAAGCGCAAGAACGGTATTGACAAGATGATCCGCCACGCCGTTAAGGGTATGCTCCCTAAGGGCCCACTTGGTCGTTCATTGATGGACAACCTCTATGTATTCGAAGGTTCTGAGCACAACAAAGAGGCTCAGCAGCCAAAGGCAATTGATATTAACCTGTATAAGTAATTTTAGGAAATGGAAGTTATAAATGCAATTGGTCGCCGCAAGAGCGCTGTAGCTCGTGTTTACCTTTCAGAAGGTACCGGTAAGATCACAATCAACAAGAAAGATATTGAGACATATTTCCCATCAGCAATCCTTCGTTACGTTGTAAAGCAGCCATTACAGTTGCTCGAGGCTGAGGGTAAGTATGATATTAAGGTTAACCTCGACGGTGGTGGTTACACAGGCCAGAGCCAGGCACTTCGCCTTGCTATCGCTCGTGCCCTCGTTAAGATTAGCGCAGACGACAAGAAGGCACTTAAGGACGCAGGATTCTTGACACGCGATAGCCGTGCTGTTGAGCGTAAGAAGCCAGGTCAGCCTAAGGCTCGTCGCCACTTCCAGTTCAGTAAGCGTTAATATTTCGCTCCTCTGGAGCTCGATGCAATTAGTAATTATGAGTTGCAATAGGGTTTCAGGCTGGAATCGTTTAGTATCTAAACTCGCGAGACTTCGCCAAGTAATATGCATAGCGAGAGGTAATCACAATTACTAACTGCTAATTACTAATTAAAGAATTACTCGCGGGTTGATTCTAGGCAAAACATAGAATTAAAAAAGAAAGTAAACAATTAAAAAGAAAAAAAACAAAATGGCAAGAACAAATTTTGACCAGTTACTTCAGGCAGGTTGCCACTTCGGTCACCTCAAGCGCAAGTGGAATCCAGCTATGGCTCCTTACATCTTCATGGAGCGTAACGGTATTCATATTATCGACCTTAACAAGACTGTAGCTAAGATTGACGAGGCTGCAGAGGCTCTTAAGGGTATCGCAAAATCAGGCAAGAAGATCTTGTTTGTCGCTACTAAAAAACAGGCCAAGGACGTTGTAGCTGAAAAGGCTGCTTCTGTTAACATGCCTTATGTAAACGAGCGTTGGGCTGGCGGTATGCTCACCAACTTCCCTACAATCCGTAAGGCTGTTAAGAAAATGACAAACATCGACAAGCTGATGAACGACGGTACATTCTCAAATCTGTCTAAGCGCGAGCTTCTTCAGATCAGCCGTCAGCGTGCTAAGCTCGAGAAGAACCTCGGTTCTATCGCAGACCTTACTCGCTTGCCAAGCGCACTCTTCGTTATCGACGTAATGAAGGAGCACATCGCTGTTAAGGAGGCTAACCGTCTGGGTATCCCTGTTTTCGCTATCGTTGATACCAACTCTGATCCTAAGAATATCGACTACATCATCCCAGCTAACGATGATGCTAAGGATTCTGTAGATGCAGTTCTTACAGCCGTTTGCGGTGCTATCGCAGAGGGTCTCGAGGAGCGCAAGGCAGAGAAGGCAGACGAGAAGGCTTCTGCTGAGCAGAAGGAAGAGGCTGCTGATGCTAAGCCAAAGCGTGCTCGCAAGGCTCCTAAGGCAGAGGCTGCTGAGGAAGAGGCTGAATAATCAGAAATACAATATAGAATGCAGGATGTAAAATGTAGAATTACATTTGCATTGTGCATTCTATTTTTCATTTTTACTAATACATTTTAAATTCAAAGAAATTATGGCTGTATCAATAGCTGACATCCAGAAGCTTCGTAAAATGACAGGTGCTGGTCTTGCTGATTGCAAGAAGGCTCTTACAGAGGCTGATGGTGATATCGACAAGGCAGTAGAGCTCGTTCGCGAGCGTGGTCTTGCTATCGCTGCAAAGCGTTCTGATCGTGAAACATCTAACGGTTGTGTACTTGTAAAGAAGGCTGACGGCTTCGCTGCAATGGTTGCAGTAAAGTGTGAGACTGACTTCGTTGCTGCAGGTAAGGACTTCATCGCAATGGTTCAGGAAATTCTTGACGCTGCTGTTGCAAACAAGTGCAAGAATCTTGACGAGGTTAAGGCTCTTAAGCTTGCTAACGGTGACGACGCTGAGACTGCAGTTAAGCAGCGTTCAGGTGTTACTGGTGAGAAGATGGAGCTCGATGGTTACAACTTCATCGAGGGCGAGAACGTTTCTGTTTACGACCACATGGGCAAGCACACTCTTGCTACAATGGTTCAGTTGAACAAGGAGAACGAAGAGGCTGCTCACAAGATCGCTATGCAGGTTGCTGCTATGAAGCCAGTTGCTCTCGATGAGACTTCTGTTCCTCAGGAGACTAAGGATGCAGAGCTTAAGGTTGCTATCGAGAAGACTAAGGAGGAGCAGGTAGAGCGCCAGGTTAATGTTGCTTTGAAGAAGGCAGGCATCAACCCAGCTCACGTTGACTCTGAGGATCACATCGAGTCTAACACTAAGAAGGGTTGGTTGACTCAGGAGCAGGCTGATCAGGCTCGCGAGATCAAGAAGACTGTTGGCGCTGAAGCTGCAGCTAACTTGAAGGAGCAGATGATTCAGAACATCGCTCAGGGTCGTTTGAACAAGTTCTTCAAGGAGAACTGCCTCGTTGACCAGGAGTTCCAGTTCGGTGATGGCGACAAGGCTAGCGTTCAGCAGTGGCTCGCTCAGCAGGACAAGGATCTTAAGATCGCTGATTACAAGCGTTTCAGCCTTTCTGCTGACTAATCATTCGTAAATAATGGTAGCACTTGACTGATGAAACATGCGGTTGGGTTATACCTTTAAATAATAGAGGCGTCTGTTTTTTCCAAAGCAGACGTCTCTTTGCTTATATATATGAAAATATTCGCTATTGGTATGAACTACTTGGAGCACAATAAATCGCTTCATGGTTCGTTTTTTAAACCAGAGGAGCCTGTTATCTTCACTAAGGCTGATACTGCGCTCACTAAGGATGGAAAGCCTTTCTTCATTCCCGACCACATGGGCAGAATCGAATATGAAACTGAGCTGGTGGTGAGAATCAACAAGATGGGAAAGACTATTCCTGCCCGCTTCGCGCATCGCTACTACGATGCTGTAACGGTGGGTATCGACTTTACTGCCCGTGAACTTCAGAAGAAATTGAAGGAGGCTGGGAAGCCTTGGGAATTATGCAAGGGCTTTGATGGCTCTGCCGTTATCGGTGAATGGGTTGACAAGGAAAAACTGAAGGATATTCAGCAGCTCCGCTTCCACCTCGATATCAACGGCAAGACTGTTCAGGATGGTTATTCTGGAGATATGCTCTACAAGGTAGACGAGATCATTGAGTTCATCAGTCAGTATTTCACTTTAAAGACTGGCGACCTGCTCTATACAGGATGTCCTACCGGATGTGGCCCTGTTCAGATCAACGACCATTTGGAAGGCTATCTCGAAGACAAGAAAGTACTCGATTTCGAGTGCCTCTAACAAAACTGCGGATAAGGAACTATTATGACAAAACGACTGATATATATATTGCTGCTTTTGATGGCAGTTGTAAACGTTCAAGCCAGCCAGAAGAAATTCTTTAATCTGACGACCCATCAGATTAAAGTCGATTCCGTGATGCCTGAATTTGCCTACACGATGCCTCTCCGCAGCAATTATCAGGATTCTGTCTATAGTGTTTCCATTGTCTATCCAGAATTTATCGACGCCTCTCCTGCCGATATCGCCAACTATAATCACATCTCGGGAGCCGCCCTACCGGAAATGCCAGCTATCCGTTCTCGGGTAACTTCCACCCGAAAGAAAGCATCATTGGATATTTCTTTCTGTCCACTGGTCTTCCGAAACAACCGTTATCAGATTCTTGTGAGCTTCATGCTCGACATCCAGTCATCCGCCCTCACCAGGGCGAAAGGCTTCAGCACCGTTCATTCGGATGAGGAAGCCGAGGTATATGCGGCTCATTCTGTTTTGGCAAAGGGCACCTGGGCAAAGATAAGGGTAGCTGAAAGTGGCGTTTACCAGCTTACTCCAGCTCTTATCCGAAAAGCAGGCTTCACCGATATCAACAAGGTGAAGATCTATGGCTATGGTGGTAATCTTCAGCCCGAAGAAATCTACAGCAGTTATCTCAAGGAATATGATGACCTGAAAGAGGTTCCTTCCTTCACAATAAATGGGAAGCGATTATTCTACGCCAAAGGTCCGGTTAGTTGGGAAAGCAACGATGCGGTCAAGAGAACACGCAATTACTATTCCGACTATGGCTACTATTTCATCACACAAAGCGATGGCGAACCTGCCAGCTATGCCGATTCAGCCTCTTTTGTAAACAGTTTCTACCCTTCTGCCGAAGACTATCATCAGCTTTACGAGTCGGATGGCTTCAGCTGGTATCAGGGTGGAAGAAATCTTTTCAGCAAGGATTCCATTGCCATCGGATCCTCCAAGAGCTATGTGCTCACCAATAAGAACGGCTCCAGCGCTGCCTCACTGTCTATTAGTGTCTCTGCTGGTTCCAACAGCCAGGTTTCCTATGCATTCAACAACAAGACACTCGGCACCTCAAACATCTACCTTTATCAATATGATAAGGGTAACCAGAGCACCCGAACTTACTATGTCGATCCACTAAAAGCAAAAGACACACTGATCATCACTCCAAAATCGGGAGGACCAGTAAGATTAGACTATATCTCCCTTACCTACGATGATGCTGCCCCTGCCCCGAACCTCTCGGCGATTGCAGCCACTCCTGAGTATGTCTATAACATTACCAACCAGGATCATCATGCCGACCCACAGGCCGATATGGTCATCATCATCCCAACTTCTCAGAAATTGCTCACACAGGCTCAGCGCCTGAAAGCCTTCCACGAGTCTCACGATGGACTTCGTGTGAATATCGTTCCTGCCGATGAACTCTACAACGAGTTCTCAAGTGGAACCCCAGATATCAATGCCTACCGCCGCTATATGAGGATGCTCTACGACAAAGCTCCCACCGAGGACGATATGCCTAAATATCTGCTGCTATTCGGCGATTGCGTTTGGGATAACCGAATGAATACTGCCGAATGCAAGAAACTCAATCCCGACGACTATCTGCTCTGCTACGAAAGCGAGAACTCCTTCAACGAGGTGGACTGCTATGTGGATGATAGTTGGATAGGACTTCTTGGCGAGGGCAAAGGCGGTTCTCCAACCATCGAGACCATCGACATCGCCATTGGAAGATTCCCTGTTACTACAGCTGCCGAGGCGAAGATAATGGTGGATAAGACCATCAGCTACGCCAACAACCAGTATGCTGGCAACTGGCAGAACACCCTTATGTTCATGGGCGACGACGGAAACGATAATCTCCACATGAGAGATGAAAACGATGTGGCCGACTATATTGCAAAATTGCATCCTGAATATGTTGTAAAGAAAGTAATGTGGGATGCCTATACCCGCGAGTCTTCCTCAACTGGCCACAGCTATCCCGAGGCTTCCAGCATCATTAAGAAGCAACAGCAGAATGGCGCCCTCATCATGGACTATGCCGGTCATGGCCGACAGGACCAGATTTCCCACGAGGCAGTACTCCGCCTGAGCGATTTCGAGGGATTCTCCAACAAGAACCTTCCACTTTGGATTACCGCCTCCTGCGATATCATGCCATTCGATGGAACTCTTTCCACCATCGGCGAGGCAGCCGTGCTCAATGCCAACGGAGGTGCCGTGGCCTTCTATGGTACCACCCGAACCGTATATGCCAACCTCAACAAATACATGAACCGCAGTTTCCTTCGCCGGGTATTGAGCTGCGATGAGAATGGAGATGCCATCACCATCGGCGAGGCCCATCGTCTGGCCCAGAACGATCTCGTCAACAACATCTATGGAGAAATCGACCGAAGCAGCAACCGTCTGCAATACTCTCTCCTTGGCGACCCGGCCCTTGCACTGAAACTTCCTAAAATGAAGGTGGTCATCGATGCCATCAATGGAATTTCCACTTCCAGCAGTCCTGAGTCAGCTCAGTTGAAGGCGGGTTCTATCGCAAAGATCCAGGGACATATCGAGAATGGCTCTAACTTCAATGGTGTGGTATCGGCAACGGTAAGAGATGCCGAGACCACCATCACTTGTAAGCAGCAGGAAGAAACTGCCGAGTCGGCTTTCCAATATAAGGATAGAACTACCAATCTCTATAATGGCAGCGACAGTATCCGCAATGGACAGTTCAATATCACCTTTGCCGTTCCTATGGATATCAGCTATACCAATGGCAATGGTCTCATCAATATCTATGGTGTAAGCAACGACCACCAGCAGAGTGCGCATGGCAACTGCGAGGATTTCATCGTTGGCGGAAGCGAGATTTCCAGCAACGACTCTATCGGTCCTTCCATCTACTGCTACCTCAACAGTCCATCCTTTGCCGATGGCGGTAAGGTGAACAGCACCCCATATTTTGCGGCTACCCTGAAGGATAAGGATGGCATCAATGCCACCGGAAGTGGAATCGGACATAATATGCAGCTCATCATCGATGGCGATGCCTCGATGACCTACGACCTGAACGACAACTTCATGTTCGACTTCGGCTCCTATACCAGCGGCTCTACCTATTATATCCTGCCAACACTGACCGAAGGACCTCATGTACTGAAGTTCCGTGCCTGGGATATTCTCAACAACTCCTCCACCACCACCTTGAATTTCAATGTAGTGAAGGGACTTGAGCCGTCGCTCTTCAGCATCAGCGCCACCGCTAATCCAGCCAAAACCTCCACCACCTTTGTCATCAATCACGACAGAGTGGGCTGCAAGATGGACATCAAGATCGAGGTCTTCGATGCCTCTGGCCGTCAGCAGTGGCAGCATACCGAGACAGGCGTCACCTCGAACGGAGCCCATACTGTGAACTGGGATCTCACCTCGAACAGCGGAACCCGTCTCAGCACAGGTGTATATCTCTACCGGGTAGGCATTTCGTCGGAAGGCAGTGGTTATACCCAGCAAACCAAGAAACTAATCATCCTCAAACAATAAGTAAGCGCATTTCACGTTTACTCATTAGTCTATTACAATTCGAAAAAGATTATGAATAAACTAGTTAGAATCATCGTGCTTTCCCTCTTGTTCTCCGCAGGCATCCCTGCATCGGCTCAGGAATCCGGTACCATTACCACCGACCAGACAGCCACCCAGACCAAGCAGCACGAATTCAATCCAGTACAATACGCAGTGATCTCTCAGACCATCGCCCCGGATGCCCGAGGTGGAGGTATGGGTGATGTGGGTGCAGCCACCGATGCCGATGTCAATTCGCAGCATTGTAACCCGGCCAAATATCCGTTCAACATCTCTCGTGCCGGAGTCGCCATCAGCTACACGCCTTGGCTTCGCTCTTTGGTCAACGATATGGGTATGGCCTATCTTTCCGGCTTCTACCGCATTGGCGACTATAGTGCCGTATCCGGTTCCATCCGCTATTTCTCACTGGGTGAGGTATATACCAGCATGGACGAAGGTGCCATGACCGTGAAGCCTTACGAGATGTCGGCCGATGTAGCCTACTCACTGATGCTGAGCGAGAACTTCTCTATTGCTGCAGCCGTGCGATGGATTTACTCAGATATGCGTCTCAGCTACGAAGAGGATGCCTCCCCTGCTTCCGCCTTTGCCGCCGACCTCGCTGCCTACTATCAGAACTATGTGAACCTGGGCGACCGTGAATGTCAGCTGGGTTTCGGTTTGAATATCTCCAATATTGGTAGTAAAATCAAATTCGATGGCTACGAGTATGGCCAGTTCCTCCCAGCCAATCTTCGTCTGGGAACCTCACTCATGGTACCAATCGATGACTACAACCGCATCACCTTTGCCGTTGATGCCAATAAGTTCCTCGTTCCAACCCCGCCAACTGCCCAGCAGTTTATCGACTTCAAGAACGATCCAACCAATTACAACCTCAACAACCAGTCCGACTGGCAGAATGAATATACCGACTATGTTCACCAGAAATACGACGATGTATCCTCTATCAGCGGAATCTTCAAGAGCTTTGGCGATTCCCAGGACGGTTTCAAGGGCGAGCTCGAGGAAATCCAGTGGAGCGTGGGAGCCGAGTACATCTACAACGACCGCTTTGCGCTCCGTGCAGGCTATCACCACGAGAGCGAGAGCCAGGGCAACCGCAAGTATTTCACCGTGGGTGCAGGCTTCAAGATGAGCGCCTTCTCACTCGATGCAGGCTATATCATTTCCACCGCCAAGAGCAACCCACTCGACCAGACCCTCCGTTTCAGTCTCAACTTCGACCTCGACGGCATCAAGGATCTATTCAAATAATCGTTTTAAAACAAAGGAATTATGAAGATAAGAGTAGGAATGGGCTATGATGTCCACAAACTAGTAGAAGGCCGTGCCCTTTGGCTGGGCGGCATAAAGCTCGAGCACAGCATGGGACTGCTGGGCCACAGCGATGCCGATGTGCTGATACACGCCATTTGCGATGCCCTTCTAGGTGCCGCCAATATGCGCGACATCGGCTATCATTTCCCCGACACCTCTGCCGAAACCCTCGATGTCGATTCCAAGATCCTGCTCCGAAAGGTAGTCGATCTCATCGCCACCAAGGGCTATCACATCGGCAATATCGATGCCACCGTGTGCGCCGAGCATCCTAAGCTCAATCCTCACATCGAGGAGATGAAAACTTGTCTGGCCCAGGTGATGGGCATCGACGAGGAAGATGTCAGTATAAAGGCAACCACTACCGAAAAACTAGGCTTTACCGGTCGAGAGGAAGGCATCTCCGCTTATGCCGTTGCCTTGATAGAGAAATGAGTTGTGTGCGGACACAGTTAAATTGTGTGCGGACACAGTAAAATTGACATAGGTCAAGAAAAAGCATAGAAAAGATAAATACTCCCCCCTAACTATTGCTTCGACCAGAAAAAAGCCATACCTTTGCATCATCAAAAGGTTAATAGATTGTTTAGGTTAGTAGTAATAGATTTAGGTTTTTAGTTATTAGGTTTTAAGGTAGATTTAAATGATTGTTTAACAGGTAACGAAAAGGAGGCCGAGAGGCAACCTTTAGTTTAGAAAAAGGATTTTTAGTTAAACATAGGTTATACGCTGCAGCTCGCGATTGAGTCGTAGCGTATTTTTTTTGTTATATACCCATCTATTGCATCATATCCTGATTTTTTTTAGTAACTTTGCGAGCAAAGACTGAACATTATGCGTGTATTAATTGTAAATACTTCCGAAAAGACGGGTGGAGCCGCTGTTGCCGCCAACCGTTTGATGGATGCTCTGAACAACAACGGAGTAAAGGCCAAGATGCTGGTACGTGACAAGGAAACTGAGGACATCACCGTGGTGGAGCTTCCTCATCGCAGCACCAACAAGTGGCATTTTCTGCGGGAGCGCCTGGGCATCTACCTGCGCCTGCTCTTCCAGAAAGAGCATCTCTGGGAAATCGATACCGCCTCGTCGGGCTGCGACATCACTCAGCTGCGCGAGTTCAAGGAGGCCGATGTCATCCATCTCTCCTGGATCAATCAGGGCATGCTATCCCTCAAGGGCATTCAGAAGATTCTCAAGAGCGGCAAACCGGTGGTATGGACCATGCACGATCTGTGGATGGCCACAGGCATCTGTCATTATACACGCGGCTGCCATGCCAACCGCAATGGCTGCGGCAACTGTCAACTGCTCCCGGGTGGCGGCAGCGACAACGACCTCTCAGCCTCGGTCTATCGCAAGAAGCAGAAGCTGATGCGCGATGGCAACATCTATTTCGTTTCGTGCAGCAAATGGCTCGAGAACGAGGCCCGTCAGAGCGGATTGTTTGTGGGCCAGCGCCTCACCAACATTCCAAATCCTATAGACACCCACCTCTATCGCCAGCAGGACAAGAAGGAGTCGCGCCTCCGCAGCAATCTTCCAGTCGATAAGAAACTCATTCTCTTTGTCTCCCAGAAGGTCACTGATGCCCGCAAGGGTGTCGATTACTTTGTCGAGGCCATCCATCAGCTGGTGAACCAGCATCCCGAGATGAAGGAGATCACAGGCGTTGTCCTTCTCGGAGGCCATTCCGAGGAGATCGCCGGCCAGCTGTCCCTTCCCGTCTTCCCACAAGGCTATATCAGCGATCCTCAGCAGATCGTGAACCTCTATAACTCCAGCGATGTGTTTGTACTCCCTTCGCTCGAAGACAACCTCCCCAACACCCTCATGGAGGCCATGGCCTGCGGCGTGCCTTGCGTGGGCTTCAGGGTGGGCGGCATCCCCGAGGAGATCGACCATCTGCAGAACGGCTACATCGCCGACTACCGAAGTTCCGACGACCTTGCCAAGGGCATCGAGTGGGTACTCACTGCGCCCGACTATACCCGTCTGAGCACCAACGCCATCCAGAAAGTGGCCCGCTGCTATTCCCAGCATGCCGTGGCCATGAAATACATCGAGATCTACAACCAGGCGATGGCCTTCAAAAACTACAAGCTATGATCAAGTTCACCATCATCACCGCCGTCTATAATTCCGAAAGCGTATTGCAGCGCACCCTCGACAGCGTGCTCTCCCAGCATCATCACGAGATAGAGCACCTCATCCTCGATGGTGCCTCGAGCGACCATTCCCTCGAGCTGGCCAAGGCCTACAAGGAGAAATCCGACCAGATGGACAACGATCACGAGATCCGCATCCTGAGCGAGCCCGACAAGGGCCTTTATTATGCCATGAACAAGGGCATCGAGCTGGCCACGGGCGACTACCTGCTGTTTCTGAATGCCGGTGACACCTTTCCCGCCGCCGACACCCTCGACCTGGCAGCCGGCAATATTGCCGATGGCGAGCAGCTTCCAGGTGTACTCTATGGCGAGACCGATGTAGTGAATATGGAGGGCCATTTTGTGCGTCATCGCCGCCTCACCGCCCCGAAACGCCTCACCTGGAAGTCATTCCGTCAGGGCATGGTGGTGTGCCATCAGTCGTTCTATGCCCTCACCCGCCTGGCCAAGGAGCATCCCTATAACACCCACTATCGTTTCAGTGCCGATGTCGACTGGTGCATCCGCATCATGAAGGCCAGTGCCCAGCAGCAGTTGCCGCTGAGGAATACACACCTCACGCTCACCAACTATCTGGAGGGAGGCATGAGCACCCAGAACCACCGGGCAAGTCTGAAGGAGCGTTTCGAAGTGATGGCGAGCCATTACGGCTATTTCCAGACAGCCCTGATGCATCTATGGTTCGTGCTGCGATCGGTAATCAAAAAATAAATAGTTAGTAGTCTCCGCAACTATCATCATCCTCCCAGGTATTAATTTTCGCAGCAGGAGCTACCGTTGGATCTTCCTGTTCGGGGTTGTCTGTAGAAACAGTTGTCTCACTATCCTTGCCATTTGGTAATAAAGTGGTGGAAATACTGTTCATTAAATGATTTTGAATTTGGAAAATTTTAATCGTTGGTTTTAAATATTCTTTCAGGTTCATTTTTTTCTTATACATTACTTTTGATAGACTTTTCTTCCTCTATTGATAACAATACCTCTGTAAGTTGTGTTGATTTTCTGTCCCAGGAGATTATAGAAGGCAGCAACAGCCTGGTTTCTGTCGTCTGCAGGCATCTCAACCGATGAAGTTGTATCCCCAAAAGAGACTTTTGCCATCGTCTCACCTGCAGGAAGGGTGATATAGCAGCGAAAGCCATTCATTATATATTCTTTCGCCATATAGCGCAACTTTCCATCCACACCTAGATAGCAGTTTCGGCGTACTTCTTCATTTTTTAGTGGATTATAGATACCTGTAAAGGCAAATCCATTATAATCGATGCACTTGGGTTCCTCTCCTGTGATTTCTACTCCCTGAAACAAAGGATTTTCAACCGTATGTTCAGGTTTAATAATATAAGGTACACCTGGTTTCGTGGTTTGTACCTGGTCAAATTTCATATTCCCGTTTTCCTCACCGGTATATTCCTGTACAATTGTCTTCTCACCAAAAAGCTGATGAATCTGTCCTCGTGTCAATCCGAAGGGGAGACAGAGGGTATTCCAGTATCGGTTGCTGATAGTTCTGTCCAGTCGGACATTGGCGAATTTACATTGTCCAAAGGTGTTTTGCTGAGATTGAGCATATTCCACTACAGGCGAATTATCCAATATCTCCAGTTTCACATCATCCAGCAAGAACTTCGGACTTTTTTCTTGAGTGTCGTTCTTTTTACCGCTATAATGCACCCTTGAAGCAAATTTAGAGGAAAAAGAGATATAGCCTTTTTTTTCCACCTTACTATACACGATACGGATAGAATGCCACTGCATCGGCTGGAGTTTGTAATTACTCAGCTGTCCCTTTATTTTCTCACCATCCACAAATATTTCCTTAGGTGATTTCTTATCAAACACATTTTCTACAATGCTATAGAGAACCGAGGAACTCGTTTCCGTCTTGACAACATGCAATGCTGGTGCAAAGCGGAAGCTCAGCGCCATCGGATATTCGGTAGTAAAGTTTACGGGTATGGCAAATTTTGAAGCGTAGGAATAAGTACCAACACCGATACAACCATGTCCTATTTCCGGATTATCGTTTACAGCCTTTGCGCTATAAGCCAATAAACTAGGATTATCCAGTTTATCTGCCTGAATATTGGCAGAAAACATGCCACCAGAGGCTTCAAAGTCTTTGTAATCGTCTTCATAATAATCGACTCCGTCGAAGCTCTCATAGAAGACTACAGAAGATTGGGCTTCGATATTTAAAGATAGCATCAAGAATGCTATAGTTAAAAACTTATTTCCCATACAGCAATCGGAACCATTTTTGGTTCCGATTTGCAAAGATACAAAAATTTTTATATATTTTGTGTTACAATTACACAAAATCTTCACCTTTCTTCATTTGTACCTCATTCACATATTTGCGAACGAGAGCCGAAGAATCCTCTTTCTTGCAGATTAGCAGCACGTTGCCTTGTTCGGCAACAATAAAGCCATCCAGGCCATTAATTACCGCTAGTTTGCCTTTCGGGAGCTTAATCACATTCTGATGGGCATCCTCCAGAATCACATCACTGTCGATTACCACGTTGTCATCATCACTCTTCTGTCGGGCTTCAAAGATACCATGCCAGGTACCAACATCTGCCCAGCCGAAATCACACTTCTTTATATATACATTTTCCGACTTCTCCAGCACTCCATAGTCAATAGAGATATTTGGATAGGAAACGAAGTTCTCCTTCACGAAGGCATTCTCCTCTTCAAGGGTGAAATGAGGATGCACCTCATCCAAATTGCGGAGCACTACAGGCAGAATCTTATACAGGCACTGTCCGAGGTAATGCACATTACTTAAGAACATACCTGTATTCCAATACCATTCCTCACTCTCCACAAACATCGAGGCAAAATTACGATCAGGCTTCTCAATAAACGATTTCACTTCATATACATCGTCGAAGTTGGAATAATCGCCTATTTGGATATAGCCATAGCCTGGCTCCGGGCGAGTAGGTCTCACACCCATAGTGAGCAGACAATCCCTCTCCCCCACAAATTCAAGCCCCTCCATCAAGTCGGCAATAAACTTCTCCTCGTTTACCACCATCTGGTCGGAAGGAGAAATTAAGATATTTGCATTAGGATTGATCCTGGCGATGCGATGGGCAGCCCAGGCCACACTCGGAGCCGTATTGCGATGAATAGGCTCAGCCATCAGGTTATCGGGAGCAAGATCTGGGAGTTGTTCCAATACATAATCTACATAAACCTCGTTTGTATTCACAAAAATGTGGTCTTTCGGGAAAACCTTCAGCAATCTTTCATAAGTTGATTGTAGAAGCGTACTTCCCGAGCCGAAGAAATCAATAAATTGTTTCGGTTTAGTTTCTCTACTAATAGGCCAAAGTCTTCTTCCTTTGCCTCCTGCTAAAATTACACAGTAGTTATTATTATCTTGTTTAATCATAGTCAATGCGACATCATTATTACAACGTAAAGGTAAGAAAAAAAAACAAAACGCCAAAAAAAAATCAACAATACCACACTAACAAAAATATTTTTCGATTATTTCTTTGGCAGTTCAAAAAAAAAGTATTACCTTTGCACCCGTCATCCAAAAGATGCCTCGCCCAGATGGCGGAATAGGTAGACGCGCTGGTCTCAAACACCAGTGCCGCAAGGCATACCGGTTCGATCCCGGTTCTGGGTACTAATTGACTTTAATAAAGTGCTGTAAATCAATGATTTACAGCACTTTTCTTTTTATCAGGGTGTTAATAAGGTGTTAATTTCGGGAAACTATCGGAAAAGAAATGGATAATACAGTGTAGCATCCTATTATTTATTTTTTCTGGTTGCATGGATCATCTACGTATTCGAGCATACCAAAAGTACATCGAATATACCAAGAAACAATATGCATCCATATCCAAATAGTTAAAATACGTAGCAGTTAACCTACTTTTGGCGGTAACAAGGTTTATTATTCACGTTTTTATTTGTACTCGTGTCTGATGGATTGTGGCGACTGCCCATTATATCGTTTAAAGAACTTGGCAAATGATGAATTATCCTCAAAGCCTAATTCTCGGGCTATTTGCGCAATGGTCATGTCAGTGTGGCGAAGCATCTGAGTAGCATCTTTCGATAGCATATCGGCAATAAAATCCTTTACGCTTCTTCCTGCTGTATTTCGCAGAATACGCACTAAATAACTATTCGTTACAATAAGAAATGTATAGTAAGTGTTATAGTCTTTTTTGCTGCATCGTTCCAGCCGCCCACAGATGGTCGATGGGGTAACACACGCTGAGTTTGTTGATAGCGCCAGTGGTGTGATGCAGTGCCTTGAGATCTTCAATCGTACGCATAATAGCCGTTATTTTACTTGTTCTTGCTGCAAGAATAATCAAAAGTTCACAAAACGGCAAATGTTGGACGAATTTTGTTGTCGATAACCTCGGAAAATCGCTGTACCTTTGCACTTGAAAAGATAGAAACATTAAAAAGAAGACAATATGAAGACAAGATTCAAGCATGTAGGCCTTTTGGTCAAGAGAAGCGATATGACATTCGAACATTTTATGGAGCATTGGACCAATGTTCATTCAGAGATTGCCCAGAAGACTCCAGGCCTTTTGGCTTACACCATCAATCCTATCGACCGTCGTGAATATCCAGATTCACCTATTGACGGTTTCTCGGAGTTGTGGTTTGATAGTATTGAGGATGCCAAGAAGGCATTTGATGGCAAGGCAGGTGAAGAGGCGTTTGCCGATGTGCCAAATTTCTGCGAGAAGGTAGCTGCAACATATATTCAGGAGGTTCCAGTAGTAGAATAAAAAGAGGTAAGAATGCATTTAATGGTCCTATCGTGCGTCCACCTACGGATGCAAACAGTATTTTCGTAGAGGCAACAGTTGGCTGTACCCACAACAAGTGCATATTCTGCAATTTCTATAATGGCTATCCTTTCCGCATGGCTCCACTTCGACAGATAGAGGAAGACTTGCGCGAAGTTCGTCATCGTTGGCCTCGTCAGAAACATATTTGGGCATCGGGAGGTAATCCTTTCGCCCTCGCCACCAATAAGTTGCTGGAAATCGGGCGACTCATGCAGAAGTATATCCCAGGCGCATCTATTGCCACCTATGCCCGTATTGACGACCTAAAGCGCAAGAGTGTGGAGGATTTGAAAAATATTAAGGCTGTGGGTTTCAATAATATAGTAATAGGTGTAGAGAGCGGTGATGACCAGGTACTCAGCTTTATGAACAAGGGCTACACACCTGCCGACATCCTCGAAGGCTGTCGTAAGCTCGAAGAAGCAGGTATGTTATATCGCATCATCTATCTGGGAGGTATTGCGGGAAAAGGCAGAGGAGTGGAGAGTGCCAGAATATCGGCAGAGCTCTTCAATAAACTGCATCCTCATTTCATGTTCCTGACTACCGTGAGTGTATTGCCAGATACGAAACTCTATGAGTAGATTCTCACTGGCGAATTTGAGGAGGAAACAGAAAAGGAGCGAATAGAGGAGTTCTACGCGCTTTTGAGCACCATGAAGAATCCGATACAGGTGTTTGCTCAATCAGTGACTGTATCTACACCTTTCATCGCCTCAATGCCTCGCGATAAGGCTAAGATATTGAATATGCTGAGTGATGCCGCCGCTCATATCACGGATGCTGATGAAGAGCGAATTCTCAGTTATCGCAGAAGGCAAAGATCAGTATAAAATAAAGACTGGCAGAATCTCAAATATTGAGTATCTGTCAGTCTTTATTTTATTTATCAAGTCACCTACTTAGGAGGGGAAATTAGGTACATTAGCCGCCCAAATTCTTGACAGTTTCTGCAGGATTTATTATCTTTGCTGAATATTAAAATGAATATCATGAAGAAATCATTTTGGACATTACTGTTATTGCTCTTCACCTTCTGCCTAACATCGTGCAAGAAGGAGATTAATCCTTCAGACATCTATGGCATTTGGAATGTGGAGAGTGAATCAACGACAGATGGTCCACGATTCGTGCGATTGGATTTCGCAGATGAAGATTGTTATTACTACGTTGATCCTGTGGTCAGCGATACTTTATATGTCTATAAGTCCATCAAGGTTTTGGGCGATTCCTTATTGCTCACAGACCGGCTGAGCCATACAACATTGTGCATCATTGATGAATTGCGAGATTCTTCGCTGACGCTATCAAACATCGATGGAGTGAAGAAAAAGGTTATGTATAGGAAGTCAGCACCCTTCAAAAAAAGGAAAGGAAAAATCGATCTAACGGTTTCTGGTCACGGAAATGTGCTTGCCAAAGACTTTAATAAAGATTCGCTGGATATTATTATGCGTACAAATATCTTTATCTCACGCGACTATAACGAATGTTCCAAATACCATGGCTGTACACGTGAGGAAATGTTGGAGGCAAGAACACTTCTAATGAACCATATTGATTCATTAAAGCGGGATGAAGCAGAGAAGCTGAAGAAACATATCACCGATTATCGAATGTTCACTGAGATGAATCCTTTCGATCATTACTTCCGTCAGTATTACGCTTATGAAGAAAATGGTGACAAAATCATAGAAGTGAACCTGCAGTCATCGATAAGAGTTCGTCCTGGTGAAGGATATACAGCAATGAAGAGATATTGGTATAACTCTAAAGGAGGTGGTCCACAGACAGGTGCTGGAGCTACTATAAACCTAACGAAAAGGACTGTATCTTTTAGCGTTAATGGTATATTATAGAAAAGTTACCTGATGTTTATCCAAAAGGAAATGTACCTAATTTTAGCAAATTAGGTCGTTTAGATTTCCTGAATGTTATCATGATATATCCAATTCTTTGCAAGGTAATAGCCCATAATTAATAGAATGATGTATGGGAAAACAACAAAAGTTCCAATAATAAAGAAGTACACTACTGATGACATGTTGTTATCAACTCCTATTATAAATAGAATTAGGGCAATTAGGGCAAAAAATACTATGATGTGACAAGTTAAAAGATTTTTTTTATAACGTAACATCATATATATTAAGCCTGTTAGGAATAAATTGACAAAAGTAAATAATGGTATACCATGCCACAATACGCATGTGCCTCTTAAGAAGCCTTCAACATTTGATACACGGAAGAACGCTATCATAAATCCGCATATCAGTAACGAAGTGATGATACTGCTTATTAACGCCACGGTTCCAAATCGTATAAAAGATTTAATCTTCTCTTTCATAACCATAATACTTCAAGTTCTTAGTGAATTGTAAAAGTATAAAAAATATCAATAATCAAAGAAAGTATTATTGCCGGTCTTGACCACCTTTCCATTTACAGCTATTCCAAATCCATATAGACGTTTGCCATAAAGAAGTTCATCTGGTTGCCTACAAATAAGAATGCTATCGTTATTTACATCTTTGAAGTCTAGAACGATAGACGAAATAGAATACATGCTATGAATACCATCTCTTATTAATTTTGGATCATAATTATAATACACATGTACCTCGCTTACAAGGATTTTTTTATTAATATTTAGTGACGTTACTGTTATACTATTATCCCACCCTAAACGGATGTTTACCTTTTCACCATTATTTAATGGAATATCCTTAAAGGATTGTCCCTTTTTGAGAAAAAGAGTTTCTGAATATAGTTTGACTCTATCCTCAAAGGCTAACAAGAATTCAGTTGAATCATTATAATCGGATTCAAACATGCTTAATTTGCAAAATGGATAATATAGATAATAAAACGAAGAGAATACAACAGGCAATAATAAGCCTGTCAATATTACTAATATTATAACTTTGCTTTTTTTCATTGGTACTATTTTTATTGAGTACAAACATACAAAAAAAATATGAAACTTGCTAGCTTCAGGCAAAACATCGTTAATTTATCCACATGATTTTTTGACAGGGTCAAGTGAAATTATTAAATAAAACGAATATCATGAAGAAATCATTTATTATATTGATTATGACAGTACTGTTGTCTTCTTGTGGAAATCCCTTTTTTTACAAGAAGACTCACTTGTCGGACAGTGAATTGGAATGGTGACAGTATTTTGCAGTTACCATATAGGAATCTCGAGAATTAACATCTCACCTACTTTGGGGCGCATTATCGGTATGATATATCTTTTCATTTATAGCTGATATGATTTCCTAAGATAATGGCATAAGGCTAGTGGAGGTTAACGATATATCATGTAAATCTCCTCAAATTCGTTGACGATACATACTTGAGGAGATATTAAATCCAAGTATGCTCATTTTCGTTCCTGCTTTTTCCATGGATGGACTAATTCATCAGTTTCCTGGTATTCTTTCATTTTGCGATATTCATGGAACAGGCGACCGTTTCTTCCGCCAGAATAGTCAAATGCCCAGGTTGCGAACTCTTCAATAGAGTCACGATGAGCAATTTCATTCTCCAGTTGGGTGATTTTCCCTTCATAGCTAGAGCAGCTTCCATACCATCCAGTGATGCAAAGCGAAGAGACGAATAACATGAAATAGTTGCTGTAAAGCTTTATCTTGAACTTTCTCATTTCGTCGTCTACTACACCACTCATCCTTAAAGGCAACTCGGCTAATTGAGCCTTCACCCCAAGCAGTTCGATGGTATGCTCAGATGTATCTTTAGCCTTAGCGTTAAAGTCGGAAATAATATTCTTAGAATCGTCATCAAGATGAAAAACAGCCTTGTCTTTGATATATATACAGAGCTTTTCCAAAACACTTGTTAGGAGATTATTTGTATCTGTAAGTTCTTTCAGATCTTCATGACACTCCTGGCAATTTTGACACTGAGCCTTTTCAATCTTCTGCTGCACAATCTTTGGCTCTACATTCTTTTGCGAAGGTGGATATTGATTATTTTTTACCATATTATTTTTATTGATTACTGAAGTTTCGCATGTAAGGAATCAATGCATATATTAACTTAAATTTGGAATAAAAAAAAGCTTCAAAGTTTGTATAACTCAT
>CAJOPE010000011.1 GCA_905236815.1 uncultured Prevotella sp. | reverse complement strand
ATAGCCAACGTAAATGCACCATTTAGAGGTCGTAAACCGTCGGTTTAGACTAGCTAAACCGTTGAGTTAGCTTTTTTAACATTTCAATATATCAAACTTAAATTCATCGAGCTAACGTTAAGATAGATTTTTAGATTATGATATGGCAAAAATAATTTAGCCTGCATGTGACGATCACGTGCAGGCTAAATCTTTTTTTTAAGTTTCTTATGTTTCTATGTTTTCAATTGTATGTTGGTAAATTGTATGGAAACAATTTCCTCATCCACTAAGTATTGAAGTGCTTGTTCTAATTCTTTAGTTGGGATAGCTTGTTGTTTCAACTCCTTAAGGGGATGAGGCTGCTTATCCTTCAAAATATCCAGAATGATTTCCTGATATTGTTTTGAACTCTCTGTGGTTGGAGAGGATTGAGGATTCAAACAAACATCACATTGGCCACAATCGTGGTAGCCTTCTTCGCCAAAATAGAGCAACAGCTGTCTGGAACGGCATATACTATCGTTAGTCGCATAGGCAATAACCGAATGAATACGCTGAATATATTGCTCCTTTCTGTTTTCATATACTTCCTTTGGAATAATGATTTTGTCACCATCCTCACGATCCTGAGTGTAAGTGATTGATGGCATTTTTCTTCTTGGAACGAAATCAAGAATTCTACGTGCGGACAGGTTCTTTAAAATCATATATACCTGTTGCTGCGTTAATTCGCACATCTTTCCAATCATACTTTCATCAATGTAGATGTAGTCGCTGAAAAGACCTGGGTACATTCGAAGCAAGGCTGTGATGATATTATCCTCGTTGGGCGAGAGATTGTCCAGTTTGTAGAGATCATTTCTGGTAAGCCGGAACATTAATCTGGCGTTATCATCAGGATTATCATCATAATATATATAGCCACATTGCTCCAATAGCCTCAAGGCAGAATCCACCTGAATAGGGAAGTACTTATAGGTAACGCAGAACTTGCCGATATTGAACTCAAATCGTTTGCCATAGCCACTACCCACACCTATCTGATAATAATAGGCAAGATGCTCATAGACATCACGGATGAAATCCTTTTCTGGAAAATTATCGGCAGCTCGCTTATCAAGTTTGCGTTGGTCGTGGTTGTTATAGAGCAATACTGCAAATGCTTTCTTGCCATCACGTCCTGCACGTCCTGCCTCCTGGAAATATGCCTCAAGAGAATCAGGACAATCTACATGAATCACCAATCGTACGTCAGGCTTGTCGATACCCATTCCGAAGGCATTTGTTGCCACCATTACCCTAACTTCATCTCGCTGCCAGGCTTGTTGACGCTCGTCTTTAATAGCTGCATCCAGACCGGCATGGTAGAAAGTACTGCTGATTCCACTCTTTGCAACAAGCTCTGCAATTTCTTTCGTTCTTTTTCTGCTTCTTGCATAGATAATAGAAGAACCGCCTACAGAATTAAGGATATGAATAAGTTCTGCGGCTTTATCGCTAGTCTCTCGCACTACATAGGCAAGGTTCTTGCGCTCAAAACTCATTCGGAATACATTCTTCTCTTTGAAATGAAGACGTTCCTGGATATCATCTACAACCTCAGGAGTTGCGGTTGCTGTTAGGGCCAGTACTGGAACTTCCGGCTTGATTTCTCGTATATCTGCAATTTTCAGATATGCTGGTCGGAAATCATAGCCCCATTGACTGATACAGTGAGCTTCATCTACTGTGACGAAACTCACTTTCATGTGTCGAAGTTTATTAAGAAATAGGTCAGAACCTAATCGTTCTGGTGATACATACAGAATCTTGATGCCGCCAAAAATGCAGTTCTCAAGAATCTGTACGATTTCAGAACGGGAACGTCCCGAATAGATGGCATCTGCACGGATGCCTCTTTCTACCAGGTGTTGTACCTGGTCTTTCATCAAGGCTATCAGTGGAGTGATGACGATGCACACACCATCCATTGCTAATGCCGGAACCTGGAAAGTGATAGATTTTCCACCACCAGTAGGCATCAGGCCTAGTGTATCCTGTCCACTCCCGATAGAATTGATAATGTCAGATTGGATACCCCTGAAGTCAGGGTATCCCCAATAGTTCATCAGAATTCTTCTATAGTCATCCAATTGCATAATCTATCCTCCAATTGAGCAGGAAGTTAAGCTTCTTGTTCCTCAGTAGCTCTGATGTCCTCAATCTGCAACTGTACCTGGTTGTGCTTGAAGACGTTGTCCTCAATGGTATAGGCGATGTCGAAGGCGCGCTTACTCTTGATATAGCGTGCAGAGGCACTCTGGCCAAAGGCGATGCCATTAACCACATTGCTACTCTTGCTATCGACAAGCTCCAGTTTGATATGCTCTTGTTGGCGACCAACTACCTTACTAGTGCCATAATCGTAAACACCGCAGGTGCAGAATAATGGTTTTGGATTGCAAGGTCCGAAAGGAGAGAATTTCTTTAACTCATTATGCAGTTTGCGAGTAATATCCTTGAAGTCGATTCGTTCGTCAATTTGTAGAATAGCCTCGGTCTGTTCAGGCTCGATATGCTCTTCCACATATTTTTGGAAGCGGTCTCTGAAGTCTTTTACATTTTCCCATCGCATGGTAAGACCTGCTGCATAAGTGTGTCCACCGAAATTCATCAGCAGATCACGGCAGTTTTTTATGGCCGAATAGATATCAAAACCAGCAATACTTCTAGCAGAACCAGTAGCCAGTTCGCCATCTCTAGTCAAGACAACTGTTGGTCGAAAATAGATTTCTGTGAGACGGGAAGCCACAATACCGATAACGCCCTTCTTCCAGCCCTCATCATAGAGAACGATGCTGGAGCGATGTTGCTGACTTTCCAGACGACTCACAATCTGATTGGCCTCTTCGGTCATCTGCTTGTCGATATCCTTTCGCTGCTCGTTATACTCATTGATATGATGTCCCATCTTCAATGCTTTCGAATAGTCCTTTTCGACAAGTAAGTCAACACTTTCCTTGCCGTTCTCCATTCTTCCAGAGGCATTGATGCGAGGACCGATCTTGAAGATGATGTCGCTCATCGAGATTTCTCTTCCACTTAATCCGCAGATGTCGATAATCGCTTTCAAACCAATAGAAGGATTATTGTTCAACTGCTTTAAACCATGGAAAGCGAGAATTCTGTTCTCGTCTACTACAGGAACGATGTCGGCAGCAATACTTACTGCGCAGAAATCGAGTAGGGGAATAAGTCGGGAGAAAGGAATACCATTGTTCTTTGCCCACGCCTGCATGAACTTGAATCCCACACCACATCCGCAAAGATGCTTGAAAGGGAACGAGTCGTCTGGTCGTTTAGGATTCAAGATGGCAACCGCATTAGGCATAATCTCATCTGGTTCGTGATGGTCACAAATGATGAAATCTATACCAAGGGATTTGGCATAGTCTATCGCCTCAATTGCCTTGATACCGCAATCGAGGATGATGATAAGCTTCACTCCAGTCTCGTTAGCATAGTCGATGCCTTTCTTGCTCACACCATATCCCTCGTCATATCGGTCGGGGATATAGTAGTCGATATTGGAATAGAACTGCTGCAGGAATTTATAAACAAGCGCTACAGCAGTACATCCATCTACATCGTAGTCTCCATAGACGAGAATGCGCTCTTTTCTTCCCATAGCGTCGTTCAGCCTGTCGACAGCAATATCCATGTCCTTCATTAGAAAAGGATTGATAAGGTCTGCAAGTTGAGGACGGAAGAATCGTTTAGCAGCCGACTCAGTAGTGATGCCTCGGCGGATCAGTAACGTAGAGAGGATAGGACTGATATTCAGTTTTCCTCCGAGCTCTTCAGCCGCCAGCTTTTCCTCTGATGAAGGTGCTTCATAGTTCCATTTAAAATGCATTCTTGGTTTATTTTTTCTTTCTGCCCGTAAAATTAATAAAAAAAGAGCAGAAAACTATCAGTTTCCTGCTCTTTTTTGTTGTTATATGAACTATTAATTTTTAGATACCGAGTTTCTTGCGGATTTCCTTTGGTACTGCGTTCTTGTTTACCATGAAGTCCATAGTCTTATATGCTACGAAATTCTTTGTCATATACCAAATTCCATCATAGTCACCATACTTGCCCCATGAGTTCTTTACCATATAGTACTCACGACCGTTCTGATCCTTTGCAATACCGAAGATGTGCATACCGTGGTCATCGGTTGTCTCCCAATTGTCAAAGGCTTCCTGACGCATTTCCTGAGTTGGCTGAATCTCTGGTGCGTTTACGCCAAGTGAGTCGAGCTTCTCATTCTTCTTGTCCTTTGAGAACTTGAACCAGTGGTCAGCATCTGTACCTGACATAGAGCGAACTTTCTTGATATCATAAGCGATACCGAGACCCTTGCGTGTGAAACCGTCCTCTGTAACATCGCCACCCCAAGCTACTGTATAACCATTATTGATAGCGTTGTCGATAATCTTAGTAAGATCCTCGATAGGAACGTTGTAGCTCATAGGCCAACGCCAGTTGTCCTGTACTTCTACTGCAAACTCAGACCAGAATGGGTGGTGTGTGTAAGAAGTGAAACTTACATAATCGTCCCAGTTCAAGCCAAGGCTAGCTGCGAAAGACTGTGGAGTATAGGTCTTGCCCTCGTAGGTGAACTTTTCTGGAGTCTTGCCGAGATAAGCATCGAGAATGCCCTGCAAACCATTCTTCCATGCTGGTGTCAACTTGCTCTGCTTGCTCTTTGCAACGCTTTCTACATAAGGAGTCAATACAGAGAAGAACTCCTTGAAGTTAGCGAGAGAATCGCCATAGAGAGAACCTGGAAGAGGCATTGCGGTTTCAGGAACGATACCATAGTGCTGGATGCAATACAATGGGTCGTAAGATGAACCACCTTCGCTGAAGCTTACATCACCATGCATACGAACTGCCATTACAGCACGGTCCATATAGGTCTTGTTAGCTACGAACATCTCACCGAGATCGTAGGTCTTGCCTGTTTTTTTCAAAATCTCACTTTCAAAGAAACTAAGAGTAGAGTAAGCCCAGCAAGTACCTGAACGATTCTGATCCTTAATGCTAGTAATTGGATTCTTCTTAATTACGGTAAAGACAGGTTTGTTCTTGTTTACCGAATCTTTGTCTGTTTTTGCGCTGGCACCTAGAGTCGTAAATGCGACAAGTGCTAATACCAAAAATTTTCTCATAAAATCCCTTGTTATCTTGTTTTTTAATTGTTAGTATTCTTGTTAATTGTTGGCCATGAATTCCTCTACATCCTTTGGATGATAAGGGATTCTTTCCTCACCGATGAATCTGCAGCCATCTTTTGTGATAAGCACATCATCCTCGATTCTGATTCCACCAAAGTCCTTGTACTTCTCTAATTCGTCGAAGTTGAGGAAATCGGCACAATGCTTCTTGGCCTTCCACTCGTCGATAAGGGCTGGAATGAAGTAAATGCCAGGCTCGTCGGTCACAACAAAGCCTTCCTGAAGTCGGCGACCCATTCTCAGACAGTTTGTACCAAACTGCTCCAAGTTAGGACGAACCTCCTCGTCGAAACCTACATTAATCTGGTCAAGGCCTTCCATGTCGTGTACATCCATACCCATCATATGGCCCAATCCGTGAGGAAGGAACATTGCATGTGCGCCCTCGCGAACTGCCTCCTCGGTATCGCCCTTGGCAAGTCCGAGTTCCTTCATGCGGTTAAAGATGTTTCTGCAGACAGCAAAATGCACATCCGCATATTTCACACCTGGCTTGGCAAGATCCAAAGTCATATCGTGGCATTCTTCCACCACCTTATATATATCCAGCTGTCGCTGGGTAAACTTTCCATTTACAGGAAAGGTTCGAGTGTTGTCACTGCAATAGTTGTTGATTGTCTCGGCACCTGCATCGCAAAGCGCAAGGCGTCCGCTTTCGAGAACAGCCATGGAAGGGTTGCCGTGCATAATTTCGCCGTGCTGCGAGAAAATTGTAGCGAAAGAAGTCTGAGCGCCGTAAGAATGGGCGATGCCATCTACTTGTCCACCTACAAACTTTTCGGTTACACCTGGCTTGGTGAGTCGCATAGCAGTGGTGTGCATCTTGTAGCCGATAACAGCAGCTCTTTCCAACTCCTCGATTTCGAGTTCAGTTTTTGTAGAGCGCATCTTTACTACAGCATCAATGAGCACCTGGCTGGCCTCTGACTTCTGCTGATTTGGGTGAATACCCAGTAAATCGAATATCTGCAACTTGATGTCAAAGCGATAAGGAGGCAGGAAATGAATCTCGCGCTTCTTGCTGAGGGCATCTTTGCAGATAGTCTCAAGTTCCTTCATTGGAGCTGAGTTTGCTACACCTACTTGTTCGGCGAGGTCTTTCACGCTATCTACGGAGCCATACCATACGATGTCCTCGATGTCGATGTCGTTTCCAACGAGCGTTTCTTTATTATTGTCAATATCAATTACGCCAACAAGACCATCTCTGTTCTGACCGAAGTAGTACAGGAATGAAGAGTCCTGGCGAAATGGATAATATCCATTGGAAGGATAGTTGCACGGCGATTCATTATTGCCGAAAAATAGAATAACGCCGCTCTTAACTAATTTTTTAAGCTCGTCTCGACGTTGTGTATAAACCTCTTTATTGAACATTTTCTCGTTTTACAAACTATTTAGATTGCAAAGCTACAAAATTTTAGCTAAAAAAGTGTTATCTTTGCAGGGAAAATCGATTATTTACTTTAAAATTATAATTATTTAAGGTTGATACGTTAAAATCTATGAGATTAGACAAGAACACAGGACTAGTACTAGAGGGTGGAGGTATGCGAGGTGTCTTCACAAGTGGCGTTTTGGATGCCTTTATGAAGCATGGATTGTACTTCGACTATACGGTAGCCGTGAGTGCTGGTGCCTGCAATGGTATGAGCTATATCTCCCGTCAGCCTCGGCGTGCCCGAATCTCAAACATTGATTATCTGGCTCGCTACGACTATATCGGTTTCCGCCACTTGGTAACTCAGGGTTGTATTTTCGATCAGAAACTTCTCTATGATAAATTTCCTAATAGAATGCTTCCATTCGACTTTGATGAATTCTTCAAATATTCGTCTAATTTCGAGATGGTAACTACTAATTGTCTAACAGGACGACCATTGTATCTTAGCGAGACCAGCGATAAGCAACGTGTTTTGGATATCGTGAGAGCTTCGAGCAGTCTTCCGTTTGTAAGCAAGATTGTCAATATTGATGGGGTGCCGATGCTGGATGGTGGAATTGTTGATAATATTCCGGTGGGTAGAGCTATGGAGACAGGACATCGCAAAAATGTGGTGATTCTTACTCGCAACAAGGGATGGAGAGATGATTCGAAAGACCGTAAAGTTCCTGGTTTTATCTATAAGAATTACCCTCGACTTCGCCTTGTATTGAGCAAGCGACACGAGATCTATAATTCTCAGATTCAGATGATTGATGAATTGGAGGAGGCTGGAGAGATTATCTGCATTCGTCCTTTGCGACCGATCGAGGTGAGTAGGATGGAGAAGGATACGGCCAAGTTGGAGCGTCTTTATGAGGAAGGATTCCAATTGGGTGAGGAGTTCTGCGAGAAGTTGGAGAAGTAAAGAATAAAAAAAGAGACTCCCAACACAGGGAATCTCTTTTTGTTGCGGTTTCCCGCTAATGTTTTTATTGACTCGTAGCTGACCTAATCACTATTAGACTATTCGTCGTTTAATTTAAACATTAAACACATTTTTATATATCGTATTAAACACACATGCAAAATTTAATTTCTCGTACAAAATATTTTCATATATTTGTCATTTTTGTTGTTGATACGTCATCCTTCTAATCTTAAACAACGAAGCTAAAAATCCGCATTTAGTTTTTGTGTTGCGAAGATTTTGGAGCGTTATCTTTTGCTTACATTGCAAATATCGAAAATCTTTCTCATGGGCTGGGGATAAAAACTATTATTAGCAGTGTAATATCTATTTTTGTATGAAGAAATCACAGATATTCCACTATGTTGTCGCACACAGATAAATATTCCACCCATTCTTTTTCTTTAATAAAAGCTGTTAATTGATGAAATATGACAAAAAAAGAAGCAAGAACGACTCCCGTCGGCTTGCTCCTTCTAACGACCTACATCGTTATGATCTAAAAATGAGGTTTGAATTTTTAATTATTAATTCTATAAATCACATTGTTGCTATGTAATCTACAACAAATAAATGCTGTTAGCTTATGTTTGATATATATATAGATTCTCTGTACATAACATTGATATACATTCACATTACTTTATCGCTAGTATTCAATGTCGCACATTTGAAATCTTGTGGCCGTCTGTCGTAGACAACCTGTAAGCTACAATTATGGTTGAGTTTTGTTCGTTTGGTGTTGATATTTAATGCGCGTTCTAATATAAGCGTCCTTAGTTATGCTTAATGTCTACCTTCTTTATAGTGCGAATATAGAAGATTTTTAGATAGGTTGCAAGTATTTTGTCGATTAATTTAGTTAATAAATGAAAAATCGGTGCTGTTTGCCTTAACAACACCGATTCCGATATATAGTTTTGAATTTTACTTCAATTTTCCGAACTTGTTTTATTCGCCTTCGATAACATATTTAGGGCTCTCGCCATATTTGTTTGCTACAAATACAGAATCCATAAAGCAGAAAATAACAGTAGGGATGCCTGTGATTGTTCCAATTGTTACAGGGATGAGATACAAAGGACTCATGAAATAGCTCAATGCAATTTGTAGTGTTTTGTCAGGATCTCCTGATTGCTGAACAGCCAATAAATCTTCTTGTACTCCTGAGAATTGAAGGTATAAAGTCAATGCTATTACGCAAATAAAATTGATGTACACCCAAATAGCACTATGACCAGAATCTTGTAGTCTTCGAGCTGTTACGGCAAGGAAACACATCATAATGATGATACCGCAAACTGTATTTATTGCTGGTAAAGACGATAATGCAAAACTTACAGTTATACTAAGAATAAACCATACAAGAACATTCCACCAAAATTCTGAGCGGCGAGCTCTTCCTGTAAAGTTGGTAAGGTTACTAAAGTTCTTCTGAATTGCTTCAGTGAAGCCAACTTGTGGCTTAGCTACATAGTTTTTCATAATTCAAATTATTTAAATGTTATTTATTCGCTTAGTTTTTTTACTTGTTTTTCTCCAGCAAGTCTGGTCGGCGGTTCTTTGTGTGTTCAATGGCTTTCTCCATTTCCCACTGGCGAATCTTGGCCTCATTGCCGCTAAGAAGTATCTCTGGTACCTTCCATCCCTTGTAGTCGGCTGGGCGAGTATAGATAGGTGCAGCCAGCAAATCATCCTGGAAGCAATCGCTCAAGGCACTCTGATCGTCGTTAAGAACACCTGGAACCAGGCGGATGACAGCATCTGCGATGATACCTGCAGCAAGTTCGCCACCTGTAAGCACGAAGTCGCCCACGCTGATCTCACGGGTGATGAGATGATCGCGTACTCGCTGGTCGATACCCTTATAATGTCCGCAGAGAATGATGAGGTTGCCCTGCATACTCATCTCATTGGCGATTTTCTGATTGAATGTTTCTCCATCAGGACTCATATAGATCACGTCATCATAATCTCTTTCAGCCTTCAGGGCAGAGATGCATCGGTCGATAGGCTCGCATTGCATCACCATTCCTGCGCTTCCACCATACGGATAGTCATCTACACGTTTCCATTTATCAAGCGTGTAGTCACGAAGGTTATGAAGGTGCACTTCTGCCAGACCTTTTTTCTTGGCTCTTGCGAGGATAGATTCATTCACGAATCCCTCGAGCATTTCTGGTAAAACAGTAATAATGTCTATTCTCATGTTTGCAAAGGTACGAAATATATTGCGAAATGAAAAATTATAGGCAAAAAATCTATTGTTCTGCTTCTGCAAATTGTGCAACAAATTCATCTTCCGAAATAATCGGAATGTTGAACTGATGTGCTTTCTGATTTTTTGAACTTGTGGAATTTACATCATTATTTATAAGATAGTTGGTGGATTTTGATACCGAACCAGTTACTTTTCCGCCTTGACTCTCGATGTAGGCCTTGAGTTCATTTCGATTTTTATAATGATGAACATCGCCGGTTACCACGAAGGTGAGTCCTTCGCATTTTGCTCCCTTAGGAGAGTTATCTTCTTGAATCACAGTGATTTGCTCCATCAGATGATTGAACATCGCAAGATTGGCTTCGTCTCTGAACCATCTCACCACCGAGGTGGATTTCTCTGGTCCGATGCCGTCGATGTTGGCAAAGATTTCCCATTGCATCTGGTTGGCATTGCTTGCGAAGAGGTCGAGCTCTCCATTGTTTTCTTGCTCTGCCGAAGTGCTCTTAGTGGCCGTGGCTACGAGTTCTTCGAGCTTATAGGCACTCAGCAATCGGTTGCAGACATCCTGTCCAACTAATGGGATGTTGAGGGCATAGAGCAGATGGCGTGCCTCTACAGTTTTTGCCTTGTTGATGGCCTCTCGGATATTGATGGCACTCTTTCTGCCAAAGCCTTCTAGGTTGGCGATCTCTTGTATGTGGTCAACAAGTTTATAGATATCGGCATATTCATTGATCCAGCCCATATTCACAAATCTTGCAATGGTCTGCTCGCTGATACCATCAATATTCATTCCCTCCTTGCTTACAAAGCGTCGGAATTTTTTTAACTGTTTGGCTGGACATAGCTCGTTGGTGCAATGCAGCGTTTTTGTGCCGCTTGCCTGACTCGTTATTACCTTGGTTGGTGCTCCACAAACAGGACATCTCTCTGGAATCTCTAAGGCTCCCACAGCTTCTTCGATGTGAATTACCTTCGGAATAATCTTATTTGCCTTGATAACAGAGAGTTTTGAACCCTTTCCTCCGATGCCCAGACGCTCACATTCGCTGATGTTGCAAAGGCTGGCACGTTTCACAGTAGTGCCTTCGAGCTCTACCGGTTGGAAAACGGCTACTGGCGAAATCGTTGAGGCTGCACAACTCCATTCGATGTGATCGAGGAGGGTAGAGGCGCTTTCGTCCTGCCACTTGAAAGCATAGCCAGCTCGGGTGGCATGATGGCCTGTAACACTTCCCGTTTGAGAATAAGCATAATCATCGTAGGCAATCACCAATCCATCAACCGGATAAGTTCCACCCATTTTCGAGCTATTCTTCTCGGTAACATATTTTGTCCATTTCTCGATGGTTCCTTCAACATTTTCGAGAATAGGTTGGCCGATTAATTCGCGCTCCACCGCCTTCATGCCATTTTGCTCTATAAAGTTCATTCGGTCGCCCCAGCTGTCGATTTCCTCCTCACAATATACTAAGGTAAATGGTATCCAGCGAAGATGGCGCAATTTCACCTCCTCGATATCTTTCAGCGTGAGAGAGCCCGATGCAAGGTTGCGAGGATTGGCATAATCCTCATCGCTTTCGAGCAGGAAGTTCTCGAAATCCTCATACGAAATAACACATTCGCCTCGAATTACCACATGTCCTGTGGATTTAATCTTCGAAGGAATGCCCTGGATGGCAGATGCTAGGTGTGTGATGTTGGTACCAATATGTCCATTTCCACGGGTAACCACTTTGGTGAGTTTTCCGTTGTCGAAAGTTACTACCAATGTGAGTCCATCCAGTTTCCAACTCAACCAGATTGGTCTGCCTTCAGCCCATTTCACCAGTTCTTCCGGCTTTTTGGTCTTGGCGAGTGACAAAGCCGAGAACTCGTGCTCCTCTTTCTGTCCGCTGATGGTATCAGCCGATACATTCTGAGTAGGTGAGTCTTCGAGAACAGTACCGGTTTCGGCTTCGAGCGCCTTGAGTTGATCGAAAAGCCGATCCCACTCATAGTCGGTCATTTGTTCACCTTGTCCATTATAATATGCTTCAGAGGCCTGGTTGAGCTTTTCAACCATTTCTCTCATCTGATCGAGTTTTTCCATATAATTATAAAACTAAAAGCGGTGTTTCAAAAGTCATCTTCTTCTATTATTTATAGGGGTAAGAGAGAATATCTAATAAATATATCAATAAAACTATTATTGGTCGATAAATAAACCTCGTTCGTTATAACCCACTTTTTATTTCCTCCCTAAAAAGGGGTGGAATATTGATGATTGACTTTTGACAACCCCTCCCATTACGAAAAGGGTATTGTCCGTTTTGCAAAGATACTTCATTCTGCTGAAATATCCAAATATATAACCTCTTTTCCTGCTGTATAGAATTTCGATATATCCAAAAAACTTACATTTTTACAATGGTTTTCTTCGGTTATTCGTAAAAAAGTTGTAATTTTGCAGCCATGAAAAAAATCGTAATCGGAATAGATGTAGGTATTTCCACTACAAAAATTGTGGGAGTAGATGAGAAAGGAGTGGTGATTTCGCCAATCCGAATCAAGGCTACCGATCCAATCACCTCTTTATATGGTGCCTTTGGAAAATACTTGCACGACAACCATATCAAGCTCGAGGAGGTAGAACATGTGATGCTTACCGGTGTGGGTTCGGCCTACATCGAGGAGAATATTTATGGCCTGCCAACTTCCAAGGCCGAGGAATTTGTGGCCGATGGTCTGGGAGCAAAATATGAGTCGAAGCTTGATCGAATGATTGTGGTTTCGATGGGCACAGGTTCGTCGATTGTGAAATGCGATGGCGATGATATTCGTCACATCGGAGGTATCGGAATTGGTGGAGGAACACTTACCGGTTTAAGCCGTTTGTTGCTCAAGACCGATGATATTAAAACGATTATAGAATTGGCGAAGGATGGCGACATCAGTCATATCAATCTTCTGATTGGCGACATCAGTGCCAAGCCATTGCCAGGATTGCCAATGACGGCAACCGCTTCACTTTTTAGTAATGCCAAGGCAAATGCCAGCAGAGAGGATATAGCTATCGGTTTGATTCACATGGTATTACAGGCGATTGGTAGCGCTTGTATCCTAAGCTCACTCGAAAGTGGCATCAAGGATTTTGTGATGATCGGTAACTTGAGTTTGTTGCCTCAATGCAAGGAGGTTTATCCTGCGATGGAGAAACTCTATGGCGTTCATTTTAATATTCCGAAATACAGCGAGTTCTGCACTGCGATTGGTGCGGCGCTCAGTTATATAAAATCTAAGAAATAAGCTTACCAAAGAAAGAAATATTTACCTAAGATAATTGAATTGATTAATGAAAAATTGTTTATTGTTAGCACTTGCGGTGCTATTATCTATCACAACTAACGCCAAGAAGAAATTTGAACCCGATTTCCGCCCAGGTCGCGCCAGCAAGGATGTGGCCTGTGCGACGGTGGATACGCTCTACCTCAGTAGATTAATATGTCGTGCCGACCCTGAGATGGCTGGTCAGGCCGAACTTACTCCTGAGAATCTTTATCGTGTTTTGGAGATGTATCAAGTGAAATTTCCAAAGATTGTTCTTGCCCAGGCTTTGCTGGAAACGGGAAATTTCACAAGCAGAGTTTGTTTGGAAACGAATAATCTCTTCGGTCTCCGTCATCCGAGTGATGGCAGCTATTATACTTTTAACACTTGGCAGGAGAGTGTGATTGCCTATCGTGACGATGTACAGTATAAGTATAAGAGTGGCGATTACTATGCTTTCCTCAGCAGGATTGGATATGCTGAGGATCGCCGATATGTTCAGAAGGTGAAGCGAGTTCGCCAGACGGCTCTTTGCTTCAATACTTTGTAAATTATTTTAAATAATTCATAAGGAGGCAGGATTTTCAAAATTTTCAGCAGCGAAAAATAGCAGCCTTTGCAAGGATTTAGTTGCTCAATATTTTTGCAGCGAAAAATAGCAACCTTTGCAAGAATTTAGTAGCTCAATATTTCTGCTGCGAAAAATTACTGCCTTTGCATGGATTTAGTAGCTCAATATTTTTGCAGCGAAAATTACAGCCTTTGCAAGGATTTAGCAGCTCAATATTTTTGCAGCTAAAATTGGCAGTCTTTGCAAGGATTTAGTAGCTCAATATTTTTGCTGCGAAAAATGGCAGCCTTTGCAAGGATTTAGCAGCTCAATATTTTTGCAGCGAAAAATAGCGGCCTTTGCATGGATTTAGTAGCTCAATATTTCTGCTGCGAAAAATTACAGCCTTTGCATGGATTTAGTAGCTCAATATTTTTGCAGCGAAAAATTACAGCCTTTGCAAGGATTTAGTAGCTCAATATTTCAGCAGCGAGAAATAGCAGTCT
>CAJOPE010000010.1 GCA_905236815.1 uncultured Prevotella sp. | reverse complement strand
TGTTAATAGATTGTCAATCAGTATATTGCAATGTTTGATTATTCGCGAAAGCCGGTAAAATGGCAAGTGGGAAACTTTAGTAATTTATTTCTGAAAGTATTCCATTTAATAGACAAATTAGGTCGATAGACAGTAGGTCCGGAAAGACTTATTGTTTTACTATAAAATTCACCATTCTTTACCATAGCCAAAGAGAAAACAACCGCCTCATTATAATCCTTATTGAATTTAAGTTCTTTCACCTTCAACTCATCATCCATGCGAATCTGTCCACTTTCCAACACCTTATCTGCACTCATTAAAGTATAAAAGAAAGTGACATCCTTTCTGGTCGTACCATATTGTAATCTAATAACATCCTTTTGAGAGGAGAATGTTTTATGATCGGCCATTAGCCAGATATCCTCATGCGAGGATAGCTTCTTATCATCATAATTCAGTAATGAGAACTTCTGCTTAACCGTATCATTTTCACAGATACCTACAAAGGTATATGTGCCCGAATGAAGTCCAAGAGACTTACATGAAATTTTAAACCATTCGTTTGCCTTATGACTATAAATTGACTTTTGTCCTTCAATAAACCATTTCACATTTCCCTCAACCTCATTATGTCCTAGGTTTGTCCTTCTAAAGTAGGCAAATAGGGAATCGATAGTCTCGTCTTTCTCCAGAATAGCATTAAAATTAACACTTTTCGTCGAAATAGGAATATAAATATCATCTTCACGAGTCTCACCACTTAAATCGGTAACACGAGCATTTAACCGAAGATTAGTAAAGTGCCGTTTATTCTGAAGTTTAGGCAAGTCAAGCTTTGTTTCAAAGATTCCCTTTTCATTGGTAACAAGTGTATCATTTAGAGTCTTTCCAGAAACGATCACACGAGCATTCTGAATAGGAACACCTATGAGATTTTCAACCTTTCCCTGCAATGTGATGGTATCACCATCACGATAAAGTTGCTTAGTTGGTACCCATTTTACGGAAAATGTTGGACGTTTATACTCCTCCACCCTGAAACTAACATCCTCTTCGAAAGTTTCATCCACATCTTTACCATTATAATTTTTAAGATATTCATCCGGATCATTAGTTACTTCTAGACTCCAATCCCCAGTATCAGCATCTTTTGGTATTGTGAAGTCGATTGACGCCGTACCATATTCATCTGTTTCTGCGATTAGAACAGTATCAGCCTCTTCTATCATAAAACCTAATTTCATCCCCTTCACTACCTTCATGCCTTGCTTTTTATCTGCACTATAAACAGTAGCTGCAGCATGTATTGTCTGCCCAGGACGATAGATACTTCTATCAAGCATTAAACGACATTGTAATTTATCATCTTGATAGTCAGCAGAGTACCTCAGAGAAAAATATCTAGCTGGTGAAATCGTATCATTTCCCAAAACTGGTGAAAAGTAGGAATTCTTCTCATCAATATTGGAAATCAAACATTCTCCTTTCGCATCACAAGAGAAGGTTTCAACCAACATTTTCTTCTTATCATCATACTCCCGGAATTTAGCAAAGGGAACAGGTGCACCTGTCACACTATTAACAACTGCTGCTCGAACCTGCTTATTCATTAGCGGCTGCATTATCAAATACAAATCACTAACCAATATATCACAGGTAGCAATATCCTCCTGATAGTCATCAGCTATTGCAGAAAGTTCATACTTGCCAACAGATAAAGGAGGTAAAGCCTCTAATGTGTCTAGTTCCTTATATTTACTATCGACTTTAAAAAGCAATTCTTTTTCCATCAGAACTTTCTTGCCAACAACCGAATCATTAATATAAGGCCGAACCTGCAACCTTAGGTGATTAACATTGCGAGAAGAAATTTTGAATTTAATGCTGTCACTGGAAGTATTAAGAGATTTATCTAAAGAAATTGATGTTTTAGGATAGGAAGCATCCAATATAATATTCCGCAACAGATTTCCATAAACATTTTTAGGATGAGCTGCCAATATGCTATCGGCATATTCCCCTCGGTTAACATATTCGTAAGTAGCAGAAGCTCGCTTAGCTGCCATCCACACAGCTTCCTCCAAATCACTATTGGCAGCTATAAGTGAATCAATACCCTTCAAATCCGCTCTCCATCCCAGCTTATCCAAACCTTCAAGAACGAAAGCAGCCTTCCGATTTCCTTTCTTTCGATAGAAATCGGCCACTTTTTTATTCTTATTGAGATAAATTGCTATTACATGCAGCAAATCATGATTGAAAATATCACTATTCACACCAATTTCTACTAAAGGGGAATAGCTGTTATCCTTTAATTTCGACAAAGCCTCCATATTGCTGAGGGCATTATCGGGATCATTCAAAACACAATAATAGATAGCTGACAAACCAGGATTCTTCTTCTGATTTGCCTCTGCTTTATTGCGAAATCGTTTTTGGATATTCCTTACAGAATCTGGTGAAAGCACTCGGCTGATGCTATATTTCACGAGCTCGCCCGAGAGCAACTGACCATAGTCTTTTTCTTTCTCGGCTATCACAATAAGTTTGTCGAGCACCTTAATCTGTGATTTCGGAAGGTCTTTCTTTGCAAAGCCATCCACTTCATTCCATAATTCCTTGTAAGTCTGAGCTCCTAGAGTTAGAGGTAACAAGCATAGAAATACGATAGTTAAAAGTCTACGAATTTGTTTCATCGTGGTATTTTTCAAGTTCTTGATGCAAAGGTAATAAAAAAGATTTAATTTATACAAAAGGATGCGATATATTTGTTACGTGTTAGAAATAACTTGTATCTTTGCAGTGATGAAAAAGGTGAAGCAAAGACGTATTTGGGTAGCATGGATGCTGTTGACAGTATTCATGTCGATGCTACTGATGTCTTCACTTCACCATCACGAGAGCATTTCCGAGACGAATACAGAGTGCTATGAATGTCAGCATCATGTGCATCATAGCGGACACTTCACCACAACCTCGACAAGTGTCGACAATTGTGTATTGTGTCAATTCCTCACGCTCCCTTTCATCGCAGCTACCACACTTGTTGTAGCATTACTAATCAAATCCATTCATACTAAGGAGACTTCGCTTGAGGTTTCTCTCTTGTCGACATTTGTCGGCAAAATCTCGGAAAGAGGACCACCTGCACTTGCAAGTAGAACTCTTTTAATTTGAGAAAAATGGCACACTTCTAAAATAAGTTCTGCCACAATATTTTGTGGCAGAACCTCTGTTGTAGGGTGGAAAAAGGGCCATCCATTAATTCTTCACCATTTATGGAGGGAAGAATTATTATATGGCTGGTACTCTCAAGTTTTTGAGTTTCTCAATTAACTTTATTTTTTCAGATTCTTCCTTTACAGGAAAGCAAAATTAAAACGAATTAATAAGTTTCAAGGGATTATGGGCGCTTGTTGATACATTCTAACACAGATAATTCATAAAGGCAATATTATGAATTTCTCCCCCACTTGTGGGGGAGATAAAAGAAAGGGTATGCCACGAGCAATGTTTATTTGCTAATTAATATTAGCTTTATTGAATAGTTTTGTGGCATTCTAACTTGAATAATTCATAAAGGCAATATTCTGATTTTCTCCCCCACTTGTGGGGGAGATAAAAGAGAGGGTATGCCACGAGCAACGTTTATTTGCTAATTAATATTAGCTTTATTGAATAGTTTTGTGGCATACCCTCTCTCAATCTCCCCCGCGAGCGGGGGAGAAGAATGAAATGAATTATCCTGGCTAAGTTGTAGGAAGCGAAATTATCGCATTCCCCAAACGCAACCTATAGATGATTATCAGCAAAAAATTATCATATATCTGCCAACAAGCCCAACTCATAGCATATCCTCTTATTTAAAAAGGGGAAAATATAAAGTCCGACTTATGGCATACCCTCTTATTAAAAAAAGGGAAAATATAAAGCCCAACTTATGGCATACCCTCTTATTAAAAAAGGGGAAAATACAAAGCCCGACTTATAGCATATCCTCTTTTTTAAAAAGGGAAAAATATAAAGCCCGACTTATAGCATACCCTCTTATTAAAAAAGAGGAAAATATAAATAGCAAAAACAAATATGTTAAAAAAAATATGTTATTATGTTACTATGTCTTTGATCATGTTAGTATGTATCACCAACAACATAGTAGCAGCACCGGCAGGTGTAAAAGTGTCTCTAACAGGTAAAGTAACTGATGAAATCGATGGCAATCCACTTATCGGCGTCACCATCACCATTCCTTCCCTATCGGTTGGAACCACTACGAATATCGATGGAGAATATAAAATAGAGGACCTTCCTCAAAAGCAACTAACCTTGCAAGTAAGTTATCTCGGCCATCAGACTATTATAAAGAAGGTGGACCTGAGCAAAGTGAAAGAATTGAATTTTGTGATGAAGGAAAGTAATGCCACCCTCAACGAGGTGGTGGTAACAGGACTTACCGGTCAATCACTGATGAAAGATTCCCCTACCCCAATCTCGGTAGTAACCAGCAATCAGTTGAAGGAAACCTCCTCCAGCAATCTTATTGATGCAATCGCCCACCAACCAGGAATCTCACAGATCACTACTGGTGGTGGCATTTCCAAACCTGTTATCCGAGGCTTGGGCTATAACCGAATTGTAACGGTGAATGATGGCATTCGCCAAGAAGGTCAGCAATGGGGCGATGAGCATGGAATTGAAATTGATGCCCAAAGCATTAATAATGTGGAAATTCTCAAAGGTCCAGCTTCGCTCATGTATGGCTCAGATGCGATGGCAGGTGTGGTCATTTTTCATGGCGATCCTGTTCCTGCAAATGGACAGCTAAAGGCATCTGCTGCTACTGAATATCAAACCAACAATGGACTTTTCGACTATACCCTCGACTTTGCTGGAAACAAGAAAGGACTGGTGTGGAATCTCCGAGGTTCCCAAAAGATGGCGCATGCCTACAAGAATAAAATCGACGGCTATGTAGCAGGTTCGCAGATGCGCGAAGCAGGTCTCAATGGTATGCTCGGATTGAACAGAGATTGGGGATACAGTCATCTGAATTTGAGCTATTATCACCTCACACCTAGTATGATAGAAGGCGAAGGAGAAGGAAGCAGCACCTATGCGAAAGCACTCCCCTTCCAGCAAATTCACCACTATAAAGCAGTGTGGAACAACTCTTTATATATAGGTGATGGCATTCTGAAAGCCATTCTGGGATTTCAGCAGAACAGAAGACAGGAATTCGAGGAAAGTGCCGAGGAGCCAGGACTTGATTTCCGCTTGAACACACTGAACTATTCTTTGAATTACTCGCTCGAGAATGCCAATGAATGGAAAATCAATACAGGCGTTGGCGGTATGTATCAGCGTTCGGAAAACCTGGGCGATGAATACCTCATCCCATCTTATGCACTTTTCGATATTGGCGCATTTGCCACAACCAGCAAGCAATTTGGAAAATGGAATGTGAGTGGAGGCTTACGCTTCGACCATCGACATCTGCATAGTTTTGCCCTCGAGGATCGCTTTGAGAAATTCTCCCGTTCTTGCAACGCACTCTCTGGAAGCATTGGAGCAGTATACGACATTACCCCCGACATGCACTTCCGCCTAAATCTCGCCCGAGGATTCAGAGCTCCAAACCTGAGTGAACTAGCATCGAATGGCGAGCATGAAGGTACCTTCCGCTATGAGTTGGGCGATCATCAGCTCAAGCCGGAATATAGTTGGCAGGTGGATGCAGGTTGGGATTATTCTTCCTCGAATGTCTCTTTCCAGATCGCACTTTTTGCGAATTATATCGACAATTACATCTTCAATAGTAGATTGGCGGATGTGCTTACAGAGGAACTTCCTACTTACCAGTTCACACAGGGAAATGCCCGTTTGCTGGGAGGAGAGGCAAGCATCGATATTCACCCTGTGGAGGCACTGCATTTTCTCAACAGCTTTACTTATGTGAATGCCCAACAAATGGATCAACCAGCCGAAAGCAAGTATCTGCCGATGACTCCTGCTCCAAGATGGAACTCGGAAATTAAATATGACATCATAAGAGATGGGAAAACTTTCAACAATCTCTTTGTGAAATTGGGTTTGGAATGTAATCTGAAACAGGATCATTATTATGCGGCCAACGAGACTGAAACCGAAACTCCATCCTATACCTTGCTGAATCTCTCGGCAGGAACCGACATCCTGCACAAAGGCAGAAAGTGGTGCTCGCTCTACATCATCGGCGACAATCTCACCAATCGTGCTTATCAGAATCATTTAAGTCGCTTGAAATATCTCGGCGAGAATGAATCTACAGGCAGAATGGGAGTTTATAATATGGGAAGAAACATCACTTTTAAAGTTACAATTCCCATACTATAATTCCATAAGGTACATTTCTCTCCGCCACTAGGCGGAGATGTACCTATCATTCAACCATCTTAGCCTAGATAATTCATAGATATTCTACTTGGGAGTAATTAAAAATCTTCTCCCCCACGAGTGGGAGAGAAGCAGTGGAATGAAGTTTCCTATGAATTATTCAGGTTTAGATAATGTATTTCCCCAACAGATTACAGGTAAACAATAAATAATTTCAATATTTCTTTATCTCAATAATTATTGCTATCTTTGCATCCCCAAACGAGAAAAAGAAATGAATTTCGAAAGCTATAAATCTCAATATAAGCCAATTATTCAACTTGGAATTCCAATGGTGATCGGACAGATCGGCACAATTATCCTTAGTTTTGCCGATACGATTATGATTGGACATCACTCCACACCCGAACTTGCCGCAGCTGCCTTTGTAGGACAAATCTTCATGCTCGGCATACTTCTAGCGATGGGATTTGCCTATGGCATCACCCCTTTTGTGGGCAACAGCTATGGTCGGGAAGACTATAGTCGAATTGGAAGTATCTTGAAGAATTCATTGGCGGCAAATACGATGGTGGCTGGTATTCTAGTAACGATCTACACCACCCTCTATTTCTTTCTCGAGAGGCTGCTGACAAAGTAGCTTCTTTCTGCTCTTTTGCATAAATATTATAACCCAAAGGGACCCTATAATTTCGATATAGGCCTTCA
>CAJOPE010000009.1 GCA_905236815.1 uncultured Prevotella sp. | reverse complement strand
TTAATAGATTGTCAATCAGTATATTGCAATGTTTGATTATTCGCGAAAGCCGGTAAAATGGCAAGTGGGAAACTTTAGTTAGATTATTTCTGCCGCAAATATATTGCGCTAAAAACAGATTCGCCTTAAATTTTCGTTCATTGAATGCAAAGATTGTTTCAATGTAACATATGTTTCAGAAATGAACGAATTATAGCATATCAACAAATATCGTTCATTTCTAGCAAATATGTTTCATTACAACATCTTTGCTAGTAAATGAACGATTTATTGAAGCCAACCCACTTATCGGTAGCTATATTTGCCGCAGAAAATCTAAACATCTAAAAACCTATCAAAATGGACAATAAAACTAATAAGCTGGCACTACTCCCAGTGATGCTCTGTTTCTTCGCCATGGGCTTTGTCGACCTGGTGGGCATTGCATCCAATTATGTGAAAGAGGATCTCAACCTGAGTGACTCGATGGCAAATCTTCTGCCATCACTCGTCTTCTTCTGGTTCCTCATCTTCTCCGTTCCTACGGGTGTACTTATGAATAAGATCGGCCGAAAGAAGACGGTGCTGCTCTCGCTCGTCGTTACTGTGGTATCACTGATACTCCCGATATTCTTCACCGATTTCAATATGATGCTCATCTCCTTCTCACTCCTGGGCATCGGAAACGCACTGATGCAGACTTCCCTGAATCCGCTGGTATCTACCGTCATCAAGGGCAAGCTCGCCTCTACCCTCACCTTCGGACAGTTTGTTAAGGCCATCGCCTCGTTCATGGCTCCTTATCTCGCCATGTGGGGAGCTTCTGCCATGATTCCTACCTTTGGATTGGAATGGCGTGTGCTTTTCGCCATCTATATGGTCATCGGTGTTGCAGCCACCATTCTGCTGGCCTCTACCCCTATCGAAGAGGAGAATGCCGACCTTGCTGCAAGTGAGACCAACTCTATCGGCAGTCAGTTTGCCGATGCATTTAAACTACTAGGCACCCCTATCGTATTATTGAGTTTCCTCGGCATCATGTGCCATGTGGGCATCGACGTAGGAACCAATACAACCGCTCCAAAAATCTTAATAGAACGCCTCGGAATGACACTCAACGAGGCAGCATTTGCAACATCCCTCTATTTTATTTTCAGGACAATTGGATGTCTCACAGGAAGTTTCTTCCTTCGCATTATGAAAACGAGAGTTTTCTTCATCATCTCTGTGGTGATGATGGCACTGAGTATGGCAGGCTTGTTCATCGGCACTTCTAAGCTGGTGCTCTACATCGCCATCGCTCTCGTGGGTTATGGCAACTCCAATGTATTCTCTATGATCTTCGCACAGGCACTGCAGAGTCTTCCTGAAAAGAAGAATGCTGTAAGCGGACTGATGATCATGGGACTCTTTGGAGGTACCATTTTCCCTCTCCTCATGGGCTTTGCCAGCGATGCTATGGGCCAGGCAGGTGCCGTAGTGGTAATGGCTGTTGGCGTGCTCTATCTTTTCACTTATATTCCTAAAGTAACTAAATAAAATTACCATATAACTATGAATAATATGATTGTAGGCCTCGGCGAGGCGTTATGGGATGTTCTCCCTGAGGGTGCTAAATTAGGTGGCGCTCCTGCTAATTTCGCTTACCATGTGAGTCAGTTCGGACTGGATTCTATCGCCATCAGTGCGCTGGGCAATGATATTCTGGGCGACCAGACGGTGAAGGAGTTTGAGCAGAAAGGGGTTAACTTCTTGATGCCTCGTGTGGATTTCCCTACCGGACGTGTGGATGTGCAGCTCGACAACGAGGGTGTTCCTACTTATGATATAAAGACCAATGTGGCTTGGGATAATATTCCATATACGGATGAGCTCGACAAGATTGCCCGCAATGCGAAAGCGGTTTGCTTCGGCTCTCTGGCTCAGCGCAGCGAGGTTTCCCGTCAGACAATCCAGCATTTTCTCGAGAACACTCCTGAGGGTTGTATGAAGATCTTCGACATCAATCTGCGTCAGAATTTCTATACCAAGGAGGTGATTCAGGAATCGCTCGATCACTGCAATGTGTTGAAGATAAATGATGAGGAGCTGGTAGCTATCGGCCGTATGTTCGGCTATCCTGGCCTGGACATTGAGAACAAATGCTGGTTGATTCTTGGCAAGTATAATCTGGATATGCTGGTACTCACCTGTGGCACCAATGGCAGTTATGTGTTCGCGCCAAAGAAGATGAGTTTCCAGGAGACTCCTGTAGTGGAGGTTGCTGACACCGTTGGTGCAGGCGACAGCTTCACGGCTACTTTCACAGCTGCTATTCTCTCTGGCAAGTCAATTAAGGAAGCTCATGCGCTGGCAGTAAAGGTGAGTGCTTTTGTCTGCACGCAGAAGGGAGCTATGCCGGTTCTTCCTAAGGAATTGCTGAAGCAAATATAAACCTCTCTCCTAGAGTACTCAAAAGTTGAGCAATGGATAGCTAAAGCCCGATAAGGGCTTTAGAGCCGATCTCCCCTTCAGGGAGAGGGCTATAGAAAAACAGCCTGCTATCTTTTTGCTGATAGCAGGCTGTTTTCTATATCTTCTCCCCCACTCGTGGGGGAGATAAGAGAGAGGGTATGCCACGAAATAAGCTGCAAAGCTTTTATACCCCCCAACAACATGGCGGATATCAGGTGTCCCCTTTTCGTTGAAATAATTGAAATTATTGAAATTATTAAAATTACTTTTCAGTGAACTGGCCATCTCTTCCAATATAGCCTTTCTTCTTGCCGATGGTAGCCTCGAAATAAGGCGACTCATCACGCAGGGCGATGTCATCATATACGAAATCGGCAACAACCGTTTCCTTGTAATCCGGAAGAATCAAGCCGAACTTGCCATCCTTCTCGGCAATGATAGGCATCAGCATCAAGTCATCGACATAGATATATGGAGTGCGGAGGAAATCATACTGAGCACTCACAATCACCTTGCCAGCATGGTCGATAATGCCAAACTTGCCATTCTCCTCGAACACCTCGTGGAAACGCAGGTATTTGGCCTTCAGGCGCTGATAGTAGTAGAACACCTTGCGGGAATTGCGGGTGAACTCCAGAAAATACTGGTAGGTATCGCAATAGTTGGCGATACTGCGCGCCAATATCATCTTAAGATCGCAACCCTTCAGTGCCTTACGGTTCAGGTCGATATATCGGGCAATGGCCTCCTCTTTCTCTTCGCGGGACATTGTGGATAATCGTTCCTCAAACTTCAGCATTGTCTGCTTTGAACCCGACATCGCCTTGATATAGCGATGAATCTGTCGGCCCATCTCGCAACATACAAAATGATCTATCTGCTGTTGCTCTACAGGATCAATATAATCCTTCTCGAAGTTTTCTAGTGTTATCTTCATGGCACAAAGGTTTTAATTAGTAATATTTGCTTTTTCTAGATTATACCCCTTCTTGCTGTCGAGTACCTTCAGGATGAGGCCGAAAACTACGGCTGCAATACCTAGTACGGCGAACGACATCATTGGCACACCAAAGTCGGGCACACCATTGTGGGTATTTTTTTCTATGATAGTACCCATCACCATTGGGATGAGGGTAAGACCGATATTCTGAATATAGAAGATGATGGCATAGGCACTGCCCAACTGCTTCATCGGGATGATCTTTGGCACGGATGGCCACATGGCACTTGGCACCAGCGAGAAGGCTACGCCCAACAATATCACGAGGATAATGGCAAACCAGGCATACTCGAGCACTGGCAGGGCGAAGAATACGTGAATGCCGGTGAGCAGCACTGAACCTGCGATCATGAGGGTGGCTCCCTTGCCGATCTTGTCGTAGATGCTACCGAAGATTGGGGTGAGCACGATCGTTCCGAATGGCATAAGGGATGGTATCAAACCAGCAAGTTCCTCGTCCACTCCATATTTAAAGATCATCAGTTTGGTGGCAAACTTCAAGAATGGGAAGATGGCGCCATAGAAGCAGAGGCACATGGCTGTAATGAGCCAGAAGCCTGGGTTCTTGAAGATCAGGCCAAGATCGCTCATGTGGAACTGCTCGTCATCGGCTGTCTCGGCCAGTTTGTTGGCCTCAGGGTCGCTCTGGTCGAGCTTGATGTCCATCACATCATATACAAACCACAGCAGCATACCGATTACCAGCAGCAGCAAGCCCAACAGCAGTGGTGCTGAGAGCGAGAAATGCTTGGCGAATGGCACGCTCACCCAGAAAGTAAGGGCTGTTCCCAATCGGGCAAGGGCTACCTGAATGCCCATGGCGAGGGCGAGTTCATGACCGGTGAACCACTTGGTCATCACCTTGCTGATGGTGATTCCGGCAATCTCGCAGCCCACGCCGAAGATGGCGAAACCAAGCGATGCCACTAGCACCTGGTCCTTGATAGCGTGATCAAGACCAGTGTATTCGCCGATGAGCGGAATATTGATATAGGTTGCACCCTCAGGCGACATATAGGCGATGGCATAGTATTTTATCACAGCACCCACCACCATCAGGATGCAGCTCAGATTTCCAGTGAAACGAATGCCCATCTTGTCGAGGATGATTCCACCGAAGAAGAGCATCAGCAGGAATACGTTAATGAGTCCATAGGCACCCGAGAACACGCCATAGTCGCTGCTAGGCCATCCCAGTCCGCCCTGTGAAGCTGGAGCCTCGAGCATTGTCTCGAGCGGAGCCATCACGTCGGTGAGGAAGTAGCCCATCATCATGGTGATGGACACAATAATCAGCGAAGTCCATCGCCATTTCGCATTGTCACTCAGTTTCTGTTGTATTGCTTGTGTACTCATTTCTTTTGTTTATTTTCTCGTTACATTTTTAGTCTTTGCGATATCGAACAGGTAGGCGAGTTTCACCACAACATTGCCGTAGTTGCTCTTGCCGAACTCATCCCGCTTGCTGTTGCCGAAGATGTTTCCCAGTCCGTAGTAGTAGCGTGCCTCGGCAAGGAAATGTCCCACCTTTGGAACACTGTATTCCACACCTATGCCACCAGCGATACCATAGTCGAACTTATATTTCACAGGCAGCGAGTCCTGCGCCAGTGTGGCACTGCTTCGACCAATAGCCAGTCCGTTGGCGTCGCGTGTACCCGGAGCAATCACATTGTCGAGGGTGTAGTTGGTCTTTACGCTCTCGCTCAGCATATAGCCGAACTGTGGACCCAGGTTGATGTAGAAGTTCAAGCCTTTCACCTCGCGGCCCCAGGCCAGGTGTGCCATTACCGGCACCTGAATGTAGTTGAGCGTGCGACTATACTCCTCGTTGGCGCCAATCGCCGCATTGTAAACGGGCAGATCGTCCTCGGTGCGTATATTCTCCTTCCATCCAAGGGAGGCATAGTTCACCTCGGCATACACCGAGCAGATGGTCTTGAAATACTTCTCGCAAACATAGCGCATCGACAGACCGCCTGTAGCGCCGCCATGCATTCCCTGCGGAACAGTCGGCTGGAAGCCCACGTTGCTCATCACGTAGCCCCCGTTGAAGCCCACGGCGAAGTCACTTCGATGTTCGCCCACCTGGGCCGAAGCACTCAAATATCCTAACAGTGCGATGAACGCACTCAATATCAGTTTCCTCATTAATAGGTAATTTCCTCAATATTATGGTTGTAGTTGTAGTGGATGAGCAGGAAGGCATTGTTCTTGAGCCCGCCGTTCTGCTGTCGTGCGAAGCGCAGCGGAGTCTGCAGTGGCTGATAGAGACTCTGTCCCTTCTCGCCTGTGAAGCTCTTGCCCATCAGGTAAATGCCGCGGATGAAGAACTGCGCATGGTCGTAGCCGGTGATGGCGAAGCGAGGCAGTGCCCACTGGGTGTGAGCGCCGAACCACTGCTGGTAGCGCAGCTCCAGTTCCTGAGTCTTCTTCGAGTTGGCATTATAGTAGTAGCAGCTCGGAATATAGGTATCATATTTCGAGAAGCGTTCTTGATTGTACTTGGTATACATGAACCATGGGGTGTAGCCGAAGATGGAGATAGCCTTGCCCGGGTGCACCTTGGTCATGAGGTCGAGCTTGTCGAGTGCTGCGGTGAGGTCGCGTGAGGCAACCGAGTTGAGAATCACCACATTGCGCTTGGTATTGTCGAAAGCCTTGATGAAAGCCTCATCAGGCGACACCAGGTTGGTGAGGTTATAGCTGATGTGTCGCTTCTCCAGTTCGGTGCGCATAGCGGCCGTGAAATCGCCGCGTGAAGCCTTCGGGTTGTTGCAGTCTATGATTACCGGATGGCAGTCGGGAAAGCGATTGAAGAAAGCCTTGATGGCAGCCTGGTCGAGTTCTGGCTGTGACTGATATACCTGATAGACATATCGGTTGTTCATCACCTCGAAACTATTGATAGAGAAAGGGATGAGCATTTTTATCTTGTAGTTGGCGCAGAACTCGGCGAGTGGTTTCACCTGTGCTGAGTAGAGCGGACCGATGATAATATCGCAGTTCTTAGCGCCGTTGCTGAGGAGAGTTGGACGGATATCGGCATCGCCCGGCACATTCCATGCACGCACCTCAATATCGATGTTTTCCTGTTTCAGGTCCTCGCATGCGAGCAGCACACCGCGATAGTATTCCACCATACGCTTACCATCACCATCGACATCATGCAGTGGCAGCATCACTCCCACTTTCACAGTGCTTCCAGCCATCACATTCAAGCCTGTGAGGAGGGCGAAAACTAGCAATATATATCTAAAAAATCTGATCATAACACGATAATTAATACTTCCATTTGCAAAAATACAAAACATAATTCGGAAAAAAGAAAGATTCACGACTTTTTTCTTAGGGTATTCACGGATTGGTGATGGATGCTATGGGGAAGCCACGGATTTACGGATTTATTAATAATTTTAATTTCACGGATTTAACTTCACCGATAACACGGGAAGACGGATGTTTTTTCGGGTCATGGGTCACGAGTCATGGGTCACGGGTGATGTTTGGTGATTGATGATTGATGACTGATACCACTTACAAGCAGCTATGACATCCCCTCCTTGGGGAGGCTACAACATCCTCCCCTTCGGGGAGGCTTGGTGGGGTTCTTGGTGGGGTTCTTGGTGGAATAAAACTTGGTCTTTTTCTTTGCAACATATCGTTTTTTTCATTACAACAGGTTATGTATTGTTTTGCAATACTTGATGTATTGCAGCGGCTCGACTCAGAGGAAAGAAACATCTGAAGGCCGTAACGCAAAGCAGCTACGTTTTCGAAGCGCCTGCATATATATTATACCGAAGGCCCTTTGTAAATGTCCCATATTGTCCCATATCAGAGGGGATTTCTAAAAAAACAAAGCTACATTTCACTCATTATCAGCGGTTTATAAAAAAATAAGTAAATTCGATCTTCCGCAAAAATAATAGAGATTTTAGAGCGACAAAGGGGTAGGCATTTTACCCACCCCTTCACCTTTTGGGGCCATCTTATCAAAGGGCGGAACGTTTCGTTCCTCCCCTTTTCAGCTTACAAACTCGATACATGCCCCACCTCACTAGGATAAAATGCAAGATTGATCCATTCAACTTTTTCCAGGGAAGTACATAGTTTAAACATCTTCAAACAAACTCAATAATCTCAATAATTTCAGCCAAAAAATGGACGTGGACATAGAGACATTAAGGTCTACTATATAAGTAAATAAATATATATATTTATTTACTTATATAGTAGAGGTCTGTGGGCAACTATTAAGGGGCATCTATTTTCATTGAAATTATTGAGATTATTGAGTTCAAAAAGAAAAATAATAAACGATATTCTTTTACAGTTTGTAACCTTTACAAAATAGATTTTTTCTACTTACAACCTTGTCAACTAAGCTAAAGAAGTGACTACGGATTAGCAAAGAAAATCAATAATCTCAATTATCTCAACGAAAAAAGACACCCACATATTGAAGACAACAAACTAGCTCATCTCTAAATATTGGAATACAATTAGACCATATCTATTTGATAATCAACTCAGATCCCTGAAACAGGGCACTGTGGATGATGTGCGACCACTTACAAGGCCGTGCCCCCCTTTACACATATTTGAGAAATCCCCCCTCCTCCATTCTCGCTGATGACCACAGACTTATTTTGCAAGCCATCGATAACAAGAAATCGATTGTTAAAAAGGATATTTTTTTTACATCACATTTCTAGCTATAGAATTTCAAATAGGAAAAACGACACTATAAATCTCAATTAATCTTCGAAAATCGGGTTGAGATCATCTTCTTTTTGCGTGATTTCTGCTGTTTTCTGATTATTTTTCTCTTGTTTTCTGACCTGGATAATTCATAGAAGGATAATCTTACCATACTTCTCCCCCGCTCGCGGGGGAGACGAGGCTGCTGACAAAGTAGCTTCTTTCTGCTCTTTTGCATAAATATTATAACCCAAAGGGACCCTATAATTTCGATATAGGCCTTC
>CAJOPE010000008.1 GCA_905236815.1 uncultured Prevotella sp. | reverse complement strand
GCGAGATGTTAATAGATTGTCAATCAGTATATTGCAATGTTTGATTATTCGCGAAAGCCGGTAAAATGGCAAGTGGGAAACTTTAGTTATATATATAATTAAGGTGGATAGATAAAATTTAATTAGGTTGAAATTATTGGTCAAAGTCGGAAAATCATGCACTTTGTAATATAGGTGAAAAAACTTATAAAAGGTTAAAATTCAAAGAATTACCAATTTTCTAGTGCATTATTCAGATTTATTTTGTAACTTTGAAACGAAAGTTATATCGATGAGGGGCCACATCCGCAGATTTTTAGATAAAATAGGGGCTGACATGTAAAATGTCAGCCCTTTCTTGTTCTTATTTGTTAAGAAAGTTCCAAGTCGCTTTAGATGCATTAAACATTCATTAAACATCTTTTGTGGTATTTTAATCAGAGTTTCTGTTTTTATTTCGAACATATTTTGTACCTTTGCCGATGCGAATATTATTAACTATTATGTGTTATTATGAAAATTAGGACTAAATGTGTAGCAGCTCTGCTGTTCCTCTGTGGAATTGCGGCGCATGCACAAGATGTGACGCCTGACAAGACAGGCATGCAAACTACTGCAACAGATTGGTGCAAACAAGTGAAAATGGGATGGAACCTAGGAAACTCGCTTGAAAGTGAATATAGTGAGACAGGTTGGAGTAATCCTAAGACCACCCAAAGTATGATTAATGCTGTTAAGGCTGCGGGCTTTAATGCGGTACGTATCCCTGTAAGGTGGACTCACCATTTTTCTAATGCGAGCGATTATACTATCGACAAGAACTGGCTGGCTCGTGTGAAGGAAGTGGTTGATTATTGTTACAAGAATAACATGTACGTTATTATCAACACCCATCATGAGCCTTGGGAGAAGAATGTTTCTACCAATAACCTTACCGAAATTTACACTATTTGGAAGCAAGTAGCTGCTTATTTCCGTAATTATGATGGTCATCTTGCATTTGCTGGATTGAACGAGGTAATTGCTGGTGGTGATTGGGAGAGAGGTTCTGCTTCTAATCAGAAAGTTCTCGACAAGTATAATCAGGTGTTCGTAAACGCTGTACGTGAAACTGGTGGTAAAAACTATTATCGTAATCTTATTGTTCAGCCTTGGGCTTGTAGTTACATGAGCAGAGATGCTGTGGTTATACCAGAGGATAAGGTGACTAATCACCTTGCAGTGGAATTCCACTTCTATCAACCTTGGGATTATGCTGGTGGTGGCAGTTATTATTTCTGGGGACAGAAATACAGCAGCTATGGTGAGATTCCAAGTATGGATGAGGCTGGTGTGAAGACAATCTTTGATGAGATTTCTAATCGCTATGTAAAGAATGGCTATGGCGTAGTCTTTGGCGAGTATGGTAATTCTGATCATTTTACTACAGCTATCCAGGAGGAGAATGCTAAATACTACCTTAATTATATAGTTTCCCAGATGCGTAGTCATGGCTTTGCTGGCTTCGTATGGGATAATAATGCTTTCGGCAAGGGTGGTGAGAAGTTTGGTATCTTCAATCGTGATAATAACATGAGTGTAGATTATGCGCTTGCTCTTGAGTCAATTAAGAAGGGTAGTGCAACCAATTATGATGCTTCAACCCTTACTGCTGCTAATGGTGGCGTACCTACAATTGGTAATGCTGACATCAATGTTACTACAGCTCCTTCTTCATCCACTGTTGATTTGGGTTCTGATGGAACAGTTGTATGGACAGGTTCTGATTATATGAATTGGGGTACAAGCGGTCAGCATAAGATCGAAGCAAGTGCTTTTGCTAAATGCTCTAGTCAGGCGCGTGTTATCCTTGTTTATACTCAGGATGCAGGTGCTGAATACCAGCAGATTCAGATACAGAGAGGTGATTGGCAAGGTAATGTCTCTTTTTCTGTAGACAAGACCGATTATGATGGTGATTTCAAGCCAAATGAGTTCTATGGTTCAAAATCAGGTTCTCGTACAACTTCATTCGATTTTGTGGGTGAATCTTTGGAAATCGCTAAGAATATGGGTTTGAATATCCAGGGATTTGGCTTAACACTTACTAAGATCATGGTTGTTGATGATCAGGAAGCTCAATCAACAACTGTAACTATTGAGGATGGCAAGACATATACTCCTCAAGCTGTATCTGCAAAGGTTGTGTTGAAGCGTAGCTTCAGCAGTAGTCGTTGGAATACCTTAGTATTGCCTTTCAATGCAAGCAAGGAGCAACTTACCAAGGCATTTGGTGAAGGATTCCAGATGGCAGCACTCGACAGTTATAATGGTAACTCTGTGAACTTCAAGAGTGTGAGCCAGCTCACTGCTAATGTTCCTGTAATCGTAAAGCCTGCTAAGGATCTCACTTCAGTATCTTTCGATGTTGTAGAGTTGAAGACTCCTACTAATAACCTCACTGCAACAACTACTGGTAGCAAGACTGCTTCTTTCATCGGTAGCTACGCTAATCAGATTTCATTAGGCAACGATTGCTTCTTCATTGCAGCCGACAATGGTAAGTTTACTCGCAGTGCAGGTGCTTCTACTCTTGGTGTAACCAGAGCCTATTTCAAGTTCTCTGATGTAAATGCAAGCACTCAGGCAAAGGTATTTACTATTGATGGATTTGCAACCAGCATTGATAACTTGTCATTGAGAAATGAAACTGATGCTGCAGTTATCTATAATATGAATGGTCAGAAGGTTAGCAGCAATTACAAGGGTATCGTAATCAAGAACGGTAAGAAGATTATTGTGCGATAATCAAGTGTGTGTGTTCTTATAATTTAAATTAAAACAAATCCCACTTTAAAATTGTACTACTCTCCTCTCGGTTGAGGAGGGTAGAGGGTGGTTATACATTATGAAAAAATATATCAAGCCAAAAACTAAATATGTAGAAATCGAGGAAATTGACGCTATGCTTCAGACATCTTTTACTAGAGATGCTGCAATAGATAGAAATACAGAAGCAGGAGCCAAACAGAATGATTTCTCCTATCCCGAAACCAAGAGTGTTTGGGATGATTAAAAATGAATCCCGTAGGTTTTAGACCTGCGGGATTTTTTATAAACAGTTTCTTGTTGGATTAGTCTCTTCACACTTTTTCCTGCACAATAGTCTGATCCTCGTAGCTGTACTCAAATTCATCGGATGGATGAGATTCTTTAAAGGTAAATGAATCATCACTGGCAGTCATACATGATGTTGCTTCAATTTTTACGACCAGAATAGAAGGTCGAATGTACTTAGATTTTTTCATTTTGGTAGTTTATGTTATAATTTTAAGTTAGGAAACTGCGAATTGTTCTTAGATGTGGCGAAGATAAAAATAATATCGTTTACTTGCAACCTATTTGGCTATAATTTAACGTTTCTTGGAAGAATAATATTTCTATTCTATTGGAATGAATACACACGGATATTGCGCAGCAAACGGCAAATGAATAGGAATGTCCTAAAAAATCTTAGCAAAAATTGAGGATGGCAAGCACAACCGTGAGCATTGGGATAAACGTGAAGGCTGCCATGATACAGAAATCGGATAGCTTTACCTTGCGGTAAACCTTAGGAATGGCACGCTTTACTCGTTTTGAATAGGTGAGATAGAGAAACCATAAAACGCAGAAGATTGTAATTCGTGCAATCAAAAACCAACTACCGAAACTGCCGCTGTCATAGTCGTCGAAGAGTATGGTAAGCAAATTCCAAAGGAAAATAATGAGTAGATAGCCTTTTGCGAAGAACAAGGCACTCGGCTTGCGATGAAGGAAGAGAAAAACGGTATAAAATGCCATACCTCCCAAACCAAGACTGTTGAGCAGGCTGATGAAGGCATTGTCAAGACCATAGGTGAAAAAGGAGTAAATAGCAGTAAAGATGCTGTAGATTCCTCCCGTAATCAGTGAAAACTGGAACAATCCTAGCCATCCTGCAAGTCTGGTGTTTTTTCTCAGCCATTCCTCTGTATATTCAAATTCTGGCTCACAGACTTCTATATCTTCAAACTTCATTTCCATACTAACGGATGCAAAGATACAAAAAAAATAGCTTATTTCTTAAAAAATATAAGAACAGTTACTATATTTTCCATAAAATTCTTGGTAAGTAATTGAAAAGATTATATCTTTGCGATGTTAATCGAATAATTTAAAATATGAAACATTCTTATTTTTTATCAGCTTTATTGCTGATGCTAATGTTTACCACTAGAGTTTCTGCACAGCAGGTAGATGAGCAGCGAATGGATAGTCTGGCCTTTACGTTAATGAATCAGGGCGATTATGAAAAGAGTTGTCAGATTCGCACGCGTGAAATCGAATTGTTATCAAAATCTCGGCCCGAGAGTGATTCGGTATTAATATCCAAATACATTCATCGCAGTATGTGTCTTATGAAGATTATGAAACCTGCTGATGGAAAGAAAGATGCCTACAAAGCGATGGTATTGTGGGGAAAGTATCATTCTGACAAAGATGCTACTTTTGGCGTAATTCTCCATAATCTTAGTCTTTGCCAGTATGATCTTCATGAATATGATTCTGCTATGATCAATGCGAGAAAAGCGCTCAAAATCTACGAAAAAATCCAGAAGAACGATAAGAATATTATGGGCATACTTTCTCATGCCGCCGAATGTTTTGCTGCGGGTAACAAACTGAAAGAGGCGATAGGTTATGAACTTCGTTCTCTCAATATATATCGTGATCTGTATGGTGATGATACTTCCAACTACATGGAGGAATTGGCTTATCTTCAGGCTTATTACGAAAAAGCGGGAGAGAAGGGAAAGGCTGCAGCAATCGCCCTAAAGAGAGTACAGCAACCTGCTGATTTTAATATTCCAGAACCTGTTCAATTTGATTCTCCTGAGTCTTCTCACCTTGCTAATGACAAGGCGCTATATTGCTGTAAATACTATCTGAGTCATAAACTCACTGCACCACGAATGATGGAGGCAGCCTTGTTTATTGAGTACTGGAATGAGCAATCAAAGGATGCTCGTGTTTATTTAGGACAGAAAGAGCACGATATCTATCAAAGCGGGTCAGGTGTGTTCTCCTATGTTGCCTACGAGGCTTCTACCATTCTTCAGCAATTTGAGTCTGGAAATCTTGACCTTACAGAAAGTCATTACAAAAAAGCGATTCGTGAGGCTGTTCGTTTTTATGTGGAGAACCGAGAGAAGACTGGTGTCAACGAAAATTTAGAGCCATTGGCCAAGTTCTATGTTGCCAAGGATGAGACTAAATTAAATGCCGAGATTGGCAAATGGTATAAGGAATTGTATGAAGTATTTGAAAAGATGAAATAATTTTTGTAGATCAAATGGAGGGAATGCCATAAGTATGAATAATCCTTTATTACAAATGCGTACTCATTATTACCCTCTTGATAGGTAAAGGTGGAAGGCACTTTTTGTTGCCTTCTTCCTACGAATTTCCATTTTCAATTCTTTTGTTTAATTCATCCAAAATATATTCCGAATCATAATCTAAAAACGATAGTGAGACAGAATATCCTCCTATCAATATTTTGTTGCTTCCATTAATTATTTTTGCTAATAACCCTTCGTTGAAATTTGCGTTTTCTTTAAGTTTGATAGTTAAGAAAGCATTTTTGATGTAGAAAGAAAATTGTTCTATTGAAACCTGCTCTATGTCGTTGTAGTAGAAAATTGATTTGTTGGTGATAAATGTATATGCTTCTATTCGATCCTTATATAGCACAATATGAGCTCCATCTTTAATGTGCTCAACATAGTAGTTATAAATAGCCGAAAACAAACAAGTGCTTGCTGCAATTAGTGTGGTTATCAATTGCTCTATATTTATGTCGGGTATTAAACTGCATAAATACAAGAGTGCACTTGCTGCGATAAAAATAATGTAATATCCACTCGTGTGATTAATATATACGTCTTTCATTTATTATTTATTTCATTTTTTGCAAAGGTACTGAATAATTTTGAAATTCCCTCAAAAAACGAAGATATGTCGATATAATGTTTGTGTGTTATCGATATTTTTACTAAATTTGCACAATGATGCAAATGTTTTACTATATATTTAACACTCTACTGTTAGCAGTATTGGCTGCAATTATTGGCTTTGAATATGCCTATGGTAGAAATATCAAGGAACCTAATCTTCAGTTTCGTCGAAAGGGATTCTTGTGCTTTTTTTCCGTATTTTTTATCGCCTCTCTTTCTGAACTGATAAATGTGAATTGTGAAAGAATGGAGATGCTGCCCACGCTCACCATCTGCTTGCACTATTGCGCCTTTGTCACCTTTAGCTTGCTTACTTCTGCCTATTTCGGCAAACAGAGCTATCGCAATGTATTCACCTGGCTTTTTTTGCTTCAATATCCGATAGTGTTAATCTTTTTCAATATATATACCCGCATCACCCACAAGTACCAACCGCTCTACCAAATCGAAGATGCTCGAATGCCCGATAACCCTATAGGGAAGGTGATCTTTCTGGGTAGAATAGTATGGCTGCTCATTATTCTAATAGTGTATATCTCCTTGTTCATGGTAATGCTGAACTCCTATCTTCAGGCGAGGAAACGCCGAAAGAAGCGTGAATATAGCCTAGATACAGTGCAGAACTCAAGCGAACATCGAAATATCCTTTATTATATTATCGTGATGGTTTTTACCATGTTGAGCTGTATAATCCGCAAAACGAAATGTTCCTGAAAAATTAAACGACGCGTTCCGCTTCGCAAAACGAAATGTTACTTTTTCGGGTTCCCTCCCCACAACGAAAAAACGCCTCAGATTTCTCTGGGGCGTTTCCTTTTTCTCCAT
>CAJOPE010000007.1 GCA_905236815.1 uncultured Prevotella sp. | reverse complement strand
ATTAGCGAATACGGTTGAAATAGCCAACGTAAATGTACGGTTTAGAGGTCGTAAACCGTCGGTTTAGACCAGCTAAACCATTGAGTTGGCTTTTTTAACATTTGCGGAACATGCTGAGTGCTATTGCGGCTAACTGTATTTTAAATTCATCGAACTCACGTTATGTTATATAGAAGGATAGAGATAAAAATTGTAAAGACCATGTTTTTTATGTCTTTTTGTCTTCTCAAAAAACAGTTGATAAATTAAAACGAAATAATTGCTTTCAGCCGATTTCACTATCTGTCAAGTGGTTAGAGTAGAAAAGTTGAAAAAATATTTTTTTGTTTTCTTTTTGAAAAGCATTGAGATAATGGTGCTAAGTATGCTGTTTAGCACCCCTAAATGGCCTATTTAGCTATGGTATCTCGCACTATGTTTAGAAAGTATTCAATGCCCACCATTTAGCAACATCATAGCGCACCCATCCAACTTGGTTATTGTATTGGATTTTATACCATCCATCGCTATAACCCAAACATGAATAAGTTTCGGGAAGTTCACCTGGTAGATTTGTGATTTTGCCAATGATTTTACCGTTGGTGGAGGAGGTAGCCCTAACATTCACAACCGAAAAGGCTGCTGTGATAACTCCCTTGCCATCCTTGGCTGATATAGTGACCACATGATGTCCTTTCTTGGGAATCCAACCCTCATCTTGTACACTGATATGATATTGATCCTTGTTTTCGCCAATGTAATAGCCCACGATCTCGTTCTTGGCATTAGCCACCATCTTTTCCGGTTTGGGCTGCTTGTCTTTGTCAAGCTGATAGTTGGCTAATTCCGCTGCATTCAAACTCCCGCAAAGCACTATTGCTATTGCAAGCAGAGTATATCTGAAAATATTATATGTCTTCATAATCGGATAATGATTAAACGATGCTTTATAATTGCTTGCAAATATATAGTGTTTTCTGTTATTGGACAAGGATTTTCGCATAAAATCCTTCCGTTTATTTTGAATAGTCTTCGTTTCTTTGTATCTTTGTTGAAAAATATCAGCAGTGAAAATGAAGCAACTTTTCTTGATCATATTCTCTTTTTGTTGTCTTTCTGTTTTTGCCCAGGAGGGGCAACTGCAGAAGCATCCGGTGGGCATTTCTTCCTTTATGAGCTTCAACCGAATGGGAACAATGGCGCAGGGAAGTGCCTGCTATGGCAACTATTATTTCCAATGCTATGATCACAACCAGCAGATTGGGGTGTATGATTTGCGCTCCAAACGCTTTGTAGCAGAAATGAAAATGAATGAGTGTGGCGCCAGCTATCATTGCAACAATGCCAACTTCGGTAGTCTGAGATATAGTAAGTTTGATGAGTTCCCGCTGCTCTATATCTCACAGGAGAGCAGAGAGATGCGCTCTTGTCTGGTTTACCGCATTCAGAAGGAATCCGACTTTAAGTTCAAGGCAACCTTAGTGCAGACCATCAACTTCCCCGATTGTAAGGATGTGGAGCTATATTATCCCAACTGCTTCATCGACAAGAAGACGATGTATGTGATGGGCTATGCCACCAATTCCTTCAGCAATGAGCAGCAGCAGATGAAAGTGCTCGCCTTCGACCTGCCCGACTTGAGCTACAAGGAGTGCAAGCCTGCCATGACGGCCTTGCGCGATTCCTTCTCGATACCGGCAGCCAGTGCCAGTCAGGGAGGAGTGATCCGCAATGAGCGCATCTATCAGGTCTATGGCGACAAGCATCTGCCGATATTGCGCGTCATCAATTTGAAGAGCCGGAAGGTGGAGAAAATCTACGACCTTGCCGCCTCGGGTATGAACTATGAGATGGAGAACATCTTCTGGTATGACAATCATTTCTATCTTGCCACCAATGGCTCGAAATGCAGCATTCTGAAACTGGACCTGGATTCCAAGAAGGCAATGGCAAGAGGTGGAAACCCTGTATTCCCTGGTCAGTATGCCGACCCGGAGGCTGCTATATTCAATAACACCTATTGGATTTTCCCAACTACCAGTATCGACTTCGACGACCAGCTATGGTTTGATGCCTTCTCCTCGAAGGATCTGCAGAACTGGACAAAGCACGAGAATGTGCTTGTGGCCGACAGCTTCAGATGGGCGCACCGTGCCTTGTGGGCACCTTCCGTCATTGAGAAAGAGGGCAAGTATTATTTCTTCTTTGCCGCCAATGATATGAAGCATTTCGGCGAGGGAGGTATCGGCATTGGAGTGGCGGATAAGCCGGAAGGGCCTTATGCCGACTATCTCGGGCGGCCGCTCATTCAAACTATCATCAACAGGGCGCAACCTATCGACCAGCAGGTATTCCAGCTGAACGACAGTACCTATTATATGTACTATGGCGGATGGGGACATTGCAATGTGGTGAAACTTGCGAGAGATTTCAAGTCGATTGTGCCTTTCGAGGATGGTGAGTATTTTAAGGAAATAACTCCGAGTGGTTATACCGAAGGTCCGTTCATGATGAAGAAGGATGGAAAATACTACTTCATGTGGTCGGAGGGACAATGGCGAAAAGCCGATTACCGGGTGGCCTATGCCATTAGCAATTCCCCCCTTGGTCCTTTCAAGAAAAAGGGTGTTATTCTTTCGAGCGATGATGCCATCGGAACAGGTGCCGGTCATCATTCGGTCATCAAGATAAGAAACCGCTACTTCATCGTTTACCATCGTCATCCTTTAGGAACCGACGATGGCAACAACCGTGTGGTGTGTATCGACGAACTGCTTTTCGACAAGGAAGGCAATATCCTTCCGGTAAAGATGACCTATACTGGCGTGAATCTGAAGAACTAAAGTAGATAGCTGGCTACCAGATAACCATTGTAGATGAGCAGATAGAGTGCAATGGAGGAGAGCAGGCCACGAAGTGCCAACTGATAGCGGGAAGGCAATCGAAGCATGAGATAACCGATGGCCACAGGAATGATGAACAGCCAGTGGCAACCCATGATATACACTTCGTTGAGGCCAAAGCCCAAGCCGAAATGCAAAAGCAAGTCGTAGCCAAACCACGAGAGCAGCATCAGCATCAGCTTTTTGCGGAAGGAAACAAAGATTCCACCAAGGAAAAGCAACACGATAATGCCCTCGATGACATAATTAATCGTCCATTTATAGCGCACCACAATCGGTCTTCCCAGGAAGATATCGCCCAGCAGATTATCCTGATGCAGGATAATCGACTCGCCAAAGAGATTCTCCACCAGGGCATCCGTTCTTGAAGTTGTCAAATCCGACCATTTCAGGAACTTGGAATCCTCGATAGGCTTGCCTTGAATTTTCTCCATCTTGGCAGCAATCTCCTTCCCCTTCAAGACAAAAGTAGAATCCTTAGCCGCTTTCTGTTCGGCAATCCTGGCACCCTTCTCGTGGCGAGGGATGAAGAAAGCCTGTTCCTGCCAATAGCTCAAACCCACCATCAGAAGGGTAGGAAACAGCAGAATGAGCAGAACGTGCTTCAAGCGGAAAGTAGCTTTTCCATAGCTGAACCAAGTGGAGATCAATGTCTTGATGCCATTGCTCAGCGTAATTCCGGCAGTAACAAAATAGAGAATCGCCATCGTGTACCATTTCGGTTGGGTGTGCTCCTTAAAGTGAGTACCGCAGATGAGCAGCGTCATCAGCAAAAGGAACATAGAGAAAATGAAATGGTCGGGCGACATCGCCGAAGTGAATACCGCCGCAAACGAATAGAGAAGTATTGCCAATAGATGACTATCGAACTTTCCCATATCCAGCAACCTGCGGAAGATGCGATAGGCAAAGAGCAATCCATAGACCGAGGCGAGAATGGTGAAGAACGCCATGATGAACATCGCGCAATTGCGATGCGTGAGCGTCATCAGTCCCCCATTGAGCAATGACAATGGATAGAACAAAAGTGAGAAGATAGGATGGCGATACATATCATAATATACATCCCACTTCGAAATGCTCATATACGGATAAGGATCGTAGCCCGAGAGATGCAGCTGATTATTGAAAATCGACCAGAAACCACCTCGCGCATATTGGGTGAAACGATTGAAATGATGATAGATGAGAAGGGCGTTGAAAGTGATGAAAACCAGTAGTCCGCCCAAGGTCAATCCGATTTCTTCCTTATGGATTTTAAAAATATTGTTCATTGAATTACTAATTGCGGGTGCAAAATTACAAATTAATTTGGATTTTCCCCTTGCTTTGAGTACCTTTGTCGCATAAATATCAGAAATCGTATGAAGTATATCATCAATCAGGTGCTCAGAAATGGCCGATATGGCATCAGTGCCTTCGGAAAGGCGCGTCAGGATATCAACCGCATTTTCGAGGAAATCGGGGCAACTCCAGTAAATATTGTCTGTCAGCTTTCCAAGGTTCCTTTTCTTGCCAATTTAAGAGTGGTGATGGCTTATCTCTCCTTCCTCCGCAAGTCGGGCAAGGGCAATGAGTTCTTTATTCAGTATCCCGTCTCGATGCGGAAATCTTTCCCGCTGGTGCTGAAACTCATCCGTCGCTATCAGAACAAGCTCTACTTTGTGGTGCACGATGTCAACTTCGCCCGATTTGGGGTGGAGCGCGAGAAGGATATCGCCTTCCTCAATGCGGCTGATGGACTCATCATCCATACCCCTGCGATGGAAAAACTATTGCACGAGAATGGTATCCGCACCCCAATGAGTTTGCTGCAGGTATTCGATTACTTCTCGGAGGATGACTTCATCGAAAAGCAGGAAGTGCTGTCTAATAAGCATACCGTTATCTACGCCGGCAATCTCGCCAAGTCGAAATTCGTGGCCCCTCTGCTTCAGCACACCTTCAGTAAGGTGAAGTTCTCCCTCTTCGGAAATAAGGGCGACCTGCAGATTGATGAGCAGGACAAGGAATATAAAGGCATCTTCCAGCCCGACCATACTGCCAGCATTGGTGGAGGATGGGGATTAGTATGGGATGGCGAAAGCATCCACACCTGTACGGGCGATACTGGAACCTATCTGAAATGGAACTCTCCTCACAAGCTTTCGCTCTATCTGGCTGCCGGCTTACCGGTTATTGTATGGAAGGAATCTGCTGAGGCTGAATTTGTAGAGCGCGAGAAGTTGGGCATCACTATTTCCTCTATTGAGGAACTCGATGAGCGACTCTCGAATATCTCTGATGAAGACTTCTCTGAAATGATCGACAATGCAAGGAAACAGGGCGAGATACTCCGCAAGGGAGGAAAAACCCTGGCGGCTTATCAGCAATTAATTGGTGGATAACCATCGCATAAAAGACAATTATTAGTGGATAGCCATCCGCTGTAAGCGATTTTTTATTAACTTTGCATTTGTAAAAACTTCGAATTATGAATTACGCTTTAATTATAGCTGGAGGTTCTGGCAACCGAATGGGACAGGATATTCCAAAGCAGTTTATGCACATCGATAACTGTCCGGTCATCATCCACACGATGATGGCCTTTCAGCAGCATCCAAATATCGATGGCATTGCCGTGGTTTGTCTGGAAGGATGGGAAACGGTATTGCAATCGTATGCCAATCAGTTCAATATCACCAAGTTGAAGTGGATATTCCCTGGTGGTGAGAACGGTCAGGGCTCCATTCATAATGGTATCTATGGATTGAAGGAAAAGGGCATCAAGGATGACGACTTGGTGCTTATCCACGATGCTGTCCGACCACTGCTTTCGCAGGATATCATCTCCTCTAACATCGCCATCTGCGAGAAATATGGCTATGCCATCACTGGTATTCAGTGTCGTGAGGCGATATTGGTGAGCGAGGATGGATTTAAATCCAACAGCAGTATTCCAAGAGATACGCTCATCCGCACACAGACTCCTCAGACTTTCCGCTTGAAGAATCTCATCAAGGCACATGAGGAGGCACAAGAGAAGGGTATCACCAACTCGGTTGCTTCCTGCACCCTGATGGCAGAACTCGGCAATCGTGAGATGCACATTGTGCCAGGTTCCGAGAAGAATGTCAAGATTACTACGGTTGAGGACCTTGAGATTGTAAAGTGTCTCCTTCATGTTCAGAAAGAAAAATGGCTGAAGTAAAGACCTACTCACATTATATAAAGAGCGCTTGCCAAAGCAATTTGCCTTGGGAGAAGCTCGAGAATACAAGCATTCTCATTACAGGAGCCACCGGTTTGATAGGCTCCTGTCTAGTGGAAATGTTGATGGAAAAGCATATCGCCGGTCTGCAGGTATATGCAGCCGGCAGAAATGAGGCAAGAGCCGAGAAGCGCTTTGCTGCCTATGCCACTGCCGAGAACTTCCATTTCGTGAAATACGATGTTACCTTGCCTTTGCAAAGTACCGTCGATTTCGACTACATCATCCACTCTGCAAGCAATGCAAGTCCGAATTTCTTCAAACAGAATCCGGTCGAAGTGATTGCTGCCAATATCTATGGAGTAGATCATCTGCTGAAATACGGCATGCAGCATCAGCTGAAGCGTCTGCTCTATGTATCAACCGGCGAGGTATATGGCGAGGGAGATGGCCGCATCTTTACCGAAGACTATAGCGGCTACGTGAATCCAACCAATCCCCGTTCGTGCTATCCATCCTCGAAGCGGGCTGCCGAAACCCTATGCGCCGCCTATGTGGAGGAATATGGAATGGATGCAGTTATTGCCCGTCCATCGCATACTTATGGACCTTATTTCACAGAATCAGACAACCGTGTCTATGCCCAGTTCATCCGCAATGTGCTCAAAGGCGAGGATATTATCATGAAGAGTAAGGGCGAACAGTTCCGTTCCTGGTGCTTTGTGGTGGATAGTGCCTTGGCCATGCTCTACATTCTTTTGAAGGGCGAAAAGGGCGAAGCCTATAACATTGCCGATCGTCATTCGAATATCTCTATCCGTGATTTGGCGGAAATGACCGCAAGAATTGGACATCAGAAGGTGGAAATGCAACTTCCTGATGAGCCGGATAGCAATAAAATCATCACGAAAGCCACCTTTGATACTTCTAAGCTTGAGGCTTTGGGATGGAGTATTGCTGGAACTATGGAAGAGAAACTTACTGCTACTATCCTTGAGATGAAGGAAGTTCGTGGATAGAAATGCATTTAAATCTTGCTCGTGACATACCTTCTTTCAATCTCCTCTACAAGTAGGAGAGAAGTAGTATGCTAAAGTTTTCCTATGAATTATTTTGGTTATATCACACTGTTTAGTCTTGATTATTAATGGGATAGAACTGTTTTAACCTCAGATTTCATTGATTTCTACAATGTGAAACGGTCGTTTCACATAATGTCAAACGATCGTTTCATATAATGTCAAACGGCCGTTTCACATTGTTCATCAAAGCAATTTTATGAGTTAATAGGGGAGTTTTGCATTGTTTACCAAAGCAATTTTATGAGTTAATAGGGGAGTTTTGCATTGTTCATCAAAGCAATATTATGAGTTAATAGGGGATTTTTGCACTGTTCATCAAAGCAATTTTATGAGTTAATAGGGGATTTTGCATTGTTAACCAAAGCAATTAAATGAGTTAATAGGGGATTTTGCATTGTTCACCAAAGGAATTTTATGAGTTAATGGGGGAGATTTGCATTGTTAACCAAAGCATTTTTATGAGTTAATAGGGGATTTTTGCATTGTTCACCAAAGGAATTTTATGAGTTAATAGGGAGAGTATAAAAGTATAATATCCGATATTTCTCCCCCATTTATGGGGGAGATCAAAGAGAGGGTATACCACAATTAAGTTTTATATGCTATTTATAATAATAGCTTTACAGCTTAATCTTGTGGCATACCCTCTCCCAATCTTTCCCACAAGTGGGCGGTGAGTATAGTAAAGTTATTACTCTAGAAAACGGATTTCAGAGCTATGAACCGCCCGTTTTTCCTTTGGAGGAAGAGTTGTATAATCCTTATAAATCGATTTCAGCATGGCATCCACATTGGCTGGTCCCTCGAAAGTATAGCCCTCAAACTGGATATCCTTATGAGGTACCAGCACATCCTTAGGAAACTTGAAATAGAACCAGGCGCCATAAGTGTGCATATAGTTGTTCTTGTCGCCAAAGAGATGTCCGAAACCTCGGAAGATAGGGAATACCACCTTATCCAAAGTCTTGAAAAGGAATTTAGCCAAGCCCTTGTGCTTTCCTGCCAGGTCGAAATAAACCACACACGAAAGTTTGGCGGCAAAATGCTGTAGCCAAGGAATCATATAGCCCTCGTAAGGGAAAATGTCGAGCTGCAATCCCTTGAATTTCTGAAGCTGATAGGCCTTTCCCTCACGCGAATTAGGATCTGCAGAACTCACATATTCCGTCTTTAAATCGCGAAGTCTACCCCACGGCAGCAAACTGTCAGGATCGGTTTCCTCATCCTGGAAAACATAGTCGGGATGCGGATGATCCTTCAGATAGCGGGCCAGCTTCTTGTAATCCTTATATTCGACAACGACATCAATATCATCATCCCATGGAATAAAACCACTATGGCGCACAGCTCCCAGCACATTTCCGCCATCCAATCGACAAGGAACACCTATCTTCCTGGCAGTTTCCTGCAGATAGATAGCCATGTCGAGCAATCGTAATTGCGCCTTGCGGAGATTAGAACCTTCGGGATTGTATTCCTGGCGAAGTTCCTCATCGGTTTCGCCCGTATTATATACTTTTGTCATTTCGAATTCAGTTATAACTGCAAAATTACCAATTTTCTTTTGAACTTCAAACAATAAGTGTTATTTTTGCAGTTAAAATCGATAACAGAAATGATGGAAGAAGCTAAAAATGTGAAGGTAACTTATATTTGTTGCAGTAATAATCCGCAACAACTTCAGTCGATGCTTCTGCCTTCGTTGCAGTTGGTGAAGAGCGCTTATGGCGAGAATGTCAACTGGCTGATTATTGATACCAATCAGAAAAAATATCCAAGTGCGGCTGCTGCCTATAACCATGAGTTGGAGGAGAATAAGCAGGTGTTGGGCGATATACTCATCTTCTGTCATAATGATATTGCTTTCGAAAACACTGATTTTCACGATTTTGTGGTGAAAACCCTTTTAAGAGATAGTAACCAGATTATTGGTGTGGCAGGAAAGGATGAGCACAACAAGGTACCCTCGAATCTTCGCTATTTTGCCAATAAGGAGTATATCACCCGAACAAGAATTGAAAAGCCGATGGAGGTTTGTTCAGTGGATGAATGTTGCTTTGCGATGACCAAAGAACTTTACACAAAAATAAAGTTTGATGAGGCTACCTGCTATCATTGGCATCTATATGCGGTAGATTTCTGCTATGCTGCATCGCTCTACAGAAACACCAAGGTGATTGTTTCGGATGTCTCTATCTTCCACAAGATGAGTGGGGATAGTGGTCTCTATACCGATAGTAAGTTTCTGAAGACGATGTGGAGAATGGTGCGAAAATACCATCATCAAGTAAAGGTGATCTATACCCCATGCTATCTTTGCCATACCAACTATCTGCAGGCACTTTTGGAGATAGGTAAGACCACACTCGAGAATTTAATAAAAAAATAAATGGGAAGTCTGAAGGAGAAAACAGCAAAAGGCTTATTCTGGGGAGCATTGAACAACGGTACAATGCAGATTCTCAACATTGTAATCGGCATTTTCCTTGCCCGGTTGCTCTCGCCAGCCGATTATGGACTGGTGGGTATGTTGGCTGTATTTACGGCTATCGCCAGTGCCTTGCAGGAAAGTGGTTTCTCTACCGCCCTTGCGAATATCGAGAAACCCACCGATAACGACTATAATGCCGTTTTCTGGTTCAGTACGCTGATGAGTGTACTCCTTTATACCATACTCTTCTTCTGCGCTCCGCTGATAGCCGATTTTTTCGGTCAGCCGGAATTGGTGGAATTGTCTCGCTTCATCTTCCTCACTTTGTTTTTTGCAGCCTTTGGAACAGCACCTGCTGCATATCTCTTTAAGAATCTGATGGTGAAGGAAACTACGGTTTTGAGAGTTTCCTCGCTGATAATCTCAGGAACGATTGGAGTGATATTGGCCTTCAAGGGAATGGCCTATTGGAGTCTGGCTTGGCAGCAACTTTCCTATATCGCCCTTACCAGTGTGGGCCGTTTCTTTATAATAAAGTGGCGACCTAGCTTGCATATCGACTTTGGACCAATCCGAAAGATGTTCAGCTTCAGTTATAAAATTCTGATCACAACGATTGTCAACCAATTGAGTCAGAACTTGCTGACCTTTATCTTTGGTCGATTGTTCACAGCCAAAACGGTAGGAAACTTCACACAGGCTTTCAAGTGGGACACCATGGCGAGTTCCTTTGTATCAGGAACGGTAGCCCAGGTAGCCCAACCTGTATTGGTGGAAATTAAGGAAGATGAGAACCGGCAATTGAATGTATTTCGCAAGATGCTTCGCTTTACCGCTTTTCTGGCTTTCCCGGCGATGTTTGGTTTGGCGATGGTTTCTAATGAGTTCATTATTCTGGCGATATCCGATAAATGGATAGATAGTATACCTCTGTTGAGAATCCTCTGTATCGGAGGTGCTTTCCTGCCTTTCTATACCCTCTATCAGAACTTGATAATCAGTCAAGGAAGATCGGATATCTACATGTGGTGTACCATAGGACTTATCCTTCTCCAGTTGGCTTTGGTGCTAACCACTTATTCTTATGGTATTGTCTTTATGATCAGCATCTATACTCTTTCCGTAATCGTATGGTTGCTGGTATGGCAGTATTTTGCCCATAAGATGATTGGACTTTGCCTTTGGGATGCCTTGAAAGACATCCTGCCTTTTGCTTTAATCTCTGCGGGAGTGATGTTGGCCAGCTACTACCTCACCAGTTCGATTTCTAATCTGATAATCTTGCTGATAACAAGAATGTTGCTTGCCGCTATTCTTTACTTTCTGATAATGAAAGTATTAAAAGTGAGAATGTTGGAGGAATGCATCAAGTTTGTTCGTAAGAAGCGATAACAACTTTCTTCTGTCCATCGGCATTATCGATAGGTATAGTATTGCATCAAAGGATAGAGAGCAGCTCTTATAATTTTTACGATGCCTCCCCCTTCCGTTTGGAAGAGATGCTTATGATGTTTGATGAACAACAATTGTAAGCGTACGAACGCCAATAAGCCATCTTGTAATTCTAAATGCAGCATTTGCTGGGTTTGAGTGTGGCACTTAGCTCCCTTAGGCAGGGCATTTAGGAAAGCCAAACGTGCATGCCAGAATTTTCTAGCCTTTGGACGTACCTTCTTGTAGTTGGCGATCGACCATTTTAAAATGTAGAAGGCATTGCCCAAAGAAGGCAGATTACGACTATAATCTGAATAGGTAGTTGCATCGGAATGTCTTCTGAAATCTACCAGCACCTCGTCGCAATAGGCAATGCTCTCATAGGCTCCTGCGGCTAATTCCAAGGCTACATCGTAGAAGGAAACCTGATAGAGTTCGTTTTCCTTCGGCATAATTTTCTCAATGAGTTCTCTTTTGAAAAGCATGGTATGTCCAGGAAGTCCGCTGAAGATAAGCCGCATAAGGTGGATATTCGGGCGACGGGCATCATAGTGGGCAAAGGAGCCATCCTCCGAGAAAGGACGGGTATGTCCGCTGCATAGTAATTTATCGCCAATGTTCTTCATCTGATTTTCTATCTTATCGGAATGCCAGATATCATCCTGATCACTCAAGGCAATATAATCGCCGGTAGCCTTATGCATCGCCGAGAAGAAGTTGCCATTCACCCCTAGAGCAGGCTGATTCTGATAGATCTGAATGAGACTATAGCGCGATGCATAGTCTTGCAGAATCTGCCAGGTACCATCCTTCGAGTTATCATCCTGGATGATGATCTCATAGAGAGGATAAGTCTGCTGGAGAATAGAATCAAGCTGTTGCTTTACATACTTTTCTCCATTATAGGTGCACATTACGATGGAAACTTTCTTTTCTGCCATATTAACCGAATAGATGATGGATAATCAGATTGCTATTGTAAACCCACAGGAAGAGGGTGATGCAACTTATTATTGCTCTAAATGCAAGCGATTGCTTGCCATCGGCTCTGCGAAAGAGATAGCCGATAGCGATTGGAATAATGAATGCCCAACCCGCTGTCATGATATACACCTCGTTAAGTCCGAATCCTAGTACTAGATGCAGAAACAGATCGAAACTCCACCAGGAGAGCAGCATCCAAAGAAACTTCTCTTTTCTTCCTCTCCAAATACCTGCAGCAAAGAGTGCAACAATGAGAAACTCAATGATATAATTGAGCATCCATGAATAGGATACAAATACAGGTCGTTTTTGAAGTACATCCTCCAGGGGGTATTCCTGATGGATTTGAATAGACTCACCCAGGAAATTCTCGATGATGGAAGGAATTCTTGGCGTCTCAACATCCATCACACGGGTGATGAAGCCGTTTCCGGCAGGTTTTACCTTAGAATCGATCATCTGCTGATGCGCCTTCTGCTGTTTTAGTTGCTTAGAATCCTTTGTTTCCTGCTGACGCTTCTTCACTTTAAGTGCAATTTCCTTCTGAGGACCTTCGATGTATTGATATTGACATTGCTGGATGCCGATGAGCGTTACTAATGGAAAAATGATGCCCAATAGCAAGTTGCGAAGGGTGAAGAACTTCCGGCCATTTGCAAACAGACTAGACAAGATGGTTTTCACACCATTAGAGGCACTCATTCCTGCAGTGAAGAATAGCAACAACATGGTTTGATAAGGCTTCAACTGGATATGTTTCTTTATCTTTACCCCCGCAATATAAAGTGTCATCGTCAACAGCATCATACTGATGATGAAATGATCGGGGGTCATAGCAGGAACTAGAACATGTCCGAAGGAGAACAGGAAGAAGGTGAGCAGTGTTGCGTCGATTTGCTTGAGCTCGAGAACTTCCCTTAGAATTCTATACATAAAGATGGCACTATAGAGAGCTGATAATATCAGCACTCCTGCCATAAAGAATACCGTACAATTATACCCGAAAGTCTGCAACAGCCAATGATTGAGCAGATACATCGGATATAAGAAAGTGAGATAAAGAGGATGTCGGATAGTGGTGAAATGGATGTCGAGATGCGATATCGTCAGCCATGCCCAACAGTCATAGCCCGACATGCAGAAATGCTTATAGAAGATGCTGTAAAATCCTCCATACACCCCTTTTGTATAGATGGCATAATGGCTGGCTATCATTAATCCATTAAAAACAGCAAAGATGAGGAGCATCGCTAAAGCCAGCCAACGTTCCTCTTTCTTGATTTTAAATATCTTGAATGGATTTGTCATCTTTATCTTAACAAGTATTCTATCAAGAGTGTGTTGTTATAAGCAAACAAGAATGCAGTCAATGCAGTAAGCAATACTCTTGCTGCTAAGAGAGGCTTCTCGCTCAACTTGCTCATTAGGAATGCAATGGCAATTGGGATAATGAAGAGATAATGAGGACTCATTATATACACTTCGTTTATACCAAATCCAAGTACGATATGGATGAGTACATCAAAGGCAAAGAAACTGAAGGCACACCAGAAGAATCGACTTCGGTAGGCACAGATAATTCCAAGAATAAAGAGCAGCATAATAATGCCCTCTACGATGTAATTGCCAATCCAACTGTATTCTACAATAACCGGTCGTTTGGTAAGAGTATCTTCGAGAAGATGTTCTTTATGAAGTTGGATAGGCTCGCCGAAGAAGTTCTCGACAATGCTCGGCCATCTAGGTGTAGTAATATCTGTCCACTGGCCAAACTCACTCTTGTTGATAGGTTCGCCAGAATGCTTAGCCCACACTTTCTTATGGTCTCTAATATACTTGTCGCGTGCCTTCTTCTTGATAATCTTCTGATACCCTGCCTTTATTTCCTTAGGGTCCTTGGCGGTAACAGTATCCATATAACTTTGATAAAGTTTAGCACGAAGGGTAGAATCCTTTTGTGCTTTCAACACCTGTCGATGATGATAATTAGGATACTCGAAGGTTTTCCATTCCCATCTTGCCCCAGCCCAAATCAAACCGGCAGGAATAAGAATAGCAAAGAGCAGATTGGCTGGTCGCCAGAATTTCTTTCCGTTGGTGAAGAAGTTGGCAAGGAAGATCTTGATACCATTATTCAACGAGATACCTGCTGTGATGAAGAAGAACAAGATAGTCTGCCATTTAGTGAAAAGTAGTTGTTTCTTCATTTTCTTTCCTGCTACATAGAGGGTAAGCAGCAGCATGAACATCGACATAATAAAGTGGTCGGGAACTATGGAGGCTACTAGTATATAGGCGAAACTAAAGAAAAATGCCGACAGAAGAGTGGCATCAAAACGCTTTAACTCAATAATCTCCCTGAATATTCGATAGATGATAATGAACGAATAGAAAGAGCAGAAGATAATGATAGTTGCCACAACAAACTGCACCCAGTTCATTCCTGTTGCAATCATCAAGCCCTGATTTACCTGATTTGGAAGGTACATAAAGAATGCCAACAGCGGATGACGATAGATATTATATCCCGTGGTCCAATTGGACACTACCGTATAGCTGACAGGGTCGAAGCCTGAGATATGGAAATTATGTACAAACAGCGATTTGTAGTTGTTGGAGATCTGTGTGAATTTATCGAAATACTTGCAGATGCAGAGTACATTCAGAGCAGTGATAACAAGAAATGCTACCAAAGCCATCCACCTTTCTTCTTTCTTGATCTTGAATATCTTAAATGGATTTTTCATTTTATCGCTTTAAAAAGAATCTAACTAAAAGGAAATTTACTGGTACACAGATGCAGAACATTGGGATAGGAGCAAGTTCCTTGCTTACACCTAACCAAGTGAAAAAATTAAGTGTAGCTATCTGTAACAGATAGTTGATGACATGGCTCAAGGCAAAACCTGCTCCATGTTTGGCATTCGCCTTGGTACGGAAGGTGAAATAGGTGCTAGCGAAAAAGTTGAAGACAAAGCTGATGAAGTAGCCGATGGTCATGGAAATATCCTTGCCTAAACAATGGAGTAGTAGAAGATAGATGCCATATTGCAATAAGCTGGCTGTAACTCCCACGATGCCAAATCGGATGACTTCGCCAAGTTTTTCTTTCTTGCTATCGTCTAAATGGTTTAAAAAATCCTTTATCTGCATATTCCAACATTTCCTTGTCGCCTCGGCTGTCGCCAAAGGCTGTTATCTCATAATTATCTCTTGATTCGTTGAGTTGTTCTTTTATTCTTGCCACCTTCTCTGCTCCATAGCAGTTCTTACTGAGAAATCTTCCAGTAAGTTTATTGTCAGCCACTTCGATTTGGGTACCCAATACTTTTATTTCCTTTTGGTCTTTTGAGAGAATGGTGGCGAAAGGCTTCACCCAGTTGTCAATGCTGGCACTTACAATCATCACCTGTGCTCCTTCGGAAAGTGCTTGCCGGATTTTTGTCTTGGCAGGTTCTCGGATAAGTTGCAGGTTATTTCGGGCAAAGTCTTGACATTGCTGGTTGAATTCTTCGAGTGTCTCTCCCTTATACAGATAGGAGAAAACTTTCTGCTTTGCCTTGTAGTTAGGATAAAGGTGCAACTTCATTAGTACCAATAATGGACTATGAAGAAGAAAAGCCTGAAGAAACTTTCCTTTTCCCTTGGAATATTTGATGAACTCCAGCAAGGTATCCTTGTGGGTTATCGTTCCGTCGAAATCAAAACAATATAGTTTAGAAGACATAGATGATGATTACAAAGGCGATGAGCCATGCCAGTACTACCAATTGGGTGAAATGATCCTTTAAAATAACTTTGGTTGGATTTCCACTCTTCTTATCTACTACAGATATCTGGATGTAGCGAAGTAATCCTACAAGTACAAAGATACTGGTAAGATAAAGATAGTCGGTATGGAATTGTGCTATGACCTCAGGACTAACCGTATACATGATATAGCATACCAGGGTGACAGAGGCTGTAATAGTAATTGCCTGATTGATGAAAGTGAGATTGTATCGGATGGTGTTCTTGCGAGGAGCCTTTCCTGTTTCCTCCATTCTCAGTACATCATCTCTTCGCTTGGCAAAACTCATAAAGAGGGTGATGAGGAAGGTCATGAGAACAATCCACTTGCTCAGATGTATGTCTGTAGCAAAACCACCTGCCAACAATCGAAGTACAAAGCCAAATGCCACTATACATACATCAATGATGGCAAACTGCTTTAGTTTTGCACAATATGCCAGGTTCAGCAACCAATAAAAGAGAATCACTCCTGCAGCCTGATAGGTGGAAGTAGCATCATTTACTAAAATGACCAATGCTGAGGCTCCCATTGAGAGTAGGAACATTAATGTCATCAAACCGTAGGCTTGAACAACGCTGATAGCTCCGCTTGCAATCGGACGATGACATTTCTCTGGATGACGACGGTCGTCCTCGACATCGTGAATATCATTAAAACAATAGATGCTGGATGCCGCAAAACTATAAGCAAAGAAAGTGATGAGGCCAGCAATCATTGCAGAGATATTGAAGAGAGCTCCACCAAATATAACAGGAGCAAAAACAAAGAAGTTCTTGATCCATTGTGCTGGTCGGATTAATTTCAAGATAGACTTGAAAAATCCTGGTTTTTGGTTGGATGTTTCCATTTGCTGATATTCTGATAATTTATTCTCGTTCATTTCTTTTAGGATAATGCCTTTTCTATAACTCCCACAATCTTGCTCAAGATCCATGCCAATGGTAGGGTGATGGCAACGCATGCGAAGAAGGTTGGCCAGTAACTCCAATTATGTGGGAGATAGTCGAGTACAAAATGGATGTGTATCAGATAACATTCCAAACTCAATGCACCCACAAATTTGAAGGCGTTGTTGAACCATTTTGGGGTTCTTCTGAATACTCGATTGAGCATCAAAATAGAAGTAATAGTCAATGGAATGTATAACATTCGTTCCACATACAGAGGGAACTGTCCATGCTTCTGCTGTTCCAGGAAGATGCTCGAGGTAAGGGTCATCACAAATAAAAGGATGATCATCCAGATACTTGCTCCATCGAGTGTTTTCTTTTGGCGTACCATTTCTCCCATATTGATACCAATAAAGAAGATAGGAACACGGCTCCAGAAGATTTCCAGATGTCCTACTGCTTGATGGATTGGGGTGACATATTCCACAAGGTTGCACCATAGAATCATCACGACAGGCATCCATCGATAGATAGGATGCTTCTTGATAAGCTCCATATAAAAAGGCGCAAATATATATAGCATCATGGTTGCTGGTATATACCAGAAGTTGAGCTCGTCGTGCAACCAGAAATCCCAGTTGATGGTGATATCACCTATCAGGTCGATCCAAGCCATGATATCTCCGCCATGAAATCTCTGGATATAGAAGATGCTGGCAATGATGAGCCAAGCTGGATAGATGCGGATATATCTTCTCTTGAAGAAATGCTTGTAGCTAGGATTCTTTGCCCAGGAGAACCACAGGCCAATACCACTTAGGAAGAGGAACATATCCACTCCCACATTGCCCATTCTTCGTAAGCCGAAGAAAGCATCGCTTTGTGGCAAGCTGATGTGGAAGAGAATGATGAATATCATTGCGATACCCATCTGTTCTCCACGAAAACGGCTGATATTAGCCAGTTCTATGTCTTTAATCTTCAAGTTCATTTCAGCTTAGGACTAGGAATCTGATCCATAAATTTCTTGAATAGCCATGCCAGACAAAGACTGGCGATGATATAGAGAAGTAATCCTGTATAAATGTCACCATGACGACTTATTGGGATGAATATCTTTCGGGTAATCGGATGGCATACAAACAAGGCTGCACTAATGGCTCCAATCCAGTTGATACCGATATTGATACGATTGAATAGTGACAAATGTCTCCCCAAAGCACTCATAACCTTTACGAGACCAATGCTGAATGTACAGATGAAAGCTGGTACCCAGAACCAAAGTTGATAGTTGAAACTGAAAGCCCAAATCAAGCAAAGGGATACGAAAGCCAATGTGGCATAGAGCTGGTTGGAGGTATCCTTGCAGTAGCGGGCATAGAGAATTCCCATACCAAATGGAAGCATTCCACCCATAAAGTTGTATCTGATTCTATTTAGGGTCTCTCCCTCTGGATCGCAGAATGCCTGAAGCAGCCAGCAACCAAGAATGAATAGTACTGTGATGACCCAACTTCTTCTATAGAGGAACAGACGATAGACAATATAGAGCTGGAGCATCAAACCAAAGAACCAATAGGGACCAGGCCAGATAATTCCATCAGGATTAGGTAATACATTATTGAAAAGACCTAACTGAGCAATGACATCTAATACCTCATAATGATGTGGACTTGGCACGATTTGATCAATCATGGTGAAAGCAACAAATCCGACGATCATCATCTTGAACAGTTTCAAAAAATGATAACGGACAAAACTGAAGAAGGAAGGGCCATATACCTTTCCTGCAGAGAGTACTCCAGGAAGAGTGGTATATTTCTCTGATTTCTCGTATTTCATAACGAGGCCGTAGGCACTCAAAAAGAGAAATACAGGTACTCCATAGTGTCCGAAGAAGGACAGTAAGTGGATGGGTAGGTTGGCATCAGGGTGCAATAAAACCTGTGTAAACCAATCTACATTGTGCTGTATATATTGATATTCATTCTCCTTCACAATTGGATTAAGCCAGTGGCAGTAATTATGTAGGAAGATGCCGAGGATAGCTAGTCCTCTTAATATGGAACATTCCGTTCTGCTAAGTAGCTGATTATTATTCATATCTCGTTTCTACTTCTTTTTGTTGTTCTTTTGTTTTTTCTTAAATTCCTTGTCTCGAAGCTTGTCATAGTCTGTAGTGTTCTTCAGAATTCTAGGACGCTTCTCATTATATTTTGGACTCAGAAGATTATATTCCTCCTTATAGTCCTTGGCATGAATGCCTGCGAGATATAAGAGCAGGTGCGGCATAGCATCTGTCATAAATCGGCGATGACAGGCTTCTCTTACTTGTTTGTAGATTTCTGGATGTCTCTTCTTGTATTTTGGAGAACAGTAAATCCAGAAAGGTACTTCAAACTCATAGTGTGCCAATGGCCAGTCGATTGCTGCAGAGTGATTTCTGCAGATAAAACCTCTGTCATCCTCATAGCATTCTTCTCCATGGTCTGGCATATAAACGACAATGGCGTCTTTCTTTCTGAATCTTCTGATAATCTGATTGACAATAGAATCGTTGTAGAGTACGGCATTATCATATTGGCTCAGCACTTTCCTCTGTCTATCGCTAAGTTCAGGACGTTCCTCTTCGTATTGACTTGCCCAGAAGTGAGTCTGATTCTTCGGATAGCGGGTGCGATAAGTAACATGTTGTCCCAATAGATGGAAAATAACCAAATTAGGAGTTCCATTCAATTTGCCCGAATCCAAAGATACCTTATCGGAAATCTTGATCTCCTCATTCTTTACCATCTCGTCGTAGCATCGAAGAAGACCGTCATCATACTGGTAGAGTTCCTTGTTTCGAGTATCGAATTGTTCTTTTGTCAACTCTGGATTGTTCAGGAAGAAACCACCGCTAAAATCATATACCTCTTCTGATGCCTTTGGCAAGAACTGGTTGGTGAGGAAAGATACATGATAACCTGCCTTTCTGAAAAGCTCAGGGAAGAGAGGATAATCGCACCATTCACCTTTCTCGCCAATAACATGTAGAGAAAGCATATTCTTGAATACAAAACTGGTGAGGTTCCAACAACTGATGACATCATCGAATTTGGTGAGATAGCGGGATTTCTCCAATTTGACCTGTCTTGGGGTTGTTTCCTTGAAATAGCCATACTGCTGAGAATGATTCTTGGCATAGCTCTCTCCAATAATGAGAACAATAGTTGGCGATTTGTAGCTACAGCTGTCAACTTTTACCTTACCTGCTGCTGCAATGAGCTGGTCAACCTGCTTTGAAGCAAGAGAATTTGCGTAAACACTGAATATCAGTCGGTTGACAGGAACGTATAATACTGCATGATCTTTCTCTGTAAGTGTGTGCTCTACCTCTCCAATAGTTCTACCCGACATAAGTTTAAAGGTAGCAGCCTTGTTGTGGGCACTCGTGATACATCCGATAATAAACAGAAGTAGGCAGCAGATTCCCAATGCAGGTTTGAATTTCTTGAAGAACTGGATGCTCTTGTATTTTCCAAAGAGATATTCGCTTTGGTATTTCTTGCTGAGTTTCTTTACCAACCATGGACAGAAAGCTACAAGAATGTTTAAGAGGATAAGTAACAATACCCAACCTACATTGCTGAAGATAACACTTGAGGAAAATACAGTAGTAAGGAATTCTCCGGCTTCTCTGCTGTCGGTTTCGCCAACCAACATCAGCATGGAAGGATTCAGTGTGGAGTCGTAGTTGACAAAACAATAAACATCAACCAATGCTACGCTATACATTATTATATAGAGCAGCAGACGAATCCATCTTCTTACCTTGTATGGGATAAGGGTAAGGATGAAACAAGTAATGTCAAGATCTACGAAAAGCTCCAGCCAGAGATTGTCGTAAAGTTCACCTCTCTTTGGTAATGTAACGATGGCACATACGATGCCTAAGAGGTACATAAACACAAAGAAAGTGGCATTCTGCTTGATAGGCGAGAAGAATTTGCCCAACTTATGCAAAATGGATTCTGTTTTCTCTTTCATTTCCAATATTCCTTTACCTTATCTAATATCATATCGGGCACCATACCTTTAATGGATTGTCCCGCTTTTATTCGTTGTCTAATTTCGGTACTGCTAATGTTATATAATTCTGTCTCAATGAGACTTACCTTCTCGGGAAGTTTCTCTACTGAGATCTTGCATCCCTCTCTTGGATAGATCAGGATGGAGTAGTGGTCGATGATCTCCTGATAACCATACCACTTAGGAAAGCTCTCCCAATTGTCTGCTCCAATAATGAGTGTGAACTCTCTGTTTGGAAAATCTTTGGAGAGCGATTGCAAGGTATGGAGCATATAGGAAGGCTTCGGCAGATGAAATTCATAATTGCTTGCCTTCAGGCCCGATTCTCCATCGAGAGCAATTTCTACAAGCTCCAGTCTTTTATTGTCATCCATTAAGTCGGATGATTTCTTTAAAGGATTTTGAGGTGAAACGATAAACCATATCTCGTCGAGCCCTGCCTTTTTGAGCAGCTGCCTAGCCAAGGCGATATGCCCGACGTGAATAGGGTTAAAACTCCCTCCGTATATTCCTGTCTTTATCATTTTCCTGTTTAGGAATTTGATTATTTAGCAAGGAATTCTTCAATAAGTTTCAAAGTCTCAGCCTCTGCCTTCTCCAAGTCGTCGTTTACTACCACATGGTCGAATTTCGATGCAAAGGTGAGTTCATAGCTTGCCTTAGCCAATCGCTGTTCGATGACTTCAGGTGCATCGGTTCCTCTTCCATTAAGGCGGCGGCGAAGTTCTTCAATCGAAGGAGGTTGTACGAAAATGCTCAAAGCTCTGTCACCATAGAATTTCTTAATGTTGCAACCGCCCTTTACATCTACATCGAAGACCACATTCTCGCCCTTGTCAGCCTGATTCTCCACCTGGGATTTCAAGGTGCCATAGAAGCGGTCCTGATAAACCTCTTCGTATTCCAAGAACTCATCTTTTGAAATTTTCTCCTTGAACTCTTCTGGAGTAAGGAAGAAATATTCCACACCGTTCTTCTCTGTTCCGCGAGGGGCACGACTAGTGCAGCTGATAGAGAAAGCCAGATTCAATTCTGGGTGTTCCTTCATCAGATATTGAACGATTGTGGATTTGCCACTGCCCGATGGAGCAGAAAAAATAATAAGCCTACCCTTCATATTACAATGCATTAAGTACTTGTTCCTTAATCTGTTCCAACTCGTCCTTCATCTTAACGACGATATTCTGCATCTCAGCCTGATTACTCTTTGAACCAGTGGTATTGATTTCACGGCCCATTTCCTGAGCAATGAAGCCTAACTTCTTACCAACAGGAGTATCCTCGAGCATCGTTTCGCGGAAATACTTCAGATGGTTGGTGAGACGCTGCTTCTCCTCACTAATATCCAACTTCTCAATATAGTAAATGAGTTCTTGTTCCAAACGGTTCTTGTCGTAGTCAACCTCTGGAATCTGCTGCAAACCATCCACGATGCGAGCTTTGATTTTCTCAACACGAGATTTCTCATAAGGCTCAATACTTTTGAGAAGATTCTCAATGTTATCCACCTTCTCCTCAAACTTCTTCTGAAGTGCAACGCCCTCTTGCTTGCGGAAAGCAACCAAGTGGTCGATAGCCTCGTCAATCGCTTTTTGAGCAGCAGCCCATTCCTCATCCGACAATTCTTCTACATCCAACTTTGCGGTTACGTCTGGTAGACGGAGCAAAGTAGTGTACCAGTCTGTTGGCTCAGGGATGCCAGTTTTTGCAGAAATAGCCTTTATCTGATTGTAGTAATTGTTTACAAGATCAGCATTGATAGGAGTAGCGTCAGCAGCTGCGTCCTTCTCGATCCATATAGAGAAATCAACTTTACCTCTTTCCAGACGCTTAGCGATTTCCTTGCGGATGACCATCTCTTTCTCGCGATAGAGAGGAGCGATACGTGTGGAAAGGTCAAGGCTCTTGCTGTTTAATGATTTTATTTCAACATTAATTTTCTTGTCCTTGTAGGCTGTAACGGACTTTCCGAAGCCTGTCATTGATTGTATCATAGTTATTATCACGTTAAATTTCTGCAAAAGTAATAATTTTAATCGAAAAAAGCGTAAATTTGCACCTTATTTAAGAATATATTTAGATTTATGTCGTGTATATTAAACATTGAAACGAGTACGGATGTGTGCTCTGTAGCAATTAGTAACGATGCAGATTGCATTTTCAGCTTGGACGACCATAGCGGTCCTAACCATGCTGTAAAGCTTGGCGAGTTTGTTGATGAGGCACTTTCTTTCATTGATAATCACGCTATTCCTTTGGATTATGTTTCCGTAAGTAGTGGTCCTGGTTCCTATACCGGATTGCGAATAGGAGTGAGTATGGCCAAGGGTATATGCTATGGACGTTCTGTCAAGCTCATCGGCATTCCAACGCTTGAAATTCTTTGCGTACCTGTTCTTCTTCAGGAGAAGGTGGTAGAGGAGAATGCTTTACTCGTACCTATGCTCGATGCCCGCCGAATGGAGGTTTATGCACAGGTGTTTGATCGTGCTCTCAGAACGGTTCGTCCTCTTCAGGCAGATATCGTAGATGAGAATACTTATAAGGAATATCTCGACAAAGGTCCTGTTTATTTCTTCGGTAATGGTGCTGCCAAGTGTATGGAGGTCATCAACCATCCAAATGCGCATCTCATTGAGAATGTGGAACCTCTTGCCAAATATATGTACCCGCTAGCCGAGAAACATATCGCTATGAATCAGTTTGAGGATGTGGCTTATTTCGTGCCTAACTATCTCAAGGACTTTGTGGCAAAACAACCAAAGAAATTACTGTAGACATGAAAATTGAAGGATTAGATTATAATACTCAGCGTGAGAGACTTGTACTTCCTGAATATGGTCGGGAATTGCAGAGTATGGTGGATCATTGCGTTTCTTTAAAGAATCGTGAGGAACGCCAGAGTTGTGCCGAGACCATTGTTGCTATTATGGACCGTATGTTCCCTGAAGACAAAAGCGAGGATCATGAGCAGAAACTCTGGGACCACTTGGCTATCATGAGCAATTTTCAACTCGACATTGACTATCCGTATGATGTGAGCTCGGCAGCAAAGATTGCGGCAAAGCCTGAACCAATGGAGTATCCGATGAAGCGAATCCCTGTTCGCCATTACGGAAGCATGATGTTCGAGATGTTTGAGAAGTTGAAGACAATGGAGGATGGCGAGGAGCGTGATGAACTTATTCGCCTTGCTGCCAACCAGATGAAGCGTGATCTTGTTCAGTGGGGACATGGTACCAGTGATGACGAGAAAGTAGCAACAGACCTTGCACGTTTCACAGATGGTAAGGTGCAGTTGGATCTTGACAGCTTCAAGTTTGACAAGATCGAACAGCAGCAGTCTAGTTCAAACAAGAAAAAGAAGAAATAAGAGTCTATGGAATCATTCATCATAGAAGGTGGTCATCCACTGAAAGGTACTATCAAGCCACAGGGTGCTAAGAATGAGGCACTTCAAGTGATTTGTACGACCATTCTTTCTAACGATCCTATTCGTATCAAGAATATCCCTGATATTCTTGATGTTAATAATTTGATAAAACTACTACAGGAAATTGGGGTGAAGGTAAAGGAGAATGCCAAGGGCGACTATACCTTCCAGAGCAATGAACTCAACCTGGAGTATCTCAATAGTACTGAGTTTGTAAAGAAATGTTCTGCCCTTAGGGGTAGTGTCCTGATGATAGGTCCTCTCTTGGGACGCTTTGGTAAAGCTGCAATAGCCAAACCTGGTGGTGACAAGATTGGTCGTCGTCGTCTTGATACCCATTTCCTTGGTTTTAAGAGCTTGGGCGCAGAGTTTGTAAAGGATGAGGAACGTGATGTGTATCTCATTGAGGCAAAGCAGCTCAAAGGTTGCTATATGTTGCTTGATGAGGCATCTGTTACAGGTACAGCTAATATAGTGATGGCTGCTGTTCTTGCCAAAGGCACTACCACCATCTATAATGCAGCTTGTGAGCCTTATATCCAGCAACTTTGTCATTTGCTCAATGCTATGGGAGCAAATATCAGTGGCATTGGCAGCAACTTGCTTACTATTGTGGGTGTGGAAGAATTGCATGGAGCAAACCATACCATCCTTCCTGATATGATCGAGGTGGGTTCTTTCATTGGTATGGCTGCTATGTGCGGTGCTGGCATTCGCATCAAGGATGTTTCTGTAGAGAATCTAGGTATTATTCCAGATGCCTTCCGACGTTTGGGTGTAATAATCAATGTGGAAGGTGATGACCTTGTTATTCCAGAGCAGAAGCACTATGTAGTGGATAGCTTTATTGATGGTACCATTATGACTTTGAGTGATGCCCCTTGGCCAGGATTAACTCCTGACCTTATCTCTGTATTGCTCGTTGTTGCTACTCAGGCTCGTGGAACAGTTCTCTTCCATCAGAAGATGTTCGAGAGTAGATTGTTCTTTGTTGATAAGCTCATTGATATGGGTGCCCAGATTATTCTCTGTGATCCTCATAGAGCTGTAGTGGTTGGTCACGATCATACACGTCAGCTTCGTGCTGGTAGAATGACTAGTCCTGATATTCGTGCAGGTATCGCATTGCTCATTGCTGCAATGAGTGCCAATGGCACCAGTCGCATCGCCAATATTGCTCAGATTGATAGAGGCTACCAGAATATTGAGGAGCGTTTGAATAAGTTGGGTGCTAAAATCACCCGTGTGGATGATTAATTTCCATTCAGATGATAAGAAACGAAGAAGTATATAAGATAGGTCGTTTGGGTAAACCTCACGGCGTGAAAGGAGAAATCTCATTTAATTTTAATGATGATGTCTTCGATAGGGTAGATGCTGATTATTTGGTTCTCGACATCGATGGCATTATGGTGCCTTTCTTTATGGAGGAATATCGCTTTAAAGGAGAGGAAACAGCCTTGATAACTTTCGAGGGTATCACCACACAGGAGAAGGCACAGGAACTTACTGGTACAGATGTTTACTTCCCTTATAAATTAGCTGATGCTGATGAGGAGAATCTCTCATGGGCACAGATTGTAGGATTTTCGTTGGTAGATATCAATACAGGCAAGAAAGTGGGAACTATTAAGTCGGTGGATGATTCTACCATCAATATACTCTTCGAGATAGAAACTCCAGACGGAAAAGATTCTCTGATTCCTGCTAGCGATGACCTTATTCAGGGAGTAGATGTGGAAAAGAGGGAAATTGAATATGACCTTCCTGAAGGACTAATGGATTTAGACTGATGAAGAAAGAAGAAAATAAGAAAAAACAAATATGTGTTTTGGGTAGTACGGGAAGTATTGGTACACAAGCGCTGGATGTAATCGAGCAGCATAGTGACCTTTACGAAGTGTATTGCCTTACTGCTAATAATAGTGTAGAAAAACTTGCCCAACAGGCTCATAAGTTCAAGCCAAATAGTGTGGTTATCGCTAATGAAGCACACTATCAGGCATTACAGGAGGCGTTGAGCGACGAGCCTGATATCAAGGTTTATGCTGGTCGCGAGGCTTTAGAGCAGATTGTAACAGCAGGACCTATTGATATCGTACTAGCCTCTATGGTGGGCTTTTCTGGTTTGATTCCAACCATTAATGCTATTAAGGCAGGTAAGAAGATTTGTCTTGCCAACAAGGAAACTCTGGTTGTTGCTGGTGAGTTGATCCTCAATCTTGTTCAGAAACATCATGTAGATTTGTTACCAGTAGATAGTGAGCATAGTGCTATCTTCCAGTGCTTGTATGGTGAGGAGCAGAATGAGGTAGAGAAGATACTTCTTACATGTTCTGGTGGCCCTTTCCGTCTTTTCTCTCAGGAACAGATAGAGAAAGTTACAGCAGCCGATGCTTTGAAGCATCCAACCTGGGATATGGGAGCTAAAATCACCATCGATTCAGCTACCTTAATGAACAAGGGTTTTGAGGTGACTGAGGCAAAATGGCTTTTTGGTGTTCCTGCTGATAAGATTCAGGTGCTTATTCATCCACAGAGTGTGGTTCATAGTGCTGTTCAGTTTGCTGATGGAGCAGTGAAGGCTCAATTAGGTGTTCCTGATATGCGCTTGCCTATCCAATATGCTTTCAGCTTCCCTAAGCGACTGCATCTCAATGGCGATCGTCTCGACCTCTTCAATACGCAGAAACTGGAGTTCTTTGAACCAGACTTGAATAAGTTCAAGTGTTTGGCTCTTGCTTTTGAAGCGATCAAGAAGGGTGGCAATATGCCTTGCATCGTTAATGCTGCCAATGAGGTGGTAAATCTTGCTTTCCGTCAGGATAAGTGCGGATTCCTCGAGATGGGTGATATCATCGAGAAGACAATGGCATTGACTCCTTTTGATGCTAATCCTGATTTGGATGTATATCTGCAAACCGATAAGGAGGCACGAAAGATTGCTGCAGGTTTATTGAGAAACTGAAAGAATTAAAAAATGGAATGTTGAAAAATTTAGCGAATCGTTAAGAAACTTTCGCTATTTCATATATTCAATGTTTCAATATATCATAGTAATAAATAATATAAAAGATAAATGGAAGTATTTTTGATCAAATTGCTGCAGTTCATGCTGTCAATTTCTCTTTTAGTGTTGCTCCACGAGGGTGGACACTTCTTCTTTTCTAAGCTTTTCGGCGTTCGCGTTGAAAAATTCTATTTGTTCTTCGATCCTTGGTTCCACATTTTTGAGTTTAAGCCAAAGAACAGCGATACCACCTATGGAATGGGATGGTTGCCTTTGGGTGGATACTGCAAGATTGCAGGTATGATTGATGAGAGCTTTGATACCGAACAGATGTCAAAGCCTGCTGAACCTTGGGAGTTTCGTTCTAAACCAGCATGGCAGCGTTTGCTGATTATGATTGGTGGAGTTACTGTCAACTTCTTCTTGGCGCTCTTTATCTATTCTATGCTGATGTTCCATTGGGGAGAGGATTATATCCCAACAGAGAAGATGAGCTATGGTATGATGTATAATAGTGATGCCAAGGCACTCGGTTTCCAGGATCATGATATTCTTCTGGGTACAGAACTTAAGACTTTTGTACATTTTGATGATGGTTCTTCCATTACTGATGCTTACCGTACACTCTCAAAATCAAAGGAGGCTTATGTACTTCGCAAAGGCAAGAAAGTTACTGTAAAGTTGCCAGAAGAAGGTATGAACCTTCTTACCATGATTAAGCAGAACCCTCATTTTGTGGTTCCTTATATTCCAAATGAAGTGGATAGTGTTGTTGCTGGTACTCCTGCAGATAAAATAGGTATGAAGAAGGGTGACAAGATTCTTGCACTTGGTGGTAAGAAGGTAAGCTCTTTCAATGAAATTAGTGACGTACTCGGTCGTTTAGAGGATGCAATGACTGATGCTAAGACTCCGAAGGATAGTTTGAAAATTCGTACTACTACAGTAGTATTTGCTCATGCTGGTTCTGCAGTTGCCGATACAGCTAAGATTGTACTCACTCCAGAATTAAAGTTAGGCTATCAGCCATTGGCTTATAGCAAACTATATCCATCAAAGCACATTAGTTATGGCTTCCTGGAAAGTTTCCCTGCAGGTGCAAAATATGGTATGAATGTGCTCAAGGGTTACATCAGTGATATGCAGTATGTATTCTCTGCTGAAGGTGTGAAGAGTCTTGGAGGTTTTGGTGCTATGGGTAATATGTTCCCTGCAGAGTGGGATTGGTACATTTTCTGGAAGATGACAGCCTTCTTGAGTATCATCCTTGCTTTCATGAATATTCTGCCTATTCCAGCCCTCGATGGTGGACATGTGCTCTTCTTGCTCTATGAGATGATTACACGTCGTAAACCAAGCGAGAACTTTATGGTTTATGCTGAATATGTTGGTATCGCTATTTTGCTCTTGTTGCTGATAGTAGCCAACCTAAATGATGTACTCCGTTGGATAGGAGTTTTGTAATCGCTATTCGATAATCAAAATAAAATCCCATAAAAGAAGTGATTTCTTTTATGGGATTTTTTTTTTCTATGTCTTAGTTTTCTATTTTTTGAAAACAGGACGGATTGATCGGCCGAAACAACGAGCACGAGTGTTTGTTGTTATTTTTTCAGAATCATTGAAGTCCAAAGTATATGCTTTTCTTGGCTCCTTGGCATCTAATTCCTTTATCCAGTAGAATCCACATTTTTTAGGATTGCTTACTTCTTCATAATCAAGGTCACCAGCAGCAGGGAAGAATAGATGATCTTCTTTTCCTTTAAACAAATTAGGTGATGTCTCGTATACTTCATTTTCTTTATTTTTCTTTAGAATAAGAATGCCTGAAACTCCAGTTTTGCAATAATTGCTAGTCCATACACATATGGATTTGTCAAGAAGTTCTTTAACTTGTGAAAGGGTAGGTGTTTGCCATCCTTCTTTCCAAAGAACATTTGCAGCATCGTCTTCATTACTTAGACTGAGTATTTTATCTGCTTTACATTTTGGAGTAGAAAATTTTGTGTTATTATTGTACTTTAGCAAAAGTTCTTCCTTATTGTTTGCCCACATATAGGTACTCCAGTCAAATTTCTTCTTAGGCTTACTTTTCAGATAGCCATCGCTGGTTTCCCCCTTCCAACTAGAAGCGTAACCTTTCGCATTCTGACCATAAGGGGTTGTTTCTCCCCAGGCAAAGTAATAACCGAAGTCCTGAGGCTTATTTGCACCTACATTGGTTTTAGCCCAAAGTGTTCCACTAGGAAGATTGAAATCTACATAAGCGTGGTTCTTAGGTAGAGTTTTTGTAACCTCTTGATTTTCTGGTTTGTTACCGTTTGTTTCGCCATTTTCATCCTCGTCTTTTGAACATGATACCAAGGATGCACACAAAAGCATAACTGCTAAAAATAAATTCTTTTTCATTTGTAAGTTATTATGTAAGTTAAAAACATTCTTCTCGCATTCTATGTTCTTAGATAAGAGCATATTATTCATGATCCCATCTAGCAAAGATGGGAATACTGTGGTTTAATGTTGTGATTATTTAGCCTAGAAGACTGGTCTTACTGAGCGGCCATAGCTACGACTACGCAAGTTTGGAGCTACAAGACCGTTGGAATTGAAATCTAATACCTTCGACATTTTTGGGTCTTTTGCAGAAAGATCACTTGTCCAATAGAATCCACAATTATTAGGATTGCTGAGATAATCAAAGTCGATATCGCCAGCTGCAGGCATAAAAATATGTGGCAAGTTACCATTAAATTTCTTGTTGGAATTTAAGAAATCTTTGTTTTCTTCGTTCTTCTCTAATACAAGTAAACCGTTTACTCCTGTGTTGCAATAATTGAGAACCCAAGTACAAAGGCAATAATGCAGGAGTTCTTCTACCTGTTCATAAGTAGGAGTATGCCAGCCTTGTCCCCAATATACAGCTGCAGCATCATCTTCTGAATTAAGTCTTAGCTGGTAGTCAGGTTCACTTTTAGGGCTGGTAAGTTCTTCCTTATTATTATATTTAAAAAGATAATTGTCGTTGCCCCACATATAGTTTGGCCAGGAGAACTCATCTTTAGGGTTGTTGGCAAGATAAGCTTGATTGGTATCGCCATTCCAGTTCGAAGGGTAGTTCTTTGGTGTCTGCTTATAAGGTGTTGTTTCACCCCATGCAAAGTAATCACCATATTCTTCAGGTTTGTTGGCACCTACGTTGCAAGTTGCCCAAAGTGTTCCACTTGGTAGATGAAAGTCGACGAAAGTGTGTTTCAAAGCACTAAAATCCACGGTGTCTATTTTTTCTACCCTATAATATGCTTTAGTACTATCTTTTAGGTGAATTGTCATAATGGTCTGTGCAGAAGCAAATGACACACACAAGAGTAGCAAAGCAACATTAAAAATCTTTTTCATATTTCGTTATATTTGTAAGCCCATAGAAACTATTTTATCCTTAGACGATGCAAAAGTACTAAAAAAATATCGACAAAATGTATTTGTTCGATATTTTTTTTGTTGTGGAACGAAAAATATTTATCCGATATAATTTTGGGTATTCGAATATAATCGCTACATTTGCAGAGTTGAATGATTAACTTTTAGTGTACAAAGCCATGAAAAAACAAATCGTAATTATTGGATTGTTTCTGCTTTCCTCTTTCACCGTTATGGCGCAAAATAGCAATTCGGGGGGAATGAATCATAACGATAGTCTTGCGATAGATCTCTATCAAAACGAACAGTATGATAAGGCTGAGGAGGTTTTACGCAACGAAATCAAGCGTCTTGATAATGCAGGAGCAAAACAAGACTCAGATTATTTCTTCCGCCTTTATTTTCTAGCAAAGTGTCAGGGATATCAGCAAAAGTTTGATGCAGCCATTGTCTCTGCTCAAAAAGCAGTTGATTTGTATGGTAAAAATGTCAGAAAAACCGATGAAGATTATGCTTTGTATTTAGATAATCTGGCTTTTCAACTTAGTGGTGCTGAGAAATATGACCAGGCGGAAACTTATGGCAAGGAGGCATTAAGGCTCTATGAGAGCTTTGGAAAGAATGATGAGGATATGTCTCCTGTTTTATTGCATTTGGCCGAAATCTATGCTTGCAACAATAAACCTGCTGAAGCTATCAAATATCAGCTTCGCGCCCTAAATATTTTGAAGAAAGAATATGGTGAGCATTCCAAGGAATATACTGATGAGGCTGCTTATCTTCAAGATTATTATGAGCGAAATGGAGAGAATGATAAAGCGAAAAAGTTGGAAGAGCGTATAAAGCTACTCATTCAGGAAACAGAGGATGGAGTAGTTGATCTACCTCCGATGGTGAAATTCACGAGTCCAGCAGTAGCCAAGGATCATGAGAAAGATATGCTTCGATATATAGATTATCTCTATGGACATACTTTGCAAGATAGTAAAATTGAGAATTGCGCTTCGTATATTATGGATTGGACTGCAGCATCGGATGCAGTGAAGGTCTTTTTTGGACCTGTAGCCGAGAAACTAACAGGTGCTTCAAATGCAGGACTTGCCTATATGGTTGCTTATGCAGCAGGATGTGATGAATATGCTTTGAAATATGGAGAAGGAGAACCTTGCTTCGAAATGTTTATGGTAGGTGTGGCTCGTGCACTTGACTATTATCAAGCCAACAAGCATCTGACAGGTGAGATTCCCTTTAATGAGGACCTTTATAAAGTATTAGAGAAAGATGAGGATAAATTTCAAAAGAAATTGCGTGAGCTCTATGATGAAGAGCAAAAAGTAATGAAGAATGCGCAAGCTAATAAAATGAAAGTTGGCGAAAGAATATACTTTGAAGAAAAAACAGATAAAAAGTCTAAGAAAAAGAAAAAATAAATATTATAATAGGAGACATGGAATATGTCTCTACATTAATTAACTACTTTGTAAAATATGCCAATGAAAAAACAATTATTAATTGCAGGCTTGTTCCTGCTTTCTTCCCTTTCGGTTTTCGCCCAGGATTCAAGAATGGGTGAAATGAATCATAGTGATAGTCTTGCTGTAAAGCTCTATGGAGAAGGGCAGTATGGAAAAGCTGCTGAAGTTTGGCTGAAAGAATTGCAGCGTCGGGATGCTGCAGGCATGAAGCAGGATACTACATATATTTATCGCTTGGTACAGGTGGCTCGTTGTCAGCATCGTTGCAATGATTCGTCGTCAATCTCTACAGCTCGAAAAATAGTTGAGCTGTATGAGAAGAATGTGGGGAAAAAGGATAAAAACTATTCCTTTTATTTAGATAATCTAGGCACCTATCTTGGTGCAAATAATGAATATGCCGAGGCAGAAAAAGCCTGTAAGCAAGCTTTGGATGTATATGAAACTTTCCGCAAGAATGACTATGATAAAGCGATTATTCTAATACACCTTGCTGAGATGGCTGCAGGCAATAAGCATACTTCTGATGCTATTGCCTATGAAATACGTGCTTTGAGTATTCTTAAAGACATGTATGGAGAGCATTCCAGACAATATACAGATGAGGCCGTTTATTTACAGCAATATTATGAGAAGAATGGGGATGCCTCTAAAGCTGCTCAGGTGAAAGAGCGTGTAGATAGACTGGTGAAGGAAACGAAAGATGGTGTAGTTGATTTGCCGGAGATGGTGAAATTTACAAGTCCTGCCGTAGCTAAGGATCATGAACAAGATATGAGAAGAGTTCTTGATTATTTCTTTAATCATCGATTGACTGACAAGAAGATAAATCAATGCGCATCTTATATTATGGATTGGACTGCGGTATCTGATGCAGTAACTGTTAATGTTGCTTCGTCTGCTTTAAAACTTACAGGTAGTAAGACACATGGTGTGATATATATGGTCGCTTATATGGCAGGATGCGATGAATATGCACTTGAAACAGGCAACAAAGGACCAGATTTTGATATGTTTGTTAGAGGAATGGTTAGGGCGTTAAATTTCTATCAGAATAATCGCGACCTTACTGGAGAGATTGAGTATAACGAGGACCTGATTAAAACCTATGCTAAAGGGCAAAGCAAATTCATGGATAAACTGAAGCAACTTTACGATGAAGACTTGAAAGTGGCTGAAAAGAGCGAATCAGTTAAAATGAAAGCTGGTGATAGACTCGTTATAACGGAAGTGGGGAATAAAAAGGAGAAGAAGAAAAAATAAGAAATAAAAATGGGGCTTCGCTAAGCCCCCAACCTTTTATTAACCTTAAATCTAATACTATGAAAAACACATTGCAAATATATCGGCAAAAACACCAAATTTTGTTCGAATAATAGTAAAAGTGCAATTTTCTCGTATTTTATTGATTTAAATCAATTTAGCTAAAAAGATTTGGAAATATCAAAAATGTTTCCTAACTTTGCATCAGAAAACATAAAATAGCAGAGACTTTTGAGGATATAGGATTCCGACATCAGGGAATGTCGGAATTCTTTATTTTATTGTCCCTGCTGTTTACACATTATTAATATTTAAAATTTAATAGAGATTATGGCTTATATGTCACAGGAGGGCTACGATAAACTCGTAGCGGAGCTTCACAGGCTCGAAACTGTAGAACGCCCTAAGGCATCAGCCGCTATTGCAGAGGCCGCTGATAAGGGTGACTTGAGTGAAAATTCAGAGTATGATGCTGCTAAGGAAAACCAGGCGCATCTTGAAGCTAAGATAAATGAGATGAAGATGACCATCAACGAGGCAAAAATCGTTGATACTTCTCGATTGAGTGCTGACTCCGTTCAGATTCTCTCTAAGGTGGAGATGACCAATATGGCCAATAAGGCTAAGATGACTTACACCATCGTTAGTGAGACTGAGGCTAACTTGAAGGAGGGAAAAATTTCCATCAAGACTCCTATCGCTCAGGGCTTGCTCAATAAAAAAGTGGGTGATGAGGTTGAGGTGAAAATCCCTCGCGGCACCATCAAGTTGCGCATCGACAAAATTTCGATTGCTTAAGTTTCATCGAATTTACTAATCGCTTAATATCTTAATAGTATGGCAACAATATTTAGTAAGATTGCAGCAGGCGAAATTCCTAGCTACAAGTGTGCATCAAGTGACAAGTTCTATGCTTTCCTTGACATCAATCCAGTTGGACAGGCTCACACTTTGGTGATTCCTCGCAAGGAAGTAGATTACATCTTTGATATGGAGGATGATGAACTGGCAGAGTTCCAGGTATTTGCCAAGAAGGTGGCAAAGGCTATTAAGGCTGCTTTCCCATGCAAGAAAGTTGCTCAGATTGTATTAGGTCTGGATGTTAATCATGCTCACATTCATCTATTGCCTATCAATAGTGAGGCAGATGTAGATTTCCACAAGCACGTGAAACTGAGTGATGAGGAAATGAAGGCAACTGCTGATAAGATTTTTGCTGAATTTGAGAAATTAGCATAAGGCTTTCTTTATTCCTGATAGAAAAGATAAGACTGTCGGGAGAAGATAAAGAAGTAATAATAAAAGAAGATAAGAGCCAAGGTGTGATTTGGGAATTATTCCCCTTAAAACCAATGGTTTTTATCTTCTTTCATTTTTATATCTTCTTTCATTTGCCAAACTTTATCTTCTTCCAGCTTCTTTCATCTTCCTACTTTCTAATAAATTTCTTTTTAATTTATAAGTGGTTTGCCAACTTTTTTTTGTAACTTTGCCGCCATATAAGAGAAATAGCAATAAGCAAAAATGGACAGACTACCCAAGGATCCGAATATTCTGTATAGTGCGATCAATATGCTGCTCCGTGATGAGGAGTTCGACAACCTTGATCAACTATGCTATGCTTTCGACGCCGATCGCTCGATGCTCGAGGATAAATTGTCGGCTGCTGGCTTTGAATATTATGAGACAGGGCGCTGCTTCAGAGCGAAGCAGCAATGAGGACTAGACTCCCGCAACTTCCGAAGTGTGCGAGGGTCTTTTTTTGTTTCTGTATAATGCGATAAAACCGATAAAAGATATATAGAATAAATGGCAAACTTAAGATTTGAGGTTGTAGCAGAGGCGTTTAAGAAGCGTCCTCTCGAAGTAAATGCTCCTGAGGCTCGTCCTTCAGAGTACTTCGCTAAGTATGTGTTCAACCGTCAGAAGATGTACAAATATCTGCCTGCTGATGTGTATGCTAAGCTGGTGGATGTCATCGACAACGGTGCCAGTCTCGACCGTTCCATCGCCGATGCAGTGGCAGAGGGTATGCGTCAGTGGGCTATCGAGAATGGGGTTACTCACTATACTCACTGGTTCCAGCCTCTTACACAGGGTACTGCCGAGAAGCATGATGCCTTTGTGGAGCACGATGGCAAGGGGGGAATGATTGAGGAATTCTCTGGTAAGCTGCTTTTCCAGCAGGAACCTGATGCTTCAAGTTTCCCTAATGGTGGTATCCGCAATACTTTCGAGGCTCGCGGCTATTCTGCATGGGATCCTACATCGCCTGTCTTCATCATCGACGATACGCTTTGTATTCCTACCATCTTCATCTCTTATACAGGTGAGGCTCTCGACTACAAGGCTCCTCTGCTTCGCTCTCTGCATGCTGTGAATGTGGCTGCTACCGAGGTATGTCATTATTTTGATAAGAATGTAAAGAAAGTTAGCGCCAACTTGGGTTGGGAGCAGGAGTACTTCCTCGTGGATGAGGATCTTTATTTCGCTCGCCCTGACTTGATGCTTACTGGCCGTACCCTTATGGGACACGATTCTGCAAAGAACCAGCAGATGGATGACCACTACTTTGGTACTATCCCAGAGCGTGTGCAGGCTTTCATGAAGGATCTTGAAATTCAGGCTCTTGAGTTGGGCATCCCTTGCAAGACTCGCCATAACGAGGTGGCTCCTGGTCAGTTCGAGCTTGCTCCTATCTTTGAGGAGTGTAATCTGGCTGTTGACCACAATATGCTTTTGATGAGCTTGATGAAGAAGGTTGCCCGCAAGCATGGTTTTGTGGTTCTTCTCCACGAGAAACCATTCGATGGCATCAATGGTTCTGGTAAGCACAACAACTGGTCGCTTACTACCGATACAGGTGTATTGCTCCATAAGAGTGGCAAGACTCCAGAGGATAACCTACGCTTTGTTGTCTTCATCGTCGAGACTTTGATGGCTGTTTATAATCACAATGGTCTGCTCAAGGCTAGTGTGATGAGTGCAACCAACGATCACCGTCTGGGTGCTAACGAGGCACCTCCTGCAATTATCTCCAGCTTCCTTGGCAAGCAGCTCACCGATTTGCTCGACCATATTGAGAAGGCCGATAAGAAGGATCTCTTTAAGCTTGAGGGTAAGAAGGGTGTGAAGTTGGATATCCCTGAGATTCCTGAGATTATCGTTGATAATACAGATAGAAACCGTACCTCTCCATTCGCCTTCACTGGTAATCGTTTCGAGTTCCGTGCAGTAGGTTCTGAGGCTAACTGTGCTGCCAGCATGATTGTGCTCAACACTGCAGTTGCTGAGGCTCTTGAATCTTTCAAGACTCGTGTGGATGCTCTTATCAAGAAGGGTGAGGATCAGACTGCTGCTATCATCGATGTTATCCGTGAGGATATCAAGACTTGTCGTCCTATCCGTTTCGACGGTAATGGCTATAGTGATGAGTGGAAGGAAGAAGCTGCTAAGCGTGGCTTGGATTGTGAGGCAAGCTGTCCTCTCTGCTTCGACCGCTATCTCGATGAGGCTAGCATCAAGATGTTCGAGAGTCAGAATGTGATGAAGCAAAACGAGCTGATTGCTCGTGATGAGGTGAAGTGGGAAACTTACACTAAGAAGATTCAGATTGAGGGCCGTGTAATGGGCGATCTTGCTATGAATCATATCATCCCTGTTGCTACTCACTATCAGAGTCGTCTGGCTAAGAATGTAGAGAGCATGATCGAGATCTTTGGTCGTGAGGAAGGCAAGCAGTTGACTGAACGTAATGTGAAGATCATCCGCGAGATTGCTGAACGTACTGAGAAGATTGAAAAAGGCGTAGAGGAGCTGATTGATGCTCGTAGAGTAGCTAATAAGATTGAGTCTGCTCGCGAGAAAGCAATCGCATATCATGATACTGTAGCCCCAATGATGGAGGATATCCGTTATCAGATTGACAAGCTTGAACTCGTGGTAAGTGATGAACTTTGGACATTGCCTAAGTATCGTGAATTGCTGTTCATTCGATAAACAGAAAGATTGGTTGTAAGACAGAAAGACATAAAAACATATTTTTTGTCTTTTGACTTTATATTAGAAATAATGGCTTTCCCCAAAATGGGAAGGCCATTTTTTTTGCCTCATTGATATTGCTTTTCCCCCGTTCGTGGGGGAGCTAGAGAAAGGGAATGTCACTAACAACGTTTTGTTATGGGTGAATAGTTTGCGTAATATTGGTGATAACCTTGAATTATCCAAGCTAGTATTTCTCTGGATAGCTTTGATAAGGTTTTGAAAGTTTTTTTTGTAATAGGTGCTTGATATTACAAAAATAAAAATAACTTTTCATTTTTTTGTTTTTTTAATTGTAACTTGTTGTCTGATAACGACTTTGGCTGAAAGCAATTTTTTGCTTTTGATTTGTAGCCAGGATACTGTTGAAATAGCCAACGTAAATGCATGGTTTAGAGGTCGTAAACCGTTGGTTTAGACCTGCTAAACCATTGAGTTAGCTTTTTTAACATTTCAACACATCGACCTTGCGTGGAATTTTTTTGATGTATTTGTGGGCAGAAAGACATAAGAGTATTTGTTTTCCCTTATTGCCAATAAATAGGTTGAGTCTGTTATCAAAAAAAAGTTTGAGAAAATTGCTTTCAGCCAAAGTCGTTATCAGACAATAAGTTACGGTTAAGAAAATAAAATAATGAAAAGTTATTTTCATTTTTCTTTATTTGTGGGCGATGTAATTTTAAATGCTTTTATATGTTGAGAAATGGCCAAAGATGAACAACCATATACTGCCAACAATTTAAATGAGGAAGTTTTGAGCACAAAGATAAAACCTGTAAAACATTCAAAGTGGAAGGGTGGATTTTATAGGCTTATCTGTCATTGACTGCCGTTTTATCATTTAAAACTATCGTTTGTTACGTATATTAAAGTATCTGTTACATAATAAAATGTCAATAATTAATTTATTAAATATCTTTGCCCTGTAAAAATTTAATGTTAGGGAAAATGAGAAATCTAATATTGGGGTTATTGATAATTTTATCTACACTTGAGATCAATGCTATGGAATCTGACAAAGATGATCAGTTTAGAAATACTTCTTTGATAGAAATGCCGAACACCACCTGGCGAGATGATAAGACTGGTGACTGGCTTCTTGGTATCTATCCTGAGGGTGTAGTCTACGATTGTCAGTTCTGGAATTATGTGGAAGGTGCCCAGAAGAATGACAATGAGCTGAAAATCACGAATGGAAAGAAACAGATACTGATTAATGTTGGTGTGAAGAAGAATGGCAAGCGAAAGTTTGTCATTAATGGAAAGAAATATTCCTGCTCTGTATTTACTGGGAATCTTCCTGATTATCCGAAAAAGGATAAGGAACAGGATTTTGTAGATAATGGATATAGGGTTGATACTGCAACGATTGTTGGATGGATGCGTTACTCTCCTTGGTCCAATTATAAGGCTCATGTAAATTATACTACTTTTTGCGCAGGCTTTGTTACAAATACATATGAGGTAGATTGTTTTAGTCGCATTGATTCCTTAGGTCGTTTTATCATAAAGGTACCACTTCTTAATTCTTCTTCCGTTCAGGTGTATGCAGGATATTATCCTTTCACATTACCTTTGGAACCGGGTAAAACTTATTATATGATGAATGATTTCAATAATCATCAGACTATTTTTATGGGGGATGGAAGCAGAGTGCTGAATGAATTGATTAATAATCCTATTGTCCCAAATGAGCTTTATGATATTTTAAAAAAAATAAAAGGGAAACAAGTGGATATTGACAAATTACCTTCGATGCTGGAGCCTGCCTGGGACAGTGTATTGGGAAAAATAGCTGACGTTTCAAGGGCGAAGCCAAAGATTTCAAGCCGTTACCTTAAGTTTATGCGTGTTGCCATTCATGGTCTGGTATCATCGATTGTTTATGAATCACGAAATACAAGTCACTATAGTAGTAACATCTATAAACCTTCTATTCGCGATTTTATAGTTGGTAGACTTCTACCTGATCTTGAGAAACCTTATACTCTGTGGGATAAGAATGGTAAGTCTTTGCCTACCATTATGCGCTATTTATCTCCAGGAAAAACCACCTTGGAAAATCTTACTCTTGTAAATGCAGACAAAGAACTAAGAAGTCTTCTGATGGCAACAGAAGGATTTTTCTGGCAGATGTCTCATCAAGACACACTTCGTGAAAGTAAATTAAAAATGTATCAGACAGAAATTTCAATTCCTTGTCTATTGAAAAAACTTGAAACAAAAAATAATTATTTAGAAAATCTTATAGAGAAAACAAAAACTTACCATCCTCTAGCAGATACCATAAATTATGAAGGCATTACTGATGGAGAGGAAATATTGAGAAAAATAATAGCTCCCTATAAGGGAAGATATGTGATAGTTGATTTTTGGGGGTCATGGTGTGGAGCATGCAGGGTAGATATGAAGCAATGGAAACAGAAGAAAGTAAAATATTTCAAATATGATCCAGTATATATTTTCTTGGCATTTGATACACCGGATAAATTATGGAAGCAATTTATTCTTGATTTGGAATTGACAGATAAGAATATGTATCACTATAATCTTTCTAAGGATCAAGGAAGGTCTGTGAGAAATGCTTATAAAGCAGGAATGTTTCCGAATTATTTAATATTCGATAAGGAAGGCACTTGCAAAAGTAATAATAACGACTTTAATAGTATAGATTTCTATTTTAATAATTTGAAATAAGAATGTATGTTAGAATAGACTTCCCTTTGTCACAAGAAGTAGTCTCCCTCGTTTTCTGAGGAGGATAGGGGAAAGTTCAAAAAGTTATAATAAAAAATGGCTTCCCTTAAAAGAGAAGCCATTTTTATTTTAAAGTCGAAGACAAAAATATGTCTTTATGTCTAACAACCTGTCTTTAATTCTAAAGCTGATAAACAACGAAAGCCTTAGCAGGAACAGTAACCTTCAGCTGAGCACCCTTAAGTGAAATCTCGCTTTCAATAGGCTTCACTGCATCAGGATTCTTCAAGGTATTTTCAGCCTTGATGTTCTTAGCTGTAAGAGTAACCACCTTGACAGTCTTGCCAGCCTTGAGACCCTTCAGATTGATAGTGATCTCGCGCTCTGCATCATTGTTGTTGGCAACCTTGATATAAGTACTCTTGTTGGTCTTATCAAATACAGCAGATGCGTAGAGACCATCCTCGCCCTTTACTGCCTTACCATTTTCGGTGAGGTTGAGAATATTAGTACCACGATAAGTACCATAAAGCATCTGAACATACCAGTTAGCACTGCGAACAGACTTCAAGTTGTCGAACCAGATAAGATCTGGCTTCCACTGCCAACCCTCAACGTGAGCGAAAAGTGGGGCATAAGTAGCCTGGTGAACCACATCAGCATTGCGCTCCAAACCAGTCATGAATGCTGCCTCAGAAAGAGCAGCCTCCCAGTTGTTGAATTCGCCCTCGCCGTGAGCAGCATACTCACCAGCGAAAACCTTAGGACCCTTGCGGTCGTAGTTGTCATAGCGTCCTGCATTATCAAAGAACCACTTTGGCTTCATATAATAGTGCTCATCAACCAAGTCAACACCAATCTTGCGCATCTGCTCCCAACCATAGTCGAACTTGTCGCCATCGGCAGAAGGACCGCTGGTTCCGCAGATCTTCATCTTTGGATATTTTGCACGAATCTGCTTAACGAACTTCTCGAGACGTTCTGGATAGAGAGGACCCCACTGCTCGTTACCTACACCAATCTGCTTCATATTGAAAGGAGCTGGATGTCCCATCTCCGCACGAAGCTTACCCCACTTGGTATTAACATCGCCATTGGCAAACTCGATAAGGTCGAGGGCATCGTCGATGTATGGCTGAAGATCATCCACAGCAACGTGAGCATTCTTTGCATCATCCTTGTTCTGGAACTGACAAGCAAGACCTACAGATACTACAGGTAATGGTTCTGCACCAATATACTCACTCAACAGGAAGAACTCATAGAAGCCTAAGCCATAGCTCTGATAGTAGTTAGGGTAGAGACGATGAGGGAAAGTATAGTTCCAACGGTTCTCGTTGAGAGGACGGTTCTCTACAGCACCCACACTGTTTTTCCACTGATAGCGGGTGTTGAGGTCGGTACCTTCTACAATACATCCACCAGGGAAACGGAAAATGCCAGGGTGAAGATCCTTCAAGTCCTGAACGAGGTCGGCACGAAGTCCATTCCAGTTATCGCTTGGGAAGAGAGAAACATGGTCGAGATCGACAGCATCGCCTTTCTCCAGATAGATACGCATAGAACCCTTTGCCACAGTCTTTGGAGAGGTGAGGGATGTGGTATATTTCTTCCACTGATTAGCCTCTACAGGAATGCCGTGCTTTGCAATCACATTATCCTTGTCGTCGACAAGCTCCACGCGAAGCTGACACTTCTTGCCCTGCAGATTATTCAATCTTGCATAAACAGAGAAGTCGTATTTCATACCTTTCTTCAAGCCAATTCCGAAGAAGCCCTTGTTCTCAACACCTGTGAATTTCTGGTCGTGGCCAGAAGGCTGCAGTGTGATGTAGTGAGGGTTACGATCGAAAGCAGGTTTGAAATCGCTGACATTTACATTTCCGAAAGTCTCCCATCCCATAAGGTGGTTTGGAAACTCGAAAGAGCGGTTCTCGATGAGGTCGGCATAAAGACCACCATCTGCACCAAAGTTAATGTCCTCGAAGAAGATGCCATACATAGTATTCTGTATAGGGGCACCTGCCTTACCATTCAATGTGAACTCGTGATTTTGCGCACTGGCTCCTAGTGATGTAAGGGCGGCCAGTAGTAAAGTCGCTAATAATTTAGGTTTTCTCATTTTATGTTTTAATAGTTTATCTACTGCAAAAATAAAATAATCCACCTCGAAAAAGGTGGATTATTGTTCTTAAAAGGTGGATTATCACTTTATAACTGGTACAATAGTGAATTTATACGCCCTATCTCCATAGCGGAGGCGGTATTTCTCGAGTGGCCATGCACCCCATGAGTTGGTACCACCTACACCCATCTGAATGTTGTCGATGATGAGGTTGGTGTATTTTGACTTAGGCACCTCGTAGCTGTGACGCTGTTTCTTGTCGGCTCCCTCGTCCAAATCCTTGATGGCATAGTGGAGGGCTGACATAGACAAACCATCCTTGTCGGTACCAGAAATCCAAAGTCCGTTGCCAGCCTTGTTGCTCTGCTTCCACCAAAGGATGTTCTGCTTGCTACCTGTCTCTTGAGGACGGATGTAAGGGAAGAACTGTTGGTCGGCTGTCTGCTTGTAAACACCCATGCGAGCAAATGCCTTACGGTCGCTGTAGTTCTCAACAGGACCACGGCCGAGGAATTCACTATTGTCGAAATCGTATGGCATCTCCATCAGCATACCAAAGCGGAAGTAATCGCTTACCTTGGCAGCCTTGTCGGTTTTCATATTCATAGAAACATCAACACTTCCATTCTTGTTGATGACATAGAGCAGATGAAGGGTTGCCTTCACATCTGGCATCTGATAAGAAGCATTTACCAGAACCTGACCCTCTACAGCCTTGGCAGTGATTTCCTGCAACTGCATCTTAGGATTTCTCCATGCCTCGAACTTCTGCTGCATTCTTGCACCCATATCATTATCGGTAACGGCACGCCAGAAGTTTGGCTTCAGTTGGCCGCCCTCGGCGATGAAGCTAGTACCCTTTACCTGATACTTGTTCATAAAACCAGTAGCACGGTCGAATTCAACCGTCATATCATCGCTGGTAATTTGGATAGATGGATTCTTCTTCTTGTCAACTACCTTGAACTTGTTGATGGCGATATTGTTCTTTGGAGCCTCTGGCTTGATTTCCTCGCCAAGTGCAATCTGCTCGTAGGCAATGGTAGTACCTGCCTCCAGCAAAGACTCGGCAGACTTGAGCTTGAAGTCGAGGTTGAGATAAGCATACTTGCCGTCGGTGATAGGTAAAGCGATAGCAACAGCCTTCTGTGGAGCGATACGAATCTCGTCGATCTCGCCACTCTTGGCAACCTTGCCATTCTTGTCGAGTACACTCCACAATAGCTTATAGTTGCTGAAGTCGCGGAAATAGTTCTCGTTCTTGATGGCAATCTTGCCTTCGTTCAGTTTGAAAGGCTTAACCCAAATGTTCTGATACTGATAAGCAAGTTCGTAAGCATGAGGATTCAGCTGACGGTCTGGACCTACAATACCATTGCAGTTGAAGTTGTTGTCGCTTGGATCATACTTATTGTAGTCACCACCATAAGTATATTTCTCCTGTTTGCCACTGCCAACTTCGAGAGAAGCAGCCTTTTTCTCATAATCCTCAACCGTGCGGTTAGCCTTGTAATCAGGATTGCGATGCAGACCCTGGTCGACAAAATCCCAGTCGAAGCCACCCTGGAACTTAGGATACTTGCGGGCGAGTTCCATATACTCAGCGAGGTTACCACCCGAATTACCCATAGTGTGGTTATATTCGCAAAGAATCAAAGGGCGTTTCTTGCTGGCATCCTTGGCATATTTCTCGCAATCCTTTACCGAGAAATACATAGGACAGAAAATATCTGTAGCATGTCCCCAGTCACCTGCCTGCTCATACTGAATAGGACGGTTAGGGTCGAGATTCTTTATCCAATCGTAGGCATCATCGAAGTTCTTGCTGTATTTAGTCTCGTTACCCAGACTCCATACGATGATACTTGGATGGTTGAAATTGGCCTGCACATTGTGCTGATTGCGCTCCAGAATCTGATTCGCAAAGAGAGGAGTACCAGTAATGGCATCCTTGCCATAGCCAAAACCATGACTCTCCTGATTAGCCTCACCTACCAGATAGAGACCATACTCATCGCAAAGCTGATACCACATTGGATCGTCTGGATAGTGACAGGTTCTTACCGCATTGATGTTGAGGCGCTTCATCACCTTGATGTCGTGAATCATACGCTCGCGGGTCATTACATAACCACCATCAGGGTCCATCTCATGACGATTAGCACCCTTGATGAGGATGACCTTGCCATTTACCAACAATTGTCCATCCTTGATTTCAACCTTTCGGAAGCCAACTCTTACAGGAACCACTTCCAAGATCTTGTCGCCCTCCTTGAGTGTAACAACAACGGTATAAAGGTTTGGAGTTTCAGCCGACCACTGCTTGATGTTCTTCACATTCAAGTTATATCTCAGACTGGCCACATTATCCTTGCCCAGTCTTGGGTCTATCTTCTGAATACTTCTGCTCAAACGAACACCATTGCTATAAAGATTATATTCCAAATTGATGTTCTTCTTACGTGCCTTCTCACTGGCAAAGGCAGCCACATCCACTGTGAGTTCACCAGAAGAGTAATCCTCGGAAAGACCCGCATTTACCATCACATTATTAATATGTGCCTCGGCATCTTTGCTATAGAGATAACTCTCTCGAGCAACACCCGATAAACGCCAGAAGTCTTGATCCTCATCCCAGGAACCATCACACCAACGACTTACCTGGAAGGTGATGAGGTTCTTGCCTGGTTTCACCAGATTCGTGATGTCGAATTCGGCAGCAATCTTGGAATCCTCGGTATATCCAGCAAACTGACCGTTAACATAAAGAGCGATATTCGAGGTTACAGAACCGAAGTGAGCGATAATCTGCTTACCATCCCAATTGGCAGGAATATCAATAGTCTTGCGATATGTACCCACGTGATTATCCTTGTCTGGAACAGCAGGTGGCTGCTCATTGAAATGACCTCTCCAGGCAAAACCAATATTTACATATTCTGGATCGCCATATCCATTTAACTCCCAGATGCCAGGAACGTGCATAGTCTTCCAACTGGAATCGTCGAAATTGGTAGCAAAGAAATCCTTAGGACGCTGATTATAATCAGCTACCCAATTGAATTTCCAGTCACCTTCGAGAGAAAGATAGTTATTCGAAAGCTTATGATCATACTTCAACGCCTTCTCCAGCGATTCATAGCCGAAGAAGTCGGTATGCATTGGAAATCGATTGATTTCATTAACTTGCAGGTTTTGTCGAGCATCATCGATGTCGACAACCGCTGCGGAATTGTCGTTTGCCTGTTGAGCCATGCCTGCAGTGGTAGCGAGCATCGCGCAGAACAAAATGGATAATCTTCGATTGTTTCCCATATATGTTATAAATTTTTGGTTATGCCAAATGGCTTGAGCAATAAAGCTATTGGCTTTTATATTTTAATTCTTTAATCTTTAATCCTAAATCCTAAATCTTGAAATCCCGCTTAGTGCTTACTCCAATACTTGATAAGGCGCTTCGCCTCTTTTTTTGTAATCTGGATAACCGATCCGTGCTTTGGAGAAATGAAGTTCTCTGCCTTCATCTTGCCTTCGTTGAAGCGGCCCAGAGGAGTGAAAGTCTTGAAGTCGGAAGTCTCGACAAATCCGAAGTTATGAGGCTTGATGCTGTAGATGTCATACATCGTCACCCACTTGTCCTCGCCAATACGCTTCCATGTGTTAGGAGCCTCGCAGCCTCTCTTCTCTGTATCGATTTGGGGAGCTGTAGTCTTGTAGCCTCGGTTGATATGATCGGAGATAGCATAGCGAATTCCAGCAGGACCTTCCTGTGCATCATAAGTCATGAAGAATCTTCCATCTGGCATTGGACAGATGTCGGCATCAATGCAAGGAATCTTAGGGTCATCAAACTCAAAGAGGAGCTTTGGCTCGGAAGTGAGTTGGGTGAATTCCTCATTCACATAAGCATAATAGAGATGGCAGATGTCCTTAGGTTCCTTGCGCATGGTGAAATAAATCATCAACTGCTTGGTCTCTGGATCCCAGATAGTTTCAGGAGCCCATACACAGCATATCTCACTAAGTGTTTCAGGGAAAAGCTTATCGAAACGAAGTTCGCAATGTGTCCAGTTGATGAGATCCTTAGAACGCATCAGCACCAGTCCACGATTATTTCCCCAACCATATTTTTCCTCTCGTTCCCACTTGGTCTCACGGATGCCCTCCTCCTTACCATAGATATGGAGGTCGGTCATGGCGATATAGAAATAGCCATTAGGAGCACGATAGATATGTGGATCTCTGATACCCTTCTGTTCGGCGATTGTATCACCAAGGATGATAGGCTTGCTGTCGTTGATCGCCTTGAAGGTATAGCCATCATAGCTGATGCCCATAAAGAGATCGTGAGTGGCATCCGTGAAATAAGTGAAGAGGTAAGCTCCCATATCTTTCTCGGATGGAATCTTCTTGGCATTTACATTCAGGATGTTTAAGGCCAGAAGACAGAGGATTGCGATTGTCTTAAATTTCATCATAAGTAATTGTTTATCTAATTAGTTTTTGAAGATTTCTTCTAATTGATGAGCCATCCACACTTCCATGAAGTTGGCTCCACGATGGTTCCATGCATAGTAAGGGATGAGGGTAAGCTTCACATCTTTCACCTCAACCTTGCCATTCGCATCATTGGCTACTTTCTGAGCAGTTGTGGTAAGGGCATTCACCTTGAAACTTCCCTTTGCCTCAGTATTCTGAATGGTATAGTCTTTTACCAACTCAAAAGCAGGTTTGTTGGCTAAAACATAGCTGCTAACATTATCGTTGTTGTTATCAGCAGCTTCGGCACAATATACCAATGGACCACGCTCCACGGCAATTCTACCACGATCGGCTGCAACATTCTCATTGGCAACAACCGTACGAGGTTCCATATCGAAGTGAATGCGAATGATGTCGCCTTTTCTCAAATATTTAATGTCTGCATAGCCATCCTTGCCAATATTGTCAGTTCCACTAAGTGGTAATGTGGTGTAGGTATCTCCATTCCAAATTTGATACTCTAGCTTCTTGTCATCATTCGAATAAGAATAAAGATTGCTAGGTACCACCTGGCTTCTCAGCCATCCAGGGATGCGAATCTTCAGATTTAGATTCTTGTTTTTGTTTTTAAGTACCTTTATTACAATATCGCCATTCCAAGGATATTCGGTAGTCATCTGCAATTCCACATCCTTGCCATTTACCTTGAAGGAAGAAGTGTTTCCTGCAAAGAGGTTGACATAGAGGTTATTATCCTTTACGGCATACATATAGCCAGGAACAGAAGGAATGAATCGGGAAAGGTTGCTAGGACAGCAGGCACATCCGAACCAAGGCTGTCGGGTGGTAGTGCCATCGGCATTGAACTTATACTTTCCATCCGAAGAGAGTGGGTTAGGGTAGAAGAATCTTCCACCATCCATACTCATACCCGAGATGACGCCATTATATAAAGTACGCTCCAGACAATCGATATATTTGCTCTCGCCATGAAGCAGGAACAAACGATAGTTGAGATAAACCTGGGCAATAGCCGCACAAGTCTCGTTGTAGGCTGTGAGGTTTGGCAATTCATAGTTGGAGCCAAAAGCCTCGCCTGCATGGCGGGCACCCACACCACCCGTGAGGTAATATTTTTTAGAGACGATGTTGTCCCAAATCTTGTCGATCGCCTTGATATAGGCAGAATCCTTAGTGAGAGCAGCAACATCTGCCATACCTGCATACATATAGCCAGCTCTTACTGCATGTCCTACAGCCTCATTCTGCTCAATAACAGGCTTCTGACTTTGCGTATAAGAGTTACGAATTTCAGTCTTGCCACGATAGTCGAGCAGATATTTAGCCTCGTCGAGATACTCCTTTTTGCCTGTGAGCACATAGAGACGAGCCAATGCCATCTCGGCAATCTGATGTCCAGGTACAACAGTAGCCTGTCCTTCCTTAGGTCCCACCTCCTTGATGACACATTGTGCATAGCGCTCGGCGATGTCGAGGAACTTCTTGCTGCCTGTTGCCTGATAGTGAGCGCAGGCTGCATCCACCATGTGACCAAGGTTGTAGAGCTCATGGCTCAGCACTTCTTCTTTCACCCATCGCTTGTCACCACTCCAGTGATGAGGCTTCTTAGGGTTAATGGTGCGGGCCGTATATAGATAACCATCCGGCTCCTGAGCTGCGGCAACGATGTCGAGCACAGAGTCGATGTAGAGTTTTAATTTCTGGTCAGGGAAAGTCTGAAGGATATAACTTGCCCCCTCGATGGTTTTGTAAACATCCGTATCATCGAAGGAGAAACCCATAAACTTGCTCACGTCATACGTATCGTTAGGATGAGCAGCCATTTCAAAGTTCTTGTATCGGTGTTCAGATTCACATTTACTGAAAGCCAGAGGGATTGTAACTTCTCTAGCAGCTTTCAGACGATCACCCCAGAATGTGTTCTTAGTTACCTTCACATTGGTGAAGGGTACTGGGGTAAATGGATAGACGCCATTGGAGATGGCTTGAGCATTCACAGATGAGGATGCTACCAAACTCACAACAACAGCCGAAATAATTCGCTTTGTTTTCATTTCAAAAGGTTCGGTTTTATGGTATATCAGCCACAAAGATAATAAAAAATATTCGATAGTGTAGTATTTGAGTGTAAAAATTACTATCTTTGCGGTGTTAAGACTTGTTATTTATGGAAAATCCTTATATAAAGCAATATCCCGATTTGATGTCGGGCAAGAAAATTATGTATGTCCACGGCTTTATGTCGTCAGGACAGTCGGGTACAGTAAAGCTTCTTCAAGAGATGATGCCGAATGCATCTATCGTGGCAGAGGATATTCCTTTGCATCCAGAGGAGGGCTTTGAGATGCTTCAGAAACAGGCAGAAACAGAAAAGCCTGATTTGATTATCGGATCTTCGATGGGAGGTATGTATGCCGAACGATTGAGAGGTTTCGACCGTATTCTTGTGAACCCTGCTCTCAGAATGGGCGAGACGATGAGCAGTATGATGGGAAAGCAGGAATTCCAGAACCCACGAAAGGATGGGGTGCAGGAATTTATGGTTACCAAGGGTTTGATAAAAGAATATAAAGACTTCTCAAGTCAGTGTTTCGATGGATTTACTGAGGAAGATGCATCTCATGTGTGGGGACTCTTCGGTGATAAGGACCCATTGGTGCATACCTTCGATTATTTCTGCGAGAAATACACTCAGGCCATTCATTTCCATGGTGAGCATCGACTTATCGACAAGATAGCCCATCACTATCTGGTACCAGTGATCAGATGGATTGATGATAAGCAGAATGGAAAGGAACGCCCAATAGTCTATCTGCACTATGATGCCCTACACGATAGCTATGGCAATGCCACCTCGAGCATGCACAAGGCCTATGAGATGCTGATAGAAAACTATACTGTATATGTGGTAGCCGAAAACCCTAGCAACGACAAGGAATATGCAGCCAAAGTACTGGCCTGGGTGGAGGAGTATCTCTCGGCACCAGCCTGGAACCATGTGATTTTCAGCAATCAGAAGAATCTGCTCTATGGCGACTACTTCATCGATCCTCGTCCCGACGAGAACTTCATGGGTACCGCAATAGAATATGGAAGTGATGAGTTTAAAACTTTCGAAGAGATCATCACCTTCTTCGAAAGACTAGGTGGACAATAAAATAGCCGACAAGGCGGAATTAATATTCCGTCTTGTCTGTTTTCTCATTCCACATCTCGAAGGCCTTGATAGCCTCGTCGCGCAGGAACATCTCCATAGGCTTGTGGCGATCCACTGGTTTCAGTGCAATCTCCTGATAGATGAAATCATCATCAAAGCCAATCTCGGCAGCATCCTTGCGGTCGTTGGCATAATAAATCTTGTCGAGGTGCGCCCAATAAATGGCACCCAGACACATTGGACAAGGTTCGCAGGATGTATAGATCTCACAACCAGCGAGGTCGAAAGTACCCAACTTCTTAGTAGCCTTACGAATGGTATTTACTTCAGCATGCGCTGTAGGATCATTGTCGATTGTAACACTGTTGGAGGCTTCTGCAATGATTTCGCCATTTTTAGCGATGACAGCTCCAAAAGGACCACCGCCCTTTTTTACACTTTCCTTTGAGAGTTCGATGGCTCTCATCATTAATTCTTTCTTTTCCATAATATTTAGTTTTTGAATTTTCGGGCTACAAATATACTAATTTAAATTTAGAATTTGCAAATCGCAATTCATATTTTATTATTATATTTGCACTTCGTATGGAAGAAAAGGTTATTACTGCTCAGGAATTATTCTTTAGGGTTTTGGAGTTCTTGCAGACCCCCGACTTGAAGCCGGAGGTTCGCAACAAGATGATGCACGATACGTTGGTGTTGTGTTGCCATGAAGGTATTCGGGATACCGAACAATCCTTTGGTAACCTTTTCTCACAAGTGGATTTCCTTTGTAAAATCCATGGGGTGAGCATTCCCGACAAGATAGCCATACAGGCGATGCGTCGTCATAGTAATTCCACTGAGGCTTTGTCGAAAGAGGAATTACTTTATGATGCGAGAGCCTTGTCGATTTTCATCTCAGCAGTATTTTCCGAATCTATCCCTTCTTTTCTGGTGGGTGTTATTCCAACCGAGAATCGTCCTCACGAGAAAGGAAAGAAGATCGACTATGGCTATATCCGCTGCATCGTTCAGAATTGGGATGATGACTATATTTATGCCACCATCGACCAAGATGCTGAGGAACAGCAGATTACAATTTGCTTAAAGGATGAGGAAGCGAAAATCGACCACAGCTATCTGAAAGATTTAATCAAGATAGGAATGCAAGTGAATTTGCTGGATTGTTATCTACAGACATCCTCCCCTTCGGGGAGGCTTGGTGGGGTTCTCCCTCGCCTGATCATCCTTGAGCCCGATTACCTCATTGATATATCCCAAATCGCCGCCTGCTTTACCGAGTATGGACATCATCCTTTGCTCTATTTGCTCAATATGATGAAGCCTCGCGCCAACACGCAGGCTACCTTGTTTGGTAACTTTGCAGGCAGTGCTCTTGATGATATTGTCAACAGCAGGGAGAACTATCAGGTGAATACTACCGTAAAGAGCAATTTCAAGGAGAAAGCATTGGAATTCTGTACTTGTCCGAACTTTGATCCGAAGAAATTCTTCTTTGATGCCAATACCCAGGCGAATAATCTCGAGCAGGTGGTGAAGGTGCTTTTCGATAAATATGATCGGGAAAAAGCGATTTTGGAGCCTTCTTTCGTCTGTGAGAGTCTGGGCATTCAAGGTCGTGTCGATTTGATGACAACCGATATGAAACTGTTGGTGGAGCAGAAATCGGGTAGAAACTTGAATGTGGAATCCCGCCATCCCGATCCTTCCTATCACAGCTATCAGCTTGAGAACAACTATGTTCAGCTGTTACTCTATTATGGAGTGCTGCATTATAACTTCGACTTGAACAACAATCGGGTGGATATCCGATTGCTGTATTCTAAATATCCACCAAAAGATGGATTGATGGTGGTGGCTTATTATCAGGCACTTTTCCGAGAGGCACTTCGCTATCGCAATGAATTGGTGGCGGCTCAGTTTGATATTGCCCATGAGGGTTTTGATAGTTGCATCGAGGAGTTCACTCCTGATAATCTGAATGTGGCAGGTAATTCGGAATTTTTCTATAAAAAATATCTCAAACCTCAGCTGGAGGAACTCACCAATCCACTTCATCAGTTGAATGATGTGGAGAGGGCCTATTATAGTAGGATGATGACCTTCGTACTTCGGGAACAGATGATCTCGAAAGTGGGGGCTCTTGAAGGTACTAATCATAGTACCAGCGACTTATGGAATATGCCGGTAGCCGAAAAACGGGATGCTGGAAATATCTATACCGACCTGCATATTGTGAAGAAGGAGAAGAGCAATGAGTTTAATGGCTATGATACCATCACCTTTTCGGTACCCGACCAGGGCGAGGACTTCCTCCCTAATTTCCGCATTGGCGATGGCGTATATCTCTATTCCTATGTGGAAAAGCCAGATATTCGTCGTTCCATCCTTTTCAAGGGAATACTGCAGGAAATCCATTCCGATAGTCTGATCATCCATCTTATGGATGGTCAGCAGAATCCTGATATATTCAATGCCTCGGTAGTGAATGCCAGGAAAGAGGATTGCGAAAATCCGAAGTGGGCCATTGAGCATTCCCTTTCGGATAGTGCAGGAAGTAGTATCCGAAGTCTTCATCAGTTTATTTCTGCCGATCAGTCTGTAAGAGATTTGCTCTTAGGGCGAAGAGCCCCAAGAAAGGATGAGAGTTTGCAATTATCAAGAAGTTATGATAAGCTATTAGATCCCATCATCCTAAAGGCCAAGCAGGCCAAAGATTATTTCCTCTTAGTAGGCCCCCCAGGAACGGGTAAAACCAGCAGAGCCCTTCAATTTCTGGTAAGGGAAATGGCCTCTCTCCCCTCTCTCCCCTTCAGGGAGAGGGCTGTAGGACGTGTTGCTGCTGCTCATCCTGATATTTATGAAATACTAAAGAATAATTCTCTTTCTCATCGAAAAGAAGCTACTGAGAGTGAAGAGATTTTATGGAATTATTTGAGAGCTAATAATCTTGGTGTTCATTTCCGAAGACAGCATGCAATCGATGATTTTATTGTTGATTTCGTTTGTTTGGAGATAGGATTAGTAATAGAGGTTGATGGTGGTTATCATAGCCAACCAGAACAGCAAGCAGCTGATAATTTAAGAACTGAAATATTAGAAGAAAAGGGATATTTGGTAATAAGATTTACCAATGAACAGGTTGGTTTCGAGACAGATAAGGTAATAAGTGAAATAAAAAGCAAGATTGAGGCCCTCTCCCTGAAGGGGAGAGCGGGGAGAGAGGCTGGTTGTTCGGTATTACTTCTCTCCTACACCAATCGTGCGGTAGATGAAATCTGCGAGATGCTATGCGATAATGGCATTTCCTTCCTTCGCATTGGCAATGAATTCAGTTGCGATGAGCGTTTCCGTCCTTATCTGATAGATAAGGTAATCGAACAGTATCCGAAAATGGTATCTGTTCAGCAGTTGATAAAGGATACTCAGATAATAGTTGGCACTACTTCGATGATCGCCTCGAAATCGTATATCTTCAACTTGAAGCATTTCGACCTTGCCATCATCGATGAGGCCAGTCAGATATTAGAACCCAACCTAGTTGGCCTTTTATCCATGCTAAAAGGCAGAGATAGCTCCAATAGCCCTCTCCCTGAAGGGGAGAGCGGGGAGAGAGGTCCTAAGTTCATCCTCATCGGCGATTATAAGCAGCTACCAGCTGTAGTTCAGCAAAGCGAGGAGGATAGCAAAGTTGTCGATCCAATTCTCAATGATATCTGTCTCGACAATTGCCGAAACTCCCTTTTCGAGCGGCTTATCCGATGGGAATACAAGAATGGGCGAGAGGACTTCATTGGCATTCTTCGCCGACAAGGCCGAATGCATCCGGATATCGCAGAGTTCCCAAATAGTCACTTCTATTATCGCGAGAATTTGGAATGTGTGCCTTTGGAGCATCAGCTGGATAACAGCATCGCCCATCGAATGATCTTCATTCCAAGCAAGTTCTGCAAGCAGCCAAATATCTCCGATAAGGTGAATATCGAGGAGGCTCGCATTGTTTCCCGACTATTATATAAGGTGTATAAGGAACATCAGCAGGAGTTTGATGTGAGCAAGACCGTTGGTGTTATCGTGCCTTATCGAAATCAGATAGCGATGATTCGAAAGGAAATCGAGAAGTTGCAAATACCTGTGTTGGAGAAAATTACTATCGATACAGTAGAGCGCTACCAGGGAAGTCAGCGCGATTTCATTATTTATAGCTTTACTATACAGAATTATTGGCAATTAGAATTCTTAACAGCCAATAGCTTCGTAGAAGATGGACATATTATCGATCGAAAGCTGAATGTTGCCATCACTCGGGCCCGCAAACAGATGATTATGACAGGAAATCCTCGAATTCTGTCTAGTAATGTGATATTCAGAGAGTTAATCGACTATTGTAAGGGAAAAGGGGGATATTTAGAACAATTTTAGCGAAATATTTTATAATTTTTTTAATCAAAAACTTTTCGTATGTTATAAAACATATATACCTTTGCACCCGGTTTTTAAGGACAAATGATTGTTTTAACTAAGTAATAAAGGTAAAAATGAAAAAGTTTTTGGTAACTTTGGTTGCTGCAGCAATGGTTGCAGTAAGTGCTAGTGCGGAAGAATTTTATGGTGCAGAAGAGGGTGGCTTCGCTATCACTTTTAACGCAAATCCATTGGTAAACTTCGTTGGTAACATGTTTAACGGAACTCAGAACAACAAGATTCAGGATTTTAATGGCTTGAAGAATCCTATGTTCGGTGGCACTACTATCACAGGTAAATATATGTTGAAAGACAACATGGCTATCGACCTCGGTTTTGGTTTCGATAATAACTATGATGTTGATAACAAATATGAAGATTCTAAGGATTTAGAGAAGGAGACTTCTTTTCAGCGTACTTCTAAGACAGATTTCATGCTAAAGGGTGGTATTCAGTATCTTCTTCGTCCAGGTAAGCGTTTGCAGCCAACTTTAGGTTTGGATCTTGTTTATGCTCATAAGAACAACTTCACTTTCTATGAGGATGAAGCGAACGATAATACCTATTATGTAGGCAACCCTACAAACGCTCTAGGTTTGATGGGAAGTGTTGGTGTAGAGTATTTCTTGTTCAAGCAGGTTTCTGTAGGAGCTACTGTAGATTTCGCTATTGCAAAAGCTTGGACTCGTGAGTCAAGAGATTACAGCAATTATAAGTCTGGCAACTTCTCTCGTGTATCAGAGACTTCTACTATGATCAAGACAGGAAACTTGGGTGGAAATCTTTCCCTCAACTTCTATTTCTAATATCGACTATAATTTTAATAACAACTTATAAAAGAAAAGATGAAAAAGTTTTTAATGACTTTGGTTGCTGCAGCAATGGTTGCAGTAAGTGCTAGTGCACAGGTTTATGTAGGTGGTAGCTTTGGTGTTGGTAGCCACACATTTGATTACGGTCATGGTGATGACAAGACTGTAACTACCTATAAGTTTATGCCAGAAATTGGTTACAATATCAATGAAGATTGGGCTGTAGGTGCAGGCTTTGGATGGAAGGGTGCCAATGAGGACTTCGCTAAAGCAGTAGAGGTTGCTCCTTACGTTCGTTGGACACCAGTTCATTTGAAGAACTTGAATGTATTTATTGATGGTGCATTTGGTTATGCTCACTATTATGGTGGTTCTGATGATCTTCAGGCAAAGGCTCCTTGCGAATCAAAGGTTGTAAAGCATGACGAGGTTGCTGTAGGCTTGCGCCCAGGTTTAGCTTTGGAATTGGATGAGCATTTCTCATTCGAGGCTCATGTTGGTTTCCTTGGCTGGTCTCAGATTACTTATGATAACTCTGATACAAAGATTACTTCTGTTGGTCTTAACTTGGATGGTAATAACCTTTCTTTCGGTGTTGTTTACAAGTTCTAATAGTGTAGAAATCATTCACACTTTATAAATATTGTAGCTGCCAATCGGGATTTATTTCCTGGTTGGCAGTTCTTTTTAGGAACAAATATGTTCGCTTTTGCCTGAAAATGTGTGTTTTAGGGATTTTCCTACTCATTTTGGGGAATTTTCCCCTCGTAGTTTTGTAAAATGCATTAACTTTGCCGGCAGAAATAGAAAATTAAAGTATAACTTTTAAACGTAAATAAAACAATGAAAAAGGTTCTTTTAATGGCAGCAGTGCTGCTTTCTTCAGTTGGTGCTATGGCACAGCATGCAGTTGGTGGTATCACACTTCAGCCAAGAGCTGGTTTGTCTGTTGCTAATATTGCAGATACAAAGGGCGATCCAAGATATGGTGTTGTAGGTGGTGCTGATTTTGAATATCAGGCTAATGATTGGTTGGGTATTTCTGCAGGTGCGGTTTACTCACAGCAGGGTTACAAGAAAGATGGCGCTACAGCTAAGATAGATTATATCAATATTCCTCTTATGGGTCATTTCTATGTAGCAAAGGGTCTTTCTTTGAACGTAGGTGTTCAGCCTGGTTTCAAGGTAAGTAACAAGATTACTTCTGGAAGTGTTACTTATGATGTTACTAATAATGATGCTGTTGAAACTTTCGACTTCTCTATGCCTGTTGGTTTGGCTTATGAGCTTCCATCTGTACCATTGGTATTTGATGCTCGTTACAATTTCGGCTTCACAGATGCTTGGAAGGCAGGTGATAATCACCCACAGAACCAGGTATTCCAGTTCACTGTAGGTTATAAGTTCGATTTGTAAATCGTTTATAGATATATTATGATGTTGAGAGCAGTCGGCCTTGTAGGTCGGCTGCTTTTTTGTAATTTCAAATTGAAAATGGGATAATCTCAAATCTCAATTTCATTTTTGGGCTTTTTCTATGTCTTATATAATATTAAGTGTAATAATTACCATAATTATTATGCTTGAAATCCTAGAATTTCGCAAATTGAGATTTGAGATTTGAAATGGGATAGCTAAATGCGGCACTTTTGAGTGCTAACTATACGGTTTAGACTTCCTAAATAGGCCGTTTAAGTATCTGAAATAGAGTATTTTGAAGGGTGTTGATTATCAGTTACTTGTGAAATTGCGGATTAAGGGATTTTAATAGATGTAAATGGATTTTGGCTTTATTATCCCCAAAATTTTTAGTAATATCTCCTTAAAACTGCTTGGGTTGAGATTATTTTGAAGTGATGTGCTTTCATACTTCGCAAATGGGATCTTTGCTTTTTGCAGGCAAATTGAAGAGAAAATTTGGTATTTTAAAAAAAACAGTAAGCCACAATAGCTCCCAGCATGTACACTATGTAATTATGCCAGATTGAAGTGTTGAAATGTTAAAAAAGCTAACTCAATGGTTTAGGTGGTCTAAACCGACGGTTTACGACCTCTAAATGGTGCATTTACGTTGGCTATTTCAATAGTATTCTTTAATCATCAGATTTCAAACAGTTATATTTCGTCGATCTCACGTTAAATAGTATGCGTTCTATGGATTAACCTGGTTAAATGTATATATTTTGTATCTATCAGATATACAGCTAGTTAAAAAGACACTTTATTTCTTTTGGATAAATAACACCAAACGAATAGGGAAATTCCTCGACGGAATAGGGAAAAGATACGCTTTAGTTGCAAAAAACACTATACCTTTGCCATCACAATAAAACAAAAGAAAGTAAAATTAAAAATATAAAGATATGAAAAAAGTTCTTTTAATGGCAGCAGTGCTGCTTTCATCAGTAGGTGCTTTCGCACAGCACGAAGTTGGTTCATTCTCTATTCAGCCTAAGGCTGGTATGACAGTTTCTAGTGTTACCGGTATGGGTGAGCAGATTGATGCAAAATCAAAGATCGGATTCACTGCAGGTGCAGATGCAGAATATCAGGCAACTGATTGGTTGGGAATTTCTGCTGGTGTAAACTATTCTTTGCAAGGTGCAAAGGCCAACTATAGTTATAGTTTAGGTAATGTTGCAAATGCAACATTAGATGGCGACTTGAAGTTAGGCTATGTTAATGTTCCTGTTGTTGCTAATGTATATGTAACAAAGGGACTCGCATTGAAAGCTGGTGTTCAATTTGGATTCCTAACCAGTTCTAAAATGACTTTGGACGGTAGCATAAGCGCTTTGGGCATAGGTGCCGGCGGTAGTACAGATGTTGATCTTAAGGATTATACAAATTCTACAGCGATTTCAATCCCTATGGGCATCTCTTATGAGTATAACAACTTCGTTGTAGATGCTCGTTACAACCTTGGCTTGACCAAACTTGGAAAGGAAAATGAGGATATTTCTAAAGTAACAGGTTTGGCTGGCATCAAATATGATGAGACCAAGAACAATGTTTTCCAGATCACATTAGGCTATAAGTTTGATTTGTAAATCTATATAATAAGGGTAGAATTCCTTCTGCAGGTAATCACATTATTCAGGGTATCGCAATTAGCATTCAATGGGGCAGAGGAGTTCTAAATCATTTTGACGAATAAAAAAAATAGCGGATGGGCCAGAAGGTTCATCCGCTAATATTTTTGTTTTTATTGCTTTCTTAGCCTGGATAATTCATGAAGACTTGCCTGCAAATTACTAATTAGCTTTGCTGCTTAATCTTGTGGCATACCCTCTCTCTTATCTCCCCCGCGAGCGGGGGAGAAGATATTTGATAAATTTTCAGATTAGAATTCGAAAGTACAACCAAGAGTTGTAAATCCGTAAGTTTCTGTTTTGTCAAGATACTTAACATCCAACTGCTGAGCCTTGTAGCCAAGAGAAGGGATGATAGCGTGATTACCCAATCTGATGCGGCAACCAACGGATGTTGCGAAGAACAAACCCTTAGCATCAGAAATGCTATAACCCAACTTGCCATCGATCATAGGAGAAATCTTCTTGTTGAGGATGTTGATCTTAATGTTTGCATAGATAGGCACCATCACCTTGTCGTCGATGTAACGATCTACATAACCATCGGCAGAGCTAGAGCCAACCATCAAACCGGCACCACCACCAAAGAATACATAAGGGTTGAACTGATAGCCGTGTGAAGTGAAAACGCCAGCTGCAGAATAATCACCACCACCAAAAGCGAGCTTGCCCTCGATAAAGCCTTGATAACCTTTAGAAGTTCCATTTGTGGCACTACGCTGTGCTGATGCAGTTAGGCAAAGAACGCTCAAAACTGCAACCATAAAAAACTTGATACTTTTCATTTTTATGTGTTTAATAATTAATGAATATCTTGGATATATATAATTTATTCGTCTTTGCATGCAAAGTTACAAAAAAATATACATATTTGGTTTTGTCTATCATTAAAATAGATAAAATCAGAATAATTGTTTCGGGTAAATGAGAATTTTAGTATATTTGTCGCCGATAAACCTAAAAATGAATAATTTATGAACTTAAGAAAATCATTTGTTGCAACTATACTTTTAGCAGGTTCTCTTTCTGCATTTGCTCAGACAACGAAATATGTAGGTGGTGATATCTCCCTATTGAAAGCCTACGAGGATAAAAATGCCGTTTATAAGGATTCCCTCGGAAATACGATTAAGGGTGGAGTGCTTCCTTTCCTCAAGGAGAGGGGATTAAACACGATGCGTGTTCGCCTTTTCCATACACCTTCTAATGCCACTGCATCCGAAAAAGGACAAGGTGTTTTCCAGGATCTCGCCTATGTGAAGGCGCTTGGAAAGCAGATTAAGGATAATGGACAGCGATTTATGCTCGATATCCACTATAGCGATACTTGGGCCGACCCAAGCAATCAGTGGTTGCCAAAGGCATGGGAAGGCCTCTCTAATGAGGTCTTACAAGATTCTGTTTATCAATATACCAAACGAGTGCTTACAGAATTAAAAGCAGCAGGGGCTACTCCAGATTTCATTCAGACAGGAAATGAGATAAGCTATGGTATGCTTTGGGGAAAGAACGGAAGTGCCCAAAAGAAATACTATGCAAGTCAGACTGCCAATCTCTCTTATTTCGTAAGTATGCTGAAATCGGCAGGTAAAGCTTGTCGTGAGGTTTGTCCGGATGCAGAGATTATCCTGCATACCGAGCGTGTGGCCAACCCTTCCTATGTGGTTTCTTTCTATAAGGATATGGATAATAATGGGGTGGATTACGATATTATCGGCACCAGCTATTATAGCTACTATCATGGTTTTCTTCCACAACTCGACAAGGCATTAACCTCTATCGAGAATTATTCAAAGAAGCCAATTATGGTAGTAGAGACTGGTTATTATTATCAGTATCAGTCCAATAACATAGACTATGATTATTCTTCTACCTATCCTGTAACTCCTGCAGGTCAGAAGCAATTTGCCAAGGATTTGATCGCCTTATTGAATAAGCACGAGCAGGTGAATGGTTTGTTCTGGTGGGAAATGGATGCCAACGATGGTTCTGGTTCCGTATGGAGTGCCCAGCATGTGCTCGATGGCTGGTATAATGCCGGCTTGTGGAATGAGGGTACAAATAGCGCTAATCCTGCCCTTTATGAGCTCTGTCGATTCAATGGACAGGACCCAACAGGTGTTGAGGCAATCTCAGTAAAGAATGCAAAATCAAATGCTGTTTATAATCTAGCAGGTCAAAAGGTTTCCGAGGATTATAAGGGCATTATAATTAAGGATGGAAAGAAAATCTTGAAATAAAAGTCCAGCATTTCTCCCCCGCTTGCGGGGGAGATCAAAGAGAGGGTATGCCACGAGCAAAGTTTATTGGCTAATTTTTTTATTAGCCTTGCTGTTTAATCTTGTGGCATACCCTCTTCTATGTTGCTTTCCAAATAATTGGAAGATATTTATTTTTATTTAACTATTGATAATCAACTTGT
>CAJOPE010000006.1 GCA_905236815.1 uncultured Prevotella sp. | reverse complement strand
GGTACCTTAGCTCAGGTGGTAGAGCAATGGACTGAAAATCCATGTGTCCTTGGTTCAACTCCAAGAGGTACCACTCCTCCTTTCATTGGGCGGTTCTCTTTAGAGGCCGCCTTTTTTATTTGTATGCGATTCAAACTAAAATAAATAAACGAACAACTACTTAATTATGAAAAAAACTCTTCTGCTACTGTTCTCTCTGCTATTTGCTACAGGCATTAATGCAGAAAACGATTATAGCAAATATTACAAGAATCTTCCAGTGGAAATTCCCGAGGTTTCACCCCCAGTAATTCCCGACAATATTATTTCTATTGTGGATTTTGGTGGATCAGGAGATGGTTTCACCGATAATACAGAGGCTTTCAAGAAAGCTATGTCTGCTTTGAGCAATCAGGGCGGTGGCCAACTTAATGTTCCTGCTGGTATCTATCTAACTGGTCTGATTTCATTCAAGGACAATATCGATCTTCATTTGGAAAAGAATGCCATTATTGTTTTCTCTCCAGACAAAAAAAATATGTTCAAGGACAAAGAAGATGGCACAAAGGAAGACAAGACATCTACTTGGATTACTGCTAGTAACCGAAAAAACATTTCTATCACCGGAGAAGGCGTCATCGATGGTAATGGTGAATGGTGGAGACCTGTTAAAAAGGTAAAAGTCAGTAGTGTAGAATGGAAAAAATTCACAGAACTTGGCGGTACCCTTACCGAGGATGGAAAGATTTGGTACCCATACAATATCAAGCACTTCGATAATGTAGGCTTAAACAAGGAAGAGCAAGAAAAATTCCGCACACACTTGATTCGTTTCACTGGTTGTGAAAATGTACTTGTTCAGGGAGTAACTCTTATGAACTCACCTAAATTTCATTTCATCCCTACCCGTTGTAAGAACGTAATTATCGATGGAATTACTGTAAAATGTCCTTGGAACGCTCAGAACGGAGATGCCATCGACCTCAGTAGTTGCCAAAATGTACTGATCGTGAATAACATCGTAGATGCTGGTGATGACGGTATCTGTATGAAAGCCGGTGTTGGTGAGAAAGGAATTGCAGCAGGCCCTGTAAAGAATGTAATTATCGAGGACAATCACGTTTACAATGCCCACGGAGGATTTGTTGTAGGTAGTGAGTTCAGTGGTGGCTTGGAGAATATCGTAGTTCGCAACAATACCTTTACAGGAACAGAAACAGGACTGCGCTTCAAGAGTGCCATCAAACGTGGTGGAACTTGCAAGAATGTATTCATTAGCAACATTTACATGACAGACATTCAGGAAGAAGCGATCGTTTTTGAAACTACTTATTGGGACAACCATGTAGGCGCAAAGAAGCAAGCAGCACCTGAGAAAGTAGAATTCGCTCCAGACTTCAACGACATTCACATCGAGAATGTATATGTTCGTGGTTGCAAAACTGGTATCAAAGCACAAGGTGCAGAAGGTATGATTCACGATATCTACATCAAGAACTCCAACATCTTCTATACCGATAAAGACAAGGATATTGCTCCAACCTGCGAGCTATTCCTTGACAATGTTAATTTTAAGACATTTGACAGATAAAAAATAGTTTATTCATAATCTTTATACCAAAATCGGTGAAGTCAGCAATGGTTTTACCGATTTTATTTTTTATATTTGCAACTGAAACTATAATTTGATACAAAAATGAATTTAGGATTACCTGAAATTGTACTTATCGCATTAGTTGTCTTACTCCTTTTTGGCGGAAAGAAAATTCCCGAACTAATGAAAGGCCTTGGTAAGGGTGTGAAGAGTTTCAAAGATGGAGTTAACGGTATAGAAGACTCTATCAACCCTAAGGAAGAAACCAAAAAGGAAGAAGGCAAGACAGAAGAATAACAAGTAGAATGGCAGACAAGGAAACTCTCTCCGACAAAAAGGATAAGAGCACTACTCCTATGACCTTTTGGGAGCATCTCGACGTATTGAGAAATAGCATCATCAAAATGCTGATGATAACTATTACAACAGCCATCATTGCATTCTTTTTCAAAGAACAACTCTTTGAGGTTGTACTTGCTCCTAGTCATGCCAATTTTATCACTTACCAACTTATGGGAGCTGAACCTTTCACAATTCAACTTGTGAACATTGGTTTAACTGAGCAATTCATGATTCACATGAAGACTGCTTTCTATTTTGGTGTTGTCATAGCCTCCCCCTTCATTCTATACCTTCTTTATCAGTTCATTCGACCTGCGCTCTATCCTAGTGAAAAACGCTATATGCTGTCAATAGTTGGTTCTAGTTATATTATGTTCCTCATTGGAATATTAATCAACTATTTTCTAATTTTTCCCCTTACAGTTAGATTTCTTGGCACCTATTCAGTAAGTGAAGATATTCACAATATGCTTTCCCTTGAAAGTTATATGGATACCCTTCTGATGATGTCACTAATCTTTGGAATTGTATTCGAACTACCAGTTATTAGTTTTTTGTTAGCAAAATTTGGTCTGCTCAAAGCCGAATGGATGCAACAATATCGCCGCCACTCTATTGTTGCAATACTTATAATAGCAGCCATCATCACTCCTACCTCGGATGTATTCACACTAACAATCGTAAGTCTGCCTATCTGGCTACTATACGAAACAAGTATTCTCATCGTAAAAAGAGTTTGACAAACTAGAGAAGTCTCTAGATATGTAAACGTTTTCGTAAGGAATCGAAAGAAAGCATACGCCATTTCTAAAAAAATGGTGTAATTTTGTAGTTGATATTTCAACAATAGGTTTAATTTAAATCAAATGAATAGAATTTTTACACTTTTAGCGATGTCCCTTATGGTAGCATTTGCTTCTGCAACCACTTTCGATGCAGGCAAACCTATCGGATGGGGAGAAAAAACAACAGGTAGTCAGGACAAGAATCCAGTTGTAGTCACAACTCTTTCTGAATTAAAGTCAGCGCTCAGATCTGCTTCCAACAAAACTATTTACATTAAAGGTAGCATTGAGGTAACAGGCGGACAACTAGGATTAAATGCCGTAAGCAATGTTACTATTTATGGACTTCCTGGTAGCAGAATTTATAACGAAGGAAGAAATACTGTTTCCGAAACAGGTATTCTCTATATCAAGAACAGCACAAACATCATTCTTCGCAATCTCACTTTAGAGGGTGCAGGTGCTTACGACATCGACGGAAACGACAATCTAACCCTTCAGAACTGTCAAAATGTATGGGTAGACCACTGCGACTTCCTGGATGGTGTAGATGGAAATTTTGACTGTAACCATGCCTCAGACAATATCACAGTAAGCTGGTGTCGTTTCCGCTATCTGAAGGCACCTAAGGCTGGAGGTTCTGGTGGTAGTTCCGACCATCGTTTTTCCGATCTATGGGGAGGTAGCGATAGTGAGAATAGTGTGGGAAAACTCAATACCACTTTCGTAAACTGTTGGTGGGATGAAGGCTGTCGTGAGCGCATGCCACGTATCCGCTTTGGTAAAGTGCATATTCTCAACTGCCTTTACTCAAGTTCTGTTACAAATTATTGCATTGGCGTAGGCTACAAGGCGCAAGTGAATGTTGAGAATTCTGTATTCAAAAATAAAGGAAGCAATTGGAAATACCCTTCAAACAATGCTAAGACCGATGCCAGCTATATCTTTAAGGGATGTATTGGACAGAGTGATACCAAAATAGCAAATACCGAGCCTATCTTTACTCCAACTTATGAATACACAGCTATGGCTACTGAGGATGTAGAAGCTGCTGTTAAAGACGAGGAGATCGGTGCAGGTGCTACCCTTGAAATTGAGGAAAAAGAGTCATTTACTACTAGTATCAACACTAGCTACGAAAACCCAAAGCTTTCAAGCACTGAGTATTATAACTTGAATGGTGTAAAATGCAGTACTCCTTGCAAAGGGATAAACATCGTCAAACAAACATATAACAATGGCGATGTTAAAACTTCTAGAATTATCGTGAGATAAGTTTTAATATGCATCATGTGTCCCCCACTCTCATCACTAGATGAAATGGGGGCATTTTTTTGCATATTACAAAATGATTTCTACTTGATTATCTTCAGATACCTTAAAATGAACATCCAAGCCCTTAAAAGGCATCCCATATACTTTATTTGGATTCTTTTGGTATTGGGGACGAGGGTCTTCAGCCAACACCTCTTTCAACAGAGTAATATCTGCCGCATCAAAACCTTTCAGCTTCAACTTCCTTTCTTGTTCCGAATTAATTTCAACAGAAAGTTTCTTCCACTGGTTAGCATCCACAAAGCCACTTCTAGCCTCGGGATGACTGTCTGCATAGGTCACATAGGGTTTGATATCGTAGATAGGAGTTCCATCCATTAAATCAGCTCCTTTCACATGAATAATAGGGCCTCGACTACTCTCCCATTCTATATAATCAATGCGAACACTTGACAATCCCATCTGATTAGGACGAAAAGGACTACGACTTGCAAAAACACCCACTTTCTCATTGCCTCCCAAACGCGGAGGACGCACCATCAGACTGTTGGCCTGATGCGGATTGGCAGAAAAGCCCCAGATGAGCCAGAGATAGTCAAATTGGTCTATACCTCGAATTGCATCAGGATTTCGAAACTGAGGTTCAAAGACAATCTCTCCTTTCAATTCTGGGATGATTCCCGATTGTTTAGGAATGCCAAACTTTGAAGTGAAAGGAGAATGAAAGCGAGCAACAATTTCCATTAAATCCAACCTTTTGACTTGAATTCCTCCATTAGAGGCTCTGCAAGGATCTTAGCATCAGGATGAGGGGCACCAGTAGTTCCTAAAGCACGAAGATCGAAGAAATGAAGCCAATCACTCACAAAAGCTGTATGCACTAATTCCGTATTGGTATTCAAAGGAAGAATGGCACGAGCTTCCTGAGGTTTACAACCAAGTTTGATAAGATTCATATAGGCATGTTCAACTGCAAGATTGGCAAAAACCCAGTTCTTGTATTTGCTCCATTCTCCAGAACGACCTTCAGAAAGATCACGCATCAAATCTACAAAGGTATGATCATCAAAAGACTCTTCTCCCTTATAATCCTCTTCCTCTTTCACCCAGACAGGAAGGTTCACGCTGATTTCACTTCCAAATTTATTCTTGGAATAGTTGCAATAGCGAGTTGACTGCTCTGCCATTGAATTCACACGATGGCGATTATATTCGCGGGTAGTACCAATCTGAGTAGTAAAATGAACTGTTACACGAAGTTCATGGTCAGGTGTATAATCGCAAAGATATTTTTCTACATCCTCATCCCTCTTGTTTTCCTTGATTACACGATAATTGGTAGTAACGAAAACCTTGCCCTCCTTCTCATTCACTTTTGAGAATTTATTGGTGCGATAGAATTTCAAAGCCTCAGCATCTCCCATCAGATAAACGGTGGCATGTTCAAGCATCGCATAATGCTCTGCCTGAATCAGACGGTCAACAAAAGGACCCGCAGAAGTTTCTGTAATGCGATCCTCACTCTTATAACAGACACGGCCAACGCGTTCTATCTGCTTGTAAACACCATCAAAGCCAGAAGGCTGTTCCCATATTTCAAAAGAAGGTTGAATGATTTTCATAATTTGATTGCTTTTTATTGAATGCAAAGATAACAATTAATATTGAAATAGTGAAAGAATGAAAAATAAAAAGACAATCATAGTATTCATGAAGTATAAAGACGAGATAATTCGATTTCAGAATTCGTCGAAAAGTTACTAGCAAGTGGTCGAAATTCATTTCTGTACAAATAATACATTATTTATATTTGCAGCAGAAATAAAAATCAATAAAGAATTAGCATTATGAAAAAGATTCTATCACTTTGTATGATGGCCCTGGCAAGTTCTTCTGTAGCATTGGCTCAGAATACCATTGTAACGGGTACACTTAAGGACTCTGTCTTGAATGAGACTGAACCATACGCCACCATTCGTGTTTACAAGAAGGGTAACTATAAAACTCCAGTAGCCATGTCGGTTACAGGTGCGAATGGAGAAATTAAGCAAGCAATCAATGGAAAAGGCAATTATATTATTTCTTTTGAATCTGTAGGAAAAAAGAATATTCGTCGTGAAATCACCTTGAACGGTGAGTCCACCCTGAATATTGGCGATGTTTATACTGCTGAAGACTCTAAACTTTTGAAAGGTGTTGAGGTGGTTGCCCAGAAACCTATCGTAAAGATGGAAACCGACAAGATGACTTATAACGTTCAGGAAGATGTCGACTCTAAGTCATCCACTATTCTTGATATGCTAGGAAAAGTACCAATGGTGTCTGTCGATGGACAGGATAACATCACAGTGAATGGTGGATCAGGTTTCAAAATTTATGTGGATGGGAAGCCTAATCCTATGTTGAACAGCAATGCTTCCGATATTCTGAAAGCTATGCCTGCAACCTTGGTAAAAAATATCGAGGTTATAACTAACCCTGGTGCCAAATATGATGCTGAGGGTACTACCGCCATACTTAACATCACAATGAACCGAGAGGGTGCAGAGGGTGCTTCTGCAGCCGACATGAATGGCTATAATGGTAGTCTGAGTGCTACTGCCAGCACTCGTGGTTGGAGAGGTTCTGCTTCGCTCAGTGGTCAACAGGGCAAATTCAGCTATAATGCAATGGGTATGTATAGCGACCGAAATATGGATGGTATGGACACTGAGATGACACAGACTGAGAAAGATGGCTCTACAATGATTACCAAGCAAACTGGTGATACTAAAAACTCTTTTGCTATGGGAAATCTAGGCTTAGGTATTGATTTCGATGCCATGACCAGCATGCATGCAACTTTCAGCTTGATGAAGATGAATGCAAAGAATGAAGGAAATGCCATTACAAATAACTTTGGTGGAAGATTTAGCAATGGATACAACTATACAAATAGCAATCTTACGAAAATGAACCGTACCTCCATCAATGCAAGTGCTGATATTTCTCGTTACCTCAATAAGGAGCACACCAGTAGTATCGCCCTTACTTATCAGTTCTCAACTAGTCCTAATCAAACTGAAAACAAAACTATCTATGACAAGGATTATTCTGAACTTACTCAATATAGCTTTACCGATCGCTATACCGATAACAATCCAAAATCCACTGAGCATACGTTACAGCTCGATTATGTTACCCCAGTTGGCAAGAGCAACAGTTTAAGTCTGGGCGCAAAGTATGTAAATCATGCCAATAAAGCTGATTCCAAATTCTACGATATTCTAAGTGGAAAAGACATCTACAACCAAAGTCTGAGTTCGCTTTATGAAGATAATCAGTCAATATTGGCAGGATACGCAGAGTTTAATGGAAGCTTTGGTAAGTTCTCTACACGCGAAGGATTGCGTTATGAGCACACATGGGAGAGCATCAGCTATCAATTGGGCAACAAGACTGATTTCAAGAAGAACTATGGAAGTCTGGTTCCTTCTTTGAGCCTCACCTACAACATTGCCCCAACCATGAACTTGGGTGCTAGTTATGCTATGCACATTCTTCGTCCAGGTATCACGTATCTGAATCCATACATTGATCGTTCCAACCCAACTCAGTTGAGCTATGGTAACGAAAATCTCGATGTTGAGAAATCACACTATATCAAGTTGGTCTTCAATAGCTATTCCCAGAAGTTTATGTTCAACTTCACTGTAGGTCAGAACTTCTGCAATAATCAAATTGGCGAGTATAGCTTTATGGATGAAAACAATCTGCTCAACAGAACCTATACCAACAACATTAAGAATCGTTGGACCAATTTCAGCAGCTACATGCGCTGGACACCTAGCAAGACTACAGTTTTGTCTTTGAGTGCAGATGTTGATTATGGTGATATCAGAAGTGAGGCATTAGACTTGAAGAATCATGGTTGGCAATTTAATGGCTACTTAGGATTGGAACAGACACTTCCTGCAAAGATAAGTTGGAGTACCGGAGTATTTGGTCAGTCAAAAACCTATGAATTAATGGGATACAACAGTGGAATGAGTATCTTCACCACCTCACTCACCAAAAAATTCTGTGATGACAAACTGAGTGTAAGCTTAAGATATATGGTACCTTTCACCGGCAAGCTGAACTTCGAACAATATTCTCACTCATCAGCCTACACACAAAGCACCAAGATCAATGTACCTGTCCAGGATATCAATCTTACTGTTACTTGGAACTTTGGTAATACAAAGAAGCGATTCCAGCAGCATCAGAGTCGCGTACAGAGTGAATATGGCGAAAAGGCCAGCAGCAGCGAAACTATCGGAAATACAGGTAGTACAGGTACTGGCATGGGAATGTAAAAACCATCTCCCCCACTTTTGGGGGAGATCTATCTTGCAGTAAGTCATTACCATCCAGAAATCTATAATAAATCGAGTAAAAATCGGTTTATGATAGTAACAGCAAAAAGTAACATAATTATAAATTCTGAATTATGAATTACGAATTATTAATTGGCGCTCCTTTTTCCAGAAAGAGAATGGAAATCTCCTTCTTAGCTTCACAGATATTTGTTTACTTTATGTTTGTGAGTGTTTGGTCGATTGTGGTTTTTCAAATCGAGCAGAATCCTTTTGCCGTTAAGGAATCCATCCGAGCTGTAGCTACTTTGCTGTTTATTCTCTGGTTGGTCTTTGCCACCAACAATTATCTGCTTGTTCCTAAGATCTATGATTCTAAATGGCATCCAAAACTCAGCAAATGGATCTTCTGGGTTATCAATATGGTCTTCATTGTCTTGTTAAATTCTGAAGTATTCGGCAATGGACCAAGAGGTGGCGGAGCACACGACGGTACAGATCAACCTTGGTTTGTAGGAATGCGAATTGGCATATATTTGTTTGGTGTTGTATGGATGGCCATCAATTATGCAATGATAGGACTTGCGTTCGGCCGTCGATCCTACCTAAAACAGCAGCAGGTAAAAAACCAGCTAATAGAGGAACAACAGAAGAACACCGAGGCAGAACTTGCCTGGCTTAAAAATCAACTAAATCCGCATTTTCTCTTCAATACTCTTAATAACATATCAAGTCTCACCCAGATCGATCCAGATATGGCACAAGACAAAATCGGACAGTTGAGTGATCTTCTTCGCTATGCTCTATACGAAACCAAAGAGGAATTCGTTGATATTAATGGAGAACTGGAATTTATGCAGAATTACATCGACTTAATGAGTTTGAGATGTGGTCCAAATGTCGATATTCAAACCTCCTTCAACATTCAGAACACATCCAGGAAAATTGCTCCGATGCTCTTCCTATCCCCTATCGAGAATGCTTTCAAGCATGGTGTGAGCAGCAACAAACAGAGTTTCATCCATATCACACTCAAAGACGATGATAATACGCTCACTTTTACCTGTGAGAACAGCAATTATCCTAAGAGCGACAAAAATCGGAGTGGTTCTGGTATTGGCGTAGAAAATATGCAGCGAAGATTACAGCTCATTTATCCAAACCACTATCAGTTTGAACAGAAGCTGGAAGAGGAAACTTATAAAATAAAGATTCAGATACTATGAACTTATCTTGTATTATTGTAGATGATGAGCCATTAGCCATCAAGTTATTGGAAAATTTTGTGGAGCGCACTCCTTATCTCACGCTTCAGGCCAGCTATACCGATAGCGTGCAGGCACTAAGTGAACTGCGCGAGAACCCTTGCAACCTTATTTTCCTTGACATACAGATGCCCGACCTTGATGGAATGGAACTTTCCCGAATGGTTCCTGCCGAAACGCGAATCATTTTCACAACAGCCTTCAAGCAATATGCCTTTGACAGCTACGAGGTAAATGCACTCGATTTCCTGCTGAAGCCTATCCGATATAATAAATTCCTGGCTGCAGCCGAGAAAGCAAAGGAATGGTTTGGAATGAAGGAAAATGCTACTTCAAACAAACCTTCAAGTATCTATATCAAGGCGGATGGTGAATTGCGCCAAATCAATTTAGAGAAAATTCTATACGTGCAAGGGATGAAGGATTATGTTATTTTCCAAATGGAAAATGAGAAATACATCACTCATCTCACTATGACAGCAGTTGAAAATCTACTAGACTCCAGTCATTTTATGCGCATACATCGAAGCTATATCATAGCTCCCGACAAGATAAAATCAATAGATAAAAATAATTGTGTATACATCGGCAACGAGATCATTCACGTCACCGATGCATACCTCAAGAAATTCAATGAATACTTGAATTCAAAAATTGCCAAGTAAGAGAGCCTTAGTTATACATTTCTGCATAACGTTTGAAAGTGTTCTGCACAAGCACAAAGTACTTCTGTTGCTGTTCTTTGTCTAGAGTTTTCTCAACTGCAGCCTTGTTGTCTGCGATCGCTTTTGTGCGGATACTTTCAGCTTTGGTCTTGTCTGCTTCCTTATATGAATTCTTCACAGAATAAAGCACCTGCTGCATCAATGGATAAAGATCCTTCTCTTGTTTGTGGTTCAATACCAGATACTTGCTGATGCGGTCATAATTAGGAACGTCGAAATTGGATACCTCTTTAGAAACATTTTGGGCACTCATACCCATTACCATACTTAGCGTAACAATAAGTGTTAAAACAATCTTTTTCATAACTACTTTTCTATTTATTAATACAATCTAATTTAGCTGGGTGCAAAAGTAGAAAATCCTCAAAAACTGAGAAAATAAAAATAGGCATAAATTCATTTTATACCACTTTTCTTAACATAGAACAAGTCAACGAACTTATCTCTTTCTGATTTTTGATCAAATAATACCTCATCAAAAGCTAGGAAAATTCCTTTCTATACAACTATTCTATCCCTCTCTTGCGTAGTTTCTATTATTTTAATACCTTTGCAAGAAATATCCTAACCAACTATGATATAAATACTTTTTTCGATTTATGGATGAACCTATAATTGGAATCAATCGGCATAAGATTGGGTCGGATGGTATTGGAGTTACTACTCTTGTTGCCTTTCACGACTGTCCTTTGCACTGCAAGTATTGTCTAAATCCACAATGCTTGGAGGAGCAAGAACTTCAGAGAGTCATTTCACCTGAAGAACTTTTCGACTATGTCAAGATCGACGACCTATACTTTCTGGCAACAGGTGGTGGTATTACTTTTGGAGGAGGGGAACCTTTGCTGAAGGCAGACTTTATTGTGGAGTTTTGTAAACTTGCTAATCCTCAATGGGCAATCAACCTAGAGAGTAGTTTGAACGTACCCTTGACTCAGTTGGAGAAAGTTGCCCCCTATATAAATAAGTATATTATCGACATTAAGGATATGAACCCTGCAATCTACAAGGAATATACTGGCAGTAGTAACCAGCATGTACTTGAAAATCTGCGATGGCTTATCAACCAACAACCTGCCGACAAAATTCTAATTCGACTTCCTCTTATCCCTGGACACAATACTAATGAGGATAGAAAGAAAAGCAAGCAACAGTTGCAAGAAATGGGATACAAGGATTTTGATGAATTCGTCTACATCAAAAAGAAACATTGAAAATCTAATATCAAAAATAATAAGAACTACTAATTTCTAGAACTTAATATGGAAAACGGAAAGCCAATTATAGCTAGAAATATTCTTCATGTGGTTTTTTGACTTGACGAAGAGAAAACCGAGTAATAACTATCTTGAAATATACCCTCATTTCTCTCTCACAAGTGGAGGAGAAATGAGGGATAATAATCTTTTTAAACACCCTCAAATGAGGGGGAAAAAACTTTTATTTTACGCTGGCAACAGAGAAATAGTAATCTCTTAAAGACTTAACCTGTTTGTCGCCTTTAAGGGTTACATTCTGCTGCAACTTAATATCCTGAGAAGAGGCTCCAATCTTCACAGCAAAGGTACCTGGAGCGATATTCCACTGGCGCTTGCCCTGATTGCTGTAGAAGCCGAACTGCTCGGTATAGAGTTTCACATTCACGGTCTTAGTCTCACCAGCCTTAAGGGATACTCTTGCGAAGCCCTGCAACTGGATAGGTCGGATATTCTGATCCTTGGTAGTTGGAGAGAGATATACCTGAGCCACCTCGTCAGCATCCATCTTACCGGTATTCTTCACCTCGAAAGATACGTTGATGCTCTCATCGGTTGTCTTTGCCTCCTTGTCTACCTTCAGATTCTTATACTCGAAAGTGGTATAGCTCAAACCATATCCGAAAGGCCATGCAATGCGTGAATCCTTCTTGTCGGAATAGTTATAGCTGATAGCCTCATTAAGCTCGCAGTTAGGATAGCTAACAGAAAGTTTTGCTGATGGAGATACCTTACCATAGAGGATATCTGCAACTGCCTTACCACCTTCCTCACCTGGATACCAAGCCTGAACGATAGCAGCACAACGGTCGGCGATCTTTGAGATTACCTGAGCACGACCACCAAATACAACCAAAACTACTGGCTTGCCTGTTGCTAGAAGTTCCTCTACATATTCCTCCTGCTTACCAGGAAGGCGAAGTCCCTGACGATCACGGTTCTCACCACAAAGCATCACGTTCTCGCCTACTGCGGCAATAATTACATCGGCATTCTTTGCCATACCGAGAGCCTCAGCCTTGTCTGCCTTCTCGTGTGCATCCACCTTACGGTGCTGTACCTTGTACTCCCATGCACGTTCATCACCACCCTGACTTGCTACTGTCTCGATAGTTTCGGTCCAGTCGCAGCCACGAGAGTAGCTGATGTTTGCATTACCAGGATTCTGCGCCTTCATTCCCTGAAGCAGATTCACAACTTGCTTCTTTCCGAGAATATCCTCATTCTCGTTCATTTTCCAGAAATAGGTCATCGCAGGGAAAGAATAGTCACCACACATTGCCCACATGGAGTTGGCATTAGGACCAGTCAGCAAAACGTTGAGTTTTGCATTTTGAGTATTGAGTGGCAATACACCATCATTCTTTAGCAATACGATACTCTGTTTGGCGATATCATAGGCAGTCTGTCGCTCTTCCTTTGTATCAAGTTGAATTTTCTCATTAGAATACAGATAGGCATTCTCATCGAAGAGTCCCTGACGGAACTTGTGGCGAAGCACGTCTTTCACTGCACGCTCAAAAGCCTCCTTCTTGATGAGTCCCTTGTCAAGACCTTCCTGAATAAATTTATAGTTGGCTCCATGAGGGAAATCGACATCATTGCCTGCATTGATAGCAGCAGTAGCTTTCTGAAGTGGAGTTTCCAAATTAGGAATCTGGTCGATAGCAGTATAATCGCTCACCACCATACCGTCGAAGCCGAGATAGCCGCGAAGGATATCGGTAAGGATTTCGTGATTGGCCACACAGTTGGTACCATGAACTGCATGATAACCAGGCATCAAAGCCTTACTGCCTGCCAGTCGAATCATAGTCTCGTGTGGAAGCAAGATTTCCTCCATCATCTCTTTCTCCTGGGCATCGCCTCCACCACCATAGCCGAGATAGTGCTTAGAGCAGGCACCCACTCCCTTGGTGAGATCGCCCTGCTGCAAGCCTTTTACAAAGGCTGTTCCCATTACGGCAGACAGATAACCATCCTCGCCATAGGATTCCTCCAGACGGTTGAAACTTGGATTTCGGCAAACATCAACCATTGGGGATAATGAAAGTACACCACCCATCTTTCGCATGGCGATACCGGTCTGCTTAGTCTTGAGTTCAGCGAGTTCTGGATTGAATGAACAAGCCTGTCCAATCTGCTGAGGATAGATAGTAGCATCCTTGGTGTTCACACCTGTGAGTACCTCCTCGTGGAAGAGTGCAGGAATACCATTAGGAGTATGGTGAATAAGCCAGTCTTGAACGGCAGCCACCTTGTCTCTCAAGATGTTAGCATCCAATGGCTGCTGACTAGCATACTGTGAGAAGTGTCCGATACCATTCGGTATCAGCTGCTTGCATTTTACAGTATCCAACTTTCCTTTCTCGTCGAAAAGATCATCCATATAGCCGCTTCGGAGCTGAGCAATACGCTCCTCCTGCGACATTTTGTTATACAATTCGTTTACCTGGTTTTCAATGTCCACAGTATTATTACAACTTGCCAATGCTGCTGTGGCACAAACTGCTGCTAATATTTTTTTCATTACATCGGTTATAAAAGAGTTTATAATGCAAATATAATCATTTAGTTTGAGAATATGTTTTATTTTTGGAATAAAATAAAGATTCACGAATAGAGAAATTGATTGATCAAAGATTATTATGTAGTTTTGCTTTCAATACCATCGAAAAATAAACACCTTAGCTCTTGATGAGACTCTATATTATGATAGTAATTGAATTTGTACTTATGGGTATATTACTCTTGCAGCTTAATCTTGTGGCATACCCCCTCTCTTTTCTCCACCGCGTTTTTCGAATTATGCCATTTTTTCTAAGCTATCCCTTTTTATTTAAAGCGAATGTCTTTTTTATAAGATAGTCACAAAAAATGTACAAAATTTCAAGTTTTTACTTCCTTTTATCTTAGAAAAAAGGGGATAATGAATATAAAAAAGAGGAATATCTTCAAATTCCTCCAGCAAGGGCGATATGTAATCAACTGAGTATCAACCTACTGCAAATAGCTATATTTTAACTAGTTAAGTGATATAATTAGAGGAGCTAAATAGCCCATTTAGCACTTCTAAATGGGCTATTTATGCTATCCCAAATCAAATCCCAAATCCCAAATCTCAATTTATAGGATTTAGGAGATTTCATACTTAATATTAATAGTAATTATTACACTTAATATTCTATTATACCCCAAAAATCCCAAAAATGAAATTGGGATTTGGGATTATACCAAATTATCAAGCAATAGAATGCTATGCTTCTTTAGACATCGGTGATCATTTAAAAAGCAAGTAATCTCACTTCATAAATCTGACCGATCTGTCGCTGAGGGTGTGCCACAAACTTGATGCGTACTTCCTTCTTGCCTTTCAGCATCTCAGCAGGAATTGGATATTCCTCGAACTTGAACTGAGAGGTGCGATATTTATGGGTATTATTTACCTCGCAAAGTTTCTTGTCATCCACATAGATATCAAACTCGCTGCTCTTCCATTCATCCTGTCCCCAGAACTTCAGACGAAGTTTGAGGTCGGTCTGTCCCTTGGTCTGCATCAGATAGCTGAAATAGTGACCATTGCGGGCATCACGGAAGAATACACCCTCGGTATTGCCTCGTTCTGTTTCATCAGCCTCCATACGGTGGTCGGTTTCTGGCTGTTGCTCTCCTGGCTGAACCTTATCAGAAGTGCGCTGCTCCAATGCCTCACGCTCCTTCTCCTCATTGGCGAGTTTCTCGATGTATGCCTTGTAATCGTTCTCGCTGAGGGCGAGCCAATACATCATATAGCGTGAATCGTGAATCTCGGCAAATGGCTGAAGTTCTCCCTGAATTGGATTCTCCATACGAGTAGCAAGGGTGAAATGCAATGGTTTTCCTGCAATTGGCTTCAAGTCTTTTGTGATATCCTCGAGATGCTTTGGTACAAGAATAGGTGCCTTATCAAGTGGCAACTTCATACCGCCGGCATATTGTCCAAATCGGCTATCATCTGCTATCAATGAGCGAAGATCCTCAGTACCTGTCTTCATACCCAACATTATCGGACCATACATGATTGCTACATACTGTGGCACGTTTGGCATCTTGCTGATACTTGCATGCATTGGCATAGAGATGCAGATTTTATCGCCTTTCTTCCATTTACGTTCGATGCAGATGAAGCCATCTTTCTCGGTCTGTTTACAATCGAAGTTTACCCCTTTCACCTGGAAATTGCTGCACCAGGATGGCTTGCGAATCTTCAATGTGAAGAGGCCCTTACCCTTGGCGATTTCCACTTCGGAAGTCTCGGCGTATGGGAAGTTGGTCTTCTGTCGAACCACAAAACCTCTCTCCTTCCAGTTCAATTCCGAAGCTACAAAAAGGTTCACAAAGAGGGCATCCTCCTTGGCGCTTGCCCCTTTGGTATGGGTATATACAAACTGACCATATTTTCCATGGTTCTCCATACCAGTTCCCACGCAGCACCACATAGCCTGGTTGGGTGCTGAATAGTTGCGGTAATGGCGAGGACGGGCTGAGGTAAAATATACATAGCCGCCATGCTCTGGATGCTGCGAGGAGAGGATGTGATTGAACATTGCACGCTCGTAGAAATCACCATAAGCTCCATTCGGACTCACACGGTTCAAATCCTCGGTGAGTTTCAGCATATTATAGGTATTGCACGATTCAGGTCCATCGATATCGTTGATATAGTCGATGCTGGTTTCCTTGGTTGGGAAATGTTCTCTTCGACTGTTTCCACCAAAGGCGAGCGAGCGTTGACGGGTTACCACCTCCCAGAAATACTCGCTGGCATCATGATAGAGAGCATCGCCAGAAAGTTCAGCAATACGCTGATAGCCTATCACCTTAGGAATCTGAGTATTGGCATGCATATTGTCGAGACAATCCTGATGCTTCTCCATAGGCAACAACAACTGCTTGTGGGCAAAACGGCGGGCGCAGTCGAGATACTTCTGCTGCTTGGTCATCGCATAGGCATCAGCAATCACCTCGTCCATACCTCCATGTTCATTGCCCAGCATCTTCTCCATCTGCTCATCGCTCAGATTGGCAGTAATATCCACCGCCCAGTCGCAGAATTTCAAGAAGAGTGTCTTTGCATCCTCATTGCCGCAATAGAGCCATGCATCACGCAAGCCGGCATACATTTTGTGGATATTATAGAAAGGAGCCCAGGTGCCCATATACATTCCGAAATCGCCCTTACGGAAGGCCGACCACATCTTGGCACTATTTGGCACACCGCCGATATAGCCCTTCGACCAGTCCTCGTTTCGCTTATCGTTGGCCTCAGCCACCAGTTTCAGTTCGGCAATCATATATTCCATGCGCTTGCGGCACTCGGCATTTCCGGTGGCTGCATTGATGGCGAGGGCAGAGAGATAGTGTCCACCTACATGTCCATCCAGACCATCCCAGTTTGGATAGGAAGGTTTGCGTGGAGCCAAGCCTGCCTCCTTACGATAAGGGGCGAGCATACGGTCACAATCATACTGCAGGAGAGTTCGAATATTCAATTCGCTCTTGTTTTTCAAGAATCCGTCGAGCAGAGTTACATCGCTCAAAGGGAATTCGTCGGAATAGAGTTTGTCTTGCGCATTCATAGCGGATGTCATCAGGCAAACTGCACCAACTAGTAATAGTCTCTTATACATTGTTTTTTATGGTTTGGTAATTTTCTGCTGATTATCAAAAGATTCGTTACAAAGTTATATCGCTGCAAAAATAATACAATCTGATGAAAACTCCAAATAATAAGAAGATGATTTAGTGTTTATTTTCCACTAATTCACGAAATAAGAAGCATTTGTTACGTAAATTAAAGAATTTGATACGAACTAAAAATCGCTTATGAAATATTTTTTTGTATCTTTGTATTCACAAAATAACAGACCATGATAAAGACAGATTATTTTCTGCGGATGCTTGAGGAGTTCTTCAAAGCGATCAGCCGACTGATAAATAAGGATGTAAAGGACCGCACAGATGAGGAGTTGAAATCGATATATACTCAATATGTAGGCGATTTCGAGTTGCTCCGCAATTTCTCATCCGATGAGGCTATTGCGTATGCAAAGGACCAATGGAGCGAGGAACGAAGAATTTCCAAACTTGAGATGCTTGCCGAATTGTGGTATATCGAAAGCACTTTCAAGGAGCATCCTCTAAGCGATATTCTGCTTGAGAAGTCGCTGAGCCTTTTTTGCTTTGTGGATAATAACAGTTTGGAATATTCTGTCGCCAGGAAAAACAAGATAAATACCATCCAGAAACTAGTGGCAAAAAGTGCCTCGTAACCTTCGAGACCGGTGCGCTGAAATGTTAAAAAAGCTAACTCTACGGTTTAGCTGGCCTAAACCTACGGTTTACGACCTCTAAACAGTGCATTTAGATCTGCTATTTCAATGCATTATTATTTTGGATAAACAAACTGCCGAAAAACTACACGAAATATGAATTAATTTAGAAGCAAATAAAAGGAATATTATGCTTTTTCTGATTGAGTTCATCCTCCATCTGAGCTATAGCTGAATGGAAAAAGAAATCAATTAGAAATTCATCTGTACCCTCCAACCGGATAGCCCGAAGAGCAGCAATATACTCCTGTCGATCTTCCTTCTTTATAATAAGTTCAGGCAGTTGATACTTCAACAAAATCAGATTAGTAAGCAACCTGCCAGTTCTGCCATTACCATCCCGAAATGGATGCAGATACTCATAAAAACCATGAAATTTAGCCGCAAGAACCATCGGATGAACTTTTGCCTCTTTAATGGCTTTTTCTGTTGACTCCATCAATTTGGGAACCTGCGCAATTAATTTATCATGATCACCAAAAACGGTATCACCTGCCATCATATCAACATGGGTAAACTCACCAGGAATAGCATCCGGAACTTTGTATGCTAAGGTATGAAGAGTAACCAGTTGATTTACCTTTTTCAGTAATTCAACATTGAATGGATGGTCAATATTATCATGGATAAACTCATAGGCAGCAAAATGGTCGGCCATTTCCTGACACTCAAAAAGAGTTTTACCCACAGGAGAATATCCCAGTCCTTGTTCGAAAAGAGTACGGGTATCATCAACAGAAAAAGAAGAACCCTCTATACCACAACTATGACAAGAGTAGAGTATCTCAGAGTATTTTCTGAACTCTGAGACATCCATTGGCTGAACAATCTTCTCAAAGTATTGTTTCACCAACTCGTCATATTGTTTTATTTCCTTTTCAAACATTAATGCAAAGATACTAAATCTTCTGGAATAGCATCACTTGTTAGATTTAATTTCCTCCTTTTTCTGTTGAAGCCAAGCAATACACTCATCAGAGGCATTGCATTTGGGAGCAAAGAAACCCTCACCAGTTTTTAATATAAAATAGAAATGTGAGTTCGTTTCAATTACCTTCTTTACATAGTTCCATCCGATTTTATTATTCAATGTATCTGTTTCTATGAAAAAACAATCCTCAAAGAAGTTTATTTGAAAATCTTTGTTGTTCAAGGGACTATTTTTTAACGGATTTCTCTTATCAATCCATAAATATAGGGTTCCCCAAATAAAACAGGAAAGAAGTAATGGAATCATATTTGTAAGATTAATAGGGCGACCATACAAATCATATACTCCAATGATAATGTTTATGCCTCCCAAAAGCAAAATACCATATCTTGCAATCTTACTGGTTTCGTGAATTAAGCCATGAACTTCCTCTTTGGTGTATTTACCATTAACTGTAAATTTCGGATTTTCCATTATACATTCATTTATTGCGGATGCAAAGGTATTACTTTTCGGCTAATATCCCAAGTTCTCCCCTACCAATATCACGATATGGCGATTGGCTGGATGACTCATGCGCTGAATGCTGATATAGTTGCAGATACTATCAGGCGACTTACAATTGTGGCAAGCACCATCCACCTGACAAGGAGTCTTTAAATCAAAACGAGTCATATTAACAGGGGCAGCAGTAGAGCGAGCCCGCTTGATGGCTGCATCCACATCCTGACAAACCTTGTTGAGACCTACCACCAGGATAACATGTTCAGGGCCATAGGTGATAGCAGCAACTCGATTGCCATTGCCATCGATATTCACCAGCACACCATCCTCGCTCATCGCATTCACGCTGGCAAGATAGTAATCACACTCGAAAGCCTTGCGATAAATAGCCACCTTCTCCTCCTGGGTAGTGACATCATCACGATCGAAAATCTGATAATTTCCCTGCTTCAGCATAGCTGTGACTCCTGTATCACGAATAGATGCAGAGCCTCCCCAGCTGATGCTGCTTCCCTCAGGAATCAATTCCTTTACCTTGTTGCGCAACTCCTCGGCATTCTTAGCATAGAATGCAGTATAGTGGCGACGCTCCAGATTCTTTATCAAAGTTGAAGCCAATCGCTCATTTCTCTTATCTTCTACTTCACTCATTGTTTCATTAACTTTAAGTTCTTTGGCAAAGATAGAAAAAATCTATTAAATGATTTGCGATTTTGAAATTTTGTTTCTATTCTTGCATCAAGAAATTCGGTATCAACCGCATCGGTATTTTTGGTTCTGTTGCAAGAAACGAGAATACAGACAGCAGTGATATTGACATAATTGTAGACATTGATAATCCAACGCTATCACTTATGTATGAGCTAAAAGAAATCCTTAAGGCACTTTTCAAATGCGAGGTTGATCTCATTAGAGACCGGAAGTCTCTTAACCCCATATTAAAGTCTAATATTGAAAAGGACGTTATCTATGTATAGTCTACAAAACAAGCTTAAAATATTAGCTCATATATCAACTATACTTGAGTGTATTGACATAGCAACAAACTATTTTCAAGGAATAAACACCCCAGATGACTTTCTTCTTTCCCAAGATGGCATAATGAGACTTGATGCTTGCACAATGAGGAAAGTGATACTTGAACTACAAAAAAAATATCAATAGACTAATTGATTGCAAAAATTGATGTACCTTTGCAACCATGGGTAAAGAGAAAACTATTTGGTATCACATTGTTGCAATTGTTGTTGTATTGATCTGGGGCTGTACATTCGTTAATTCGAAAGTGCTGCTTCAACAGGGACTGGCCCCTCATGAGATTTTCTCGCTGAGATTCCTTTTCGCCTATCTTTGCATCTGGACGATCTCACCTCGTAAACTATGGAGCGATAGCTGGAAGGATGAGATTCTGATGATTTTATTGGGTATCACGGGAGGATCTCTCTATTTTGTTACCGAGAACCTGGCGGTGAAACTCGACTATGTAAATAATGTATCGTTCATTGTCTGTACGGCTCCGCTCCTAACGACAATCCTTGCCCTACTCTTTCTGAAGAGTGTAAAGGCCAACCGTTATCTCATTCTTGGTTCGATAGTTGCCACTTTGGGTGTTGCCCTTGTGGTTTTCAATGGACAATTTATTTTGCAGCTCAATCCACTGGGCGATGCACTTGCCCTTTCGGCAGCCCTATGCTGGGCATTCTACAGCATATTGATGAAATTTGTCGCCGATCGCTATAGTGCGGTTTTTGTCACCCGAAAGGTATTTATCTATGGCCTCATCACGGTATTACCTATCTATCTCATCGAACCTTGGAACTTCCCGCTGGAAGGTTTTCTAAAACCAGCGGTATGGGGCAACCTACTGTTCCTGGGCTTTATCGCCAGCTTCGCCTGCTTTGTGCTGTGGAGTTGGGTTATCAAGAAGATAGGTGCGCTACCAGTGAGCAACTATGTATATCTGAATCCTGTATCGACAGTGGTATTCTCGGCCTTGGTGCTCGATGAGCCAATGACATGGTTAGCATGGATGGGTGCTGCCGCAATTCTTTTGGGAGTTTATCTTTCCAATAAGAAAGAGTTGAATTAGTTAGTAACTAAAGGCATTCCCTCTCAGAGAGAGAACTTTTGATTTACCCTCAATATTGAATAATAAATCTTTCGATTATCGATGGGAACCGACATGAATTCTCATATCTTTACAATCTTTTCAATTATTAGTTGGAATAAATTCTAAGTTAATATGTCAAATTTTAAAGTTCGGGTACAAACAAAATTAACTATCTTTGCCGAAGTGATTTAAAGGAGTATTAGTATGAACAGAATTCTTCAATTTATCAAAAACTGGACTTTGCCTTGTGCGATGGCATTGGGAGCAGGCATCTATCTGTTGTTTCATTTCACCCCAGCACTGAAACCTCTTAGCGACTGGTATGCTCCTTATAATTCGAGTATTCTGCCTGACTTTATGTTCCTCATCCTCTTCGTCACTTTCTGTAAGGTGGATTTCAAGAAATTACTGCCTGTGAAATGGCATTTCTGGATAGGACTTCAACAGGTGGTATTTGTACTGGCTCTAGTGGGAATCATCCTTGCCTTCAACATCCACGGCAATGCCCTCATCATGCTGGAAGCAATCCTTGTATGCATCATCGGACCATGTGCGGCTGCAGCTGCTGTAGTTACAGCCAAGCTAGGAGGTAATCTGGAAGAGATGACCACCTATACCTTTATCTCGAATTTCATTTCGGCAGTCCTCATACCGCTCAGCTTTCCACTGCTTCCTCAAACCAACGAGGCAGCAGCACACATCGAGTTTTTCTCTTTGTTCTGGAAGATATTATGGCAGGTGAGTGTGGTACTGCTGATGCCGATGCTGCTGGCTTATTTCACCAAGCACTACCTGAAGCGATTTCATCAATGGCTCATCAACATTCATGATTTGAGCTACTATATGTGGGGAGGCTCACTCATCGTGGTAACAGGTACAACGGCAATGCACATCACCGAGGCCTGGAGCCAGACTTCAATTTTCTTCCTTCTCTCAATAGCCGCAATGGGATTGATACTCTGCATCATCCAGTTTGCTACCGGAAGATTCATCGGACATTACTTTGATGCCACTATCGAGGCAGGACAAAGTCTGGGACAGAAGAATACCGCCTTTGCCATCTGGGTGGCAGTGGCTTTCCTCGATCCACTATCAAGTGTGGGACCAGGCTGTTATATTCTATGGCAAAACATTATTAATTCTATCGAAATATGGATTTTCAGAAAAAAGGGCTTGGAAAAAGCCTCCTAAAACCTAAAAACCTATTAGCCTCGCTGCTCTTGTTGGGAGCTACGGGCGTTTCAGCACAAAACCTTATCAAGGGCGATTATGGTTATCTCTATTGTCACATGAGCGGCAATGGTGAGTTCACTTCCTATGCTGTGAGCCGGGATGGCTACAACTATCAGGAGATACTCGATGGTAAGGCTATCTTTGATGATAAAGAACATGCCCGTATTGAGGGCGGTACGAGAGATGCTTACATCACCCGCACCTTTGATGGCAAGGGCTATCTGATGGTGACAACGGATATGTGTGTGGCTAAGAGTCATATCTGGGATAATTATGGTATGGATCTTTTCACCAGCAAAGACCTCATTCATTGGGAGAGTGTTACTTTCGACTTCCGTAAAGGTATGGAGATTTTCTGCGATGCCGACAAGGCTACTTCGCCATACAAGGATTGGTCGACTATTAATCGAGTATGGGCTCCTCAGATTTTCTGGGATCCTAACTATACCTGGAGCAATGGCGAGAAAGGTGGATACATGATTTACTACAGTATGCTCAACCGAAAGGAGGAAGCCTACGACCGCATGTATTACAGCTATGCCACCAAGGATTTCAAGCATATCACCACCCCTAAAATACTCTTCGACTGGGGCTATGCCACTATCGATGCAGATATCAATCTGCTGGCCGATGGCAAGTATCATCTGCTGATAAAGAAAGAGGGTGGAAAACCGGGTATCTATACCGCCACCAGCGACCATCTCACTTATGGTTGGGGCGAGCCTGTAGAGGATGATTATGTAAGCTTTGAGGGTAAGAAGAAATGTGAGGGTTCGAGTGCCTTCCAATTAATTGGCGACAGCACTTGGAGAGTGGCTTATATTCAATATAGCGACAAGCCAAGACATTATCGTATCTGCAAGGCCGATAAGAACCTTCGAAATTTCCACGACCCAGTAGATATTCAAGGGGTGAAGTATCCACAGCATGGTTCTTTCATGCGACTCACTAAGAAAGAGTATAAGCGTTTGCTGAAGTGGGATAAGAAATCGAAGAAATAAGTATAGAGTTTTAAATATCACAAATTACTAATATAGAGATAGTTAAGGACGACAGTTTTGTCACTTAAGAAAAGAACTTCTCCCCCACTCGTGGGGGAGAGAAATGCTGGTACATAGAGAGCAAAGAAAGCCAAATGCTGTTGGGAAAAATCCTTCAAGCATTTGGCTTATATTTAGTAGGAACGTAATTTTAATTTTCCATCAATTCTTTACCGAGAACTCATAGCTTCCTGCCTTGAGCTCTTTTGCTTTCTGACCAGGCAGTTGAAGAGTGGCAGAAGTATTGGCTGGGATAACAAACTTATAAATGGTTTTATTGCCATCTACTCGCCAACTGCTCTCGATGCGACCATACATGGAATCATACCAGCCTTCGGCATGGGTGAGCAATCCGGTTGGATCGGCCTGAGGACAAAGGAAGAAATGCTGGAAAGCAGGACTTGCATCGTCTCTTGCGATTCCCAAAGAACGCTGCATCAACCAGTTGGTTACACTTCCAAAGGCATAATGGTTGAAGGAATTCATGTGGTTGTTGGTACCAAAACCCTCTTGTTTGGTATAGGAATTTAGGCGCTCCCAAATAGAGGTAGCCCCTTGCTCTACTGGATACATCCAGGATGGATAGCTGCGATTAAGCAACATCTTATAGGCATCTGCCACCTTTCCATTATCCGAGAGGGCGAAGTTGATCCAAGGGGTGCCGAGGAATCCTGTCATCAGGGAATAGGCTGGATAGCTTTTTCCATCATCGCCAATGCTCTCTCGCTCTACTGAGTTTGTTAGGTTCTCGACTACTCCTTTTTTATTTGCATCATTCACAACACCCAAGGCGAGCAATACTGCATAGGAGGTCTGGGTATCGATGAGTTCCCCTTTTGCCTTCGGACCAATCTGTCGATCTTCGTGGATGATGCGTTCTGCCATACCATTACCTATTGTCTTGAAAGTAGTACCATCTATATAATGTTGGTTGATGAAGTCGATACGTTCGTTGCGAAGGCGGGCATATTCCTCGGCATCTTCCTTATAACCAAGAATTGTTGCCATCTTATTCATCAGCTCCAACTCATAAGCATAATAGGCATCGAAGATGAGGGTGTTGTCGTTCTTCATCACCTCGAAGCCCAACCAGTCGCCTAGATCGTCGTAACTCTTATTGCCCTGGAAATATCCCTTTTCCTTATTTATATATACCCGTGCAATTCGCTGCATATATTCCTTCATCGAAGCATAGTGCTCACGTAGGGAAGTGATATCTCCATACTGGATATAATTCTGCCAAGGAAGTACGATACCGACACTTTCCCAAAGTGGTCCACCGAAGGCGCCACCAATAGGTGCTACAGGCTCATAGGCACCATCTCCACGCTGGGTATCACGAAGGGCATAGAGGTGCCGACGGGAGAATCCATCCACATTGGCTACATAGCTCATTGCTGGGGAGAATACACTCAAGTCACCACTCCATCCCATACGCTCATTGCGTTGTGGACAATCGGTTGGCACGCTGAAGACATTTGCCAGCGAAGACCATTTGGTGTTCACGTAGAAACGGTTGAGCAAGGTATCCGAACTCTGATAATCGGCTGTGATCTTGTCGATTGAGCTCAACACTACTCCTTCCACATCGGCTAAAGGAAGTGGAGCCTCAACACCTGTTACCTCTACATACTGATAGCCATGATAGGTATAGCGAGGCTGATAGGTTTCCACACCACCTTTGGCGATGTAGATATCCTGTGCCTGAGCTGCTCGGATATTCTCGAGCATGGCCATACCCACATTCTTTCCATATTGTGGAAGATCGGGATAAGTTACCTCGGCATAGCGGAGGGTTACCTTGGTTCCAGGCTTCAAACCTCGGAAGGTGATTCTTGGTACTCCCGCCATATTCTGTTTCATATCATAGAGATAGACGCCCTTTCTCACTTCTTTCATCGATTGGGCCTTCAAGGTGGTGAAGGCACGTACAGGGGTTCCTATTTGACCGATGAGTTGGAACTTGGAATAATCAGAGGCTAAAGGCCATCCCTCCTGCTTATCGGTGGTGATATGTCCCTCTAGTGCGATTTCCTCGGCCTTGGTCCATTTGGAATCATCATAGTTTGGTTGGCTCCATCCCTTCATAGCCTCAGCGATGCGGGCATCGTACACCTCGCCCTGGAAAAGACTTCCCATCCTCACAGCTCCATCCGAAGTAGCTTTCCAGTCTGCAGGATTAGTAACCACATATTCCTCGGTACCATCGGTATAGGTAACTTTCAGACAAGCCATCATCGACTGCTGGTCGCCGAAGTAATTCCAGTTTTTCGTCTGATAGGAAATATTTCCACTCCACCATCCCTCATTGAGAATACTGCCGATGGCATTCTTTCCCTGATGAAGCATCGAAGTAACATCATAGGTTTGATACATCTGAGTAATGTTGTACTGGGTGAAACCTGGATTGAAATAATCATTGCTGATGCGCTCTCCATTGATGAAGATATCATAGATGCCTCGGGCGGTTACATAGAGTCGAGCTTTCTGAATTGCCTTTGAGGCAGCAAACTCACTTCGGAGCATGGTCGCACCCGTTTGCTTTGGCGTTACGATCGAGATTCCCTCGGCATCCTTCACATCGGGAAGGGTGCTGAGAGCAGCATAAGGGGCACGGAAATTGCAGATGGCAAAATTGGTGATTGTTGCCTTTTCGCCCTTTGCCAGCTTATAGCCCACATCGGCAACCATTGGGAAGGCGATGAAGTCGGCATTGGGTCCCATCGGGTTCAGAATGGTAGTACCTACTTTTTCTCCATCCACCCATACCGTGGTAAGACCTACATCGGAGGATAGTTCGAGATGATGGCGGTCGGTTTTATTTTTCTTGGTGATACCACTCACTTTGAAAGTTGCCATTGGCTTCTCGGCATTATCCTTCAAGGTATAGCCCACCCGATAGAGGTTGATCCACGAGCATGTATCCCCCACCTGAAGTTCGGCCTCGATATACGATTTGTCTTTCTCTGCCTTCACCTCAAGGATGTTCATATTTGCATCCATCAATCGAGGATCGTTGGCTCCATAGAGGATGCTGGCACGAGAAGATTTCTTATGCAACTGAATGTCGCAACGAATGCGGAAGGTTGGCAGATAGCTGCTATAGAATGGTTTGGCATTGGCATCACCACCTATCCATTTTGCCCCATGCCATCTTGCATCGGTGGCCGAAGTAGAGAGCAAGCCGGTTTCAAACCACGATGTGGATTCGCTCACCTTATTCTTGCCATCCATCACCTTTACGGTCCAGGAATATCGGGTAGCAGGCTGAAGTGCCTCACCTTTGTAGGCGATACCTACAGAAGTGGACTGGGCGATAATGCCGGAGTTCCATACCTCCTTGCCTTTCTCATCCTTTACTATTACCTGATAGTTCTTCTGATAAGCCCCCTTCTCATCCGAAGACATCATCCAACTGAACTGAGGAGTGGTGTCATCGATGCCTATCGGACAGGAAAGGTATTCCACCTTCAAGTTATCGATAGTTGTTTTGGCTGAACCCAAAACTGGAGTTAGGAGGGCTGCCACCACCAGAGCGTGCAGTTTACCATTTATCTTCATCATATTTTTAAGCGTTTGATGTTTTTACTTCTTCAGATTTCGAGAATAGATTCGGTCCATTGTGGTTATTAAGCAAACTTCAAATGGTCGATAAATGCAAGAGACTTTTAAACTATGATTTCCATAAATATCCTAGAGATTTCTAATTTCCCATACGAACAACCAATCATCCAAAGTTTCCATAGAATCTTAATCATCCATATCCGAATTCTATAATCCCTTGACCGTAATCATTAATCTCTATTCCATAATCAATAATCAATAGTCTATAATCAAGAATCTCTAATCCAAAATCAAGAATCTCTAATCATTAATCCATAATCCAAAATCTAGAATAAAGAATTCCTAATCCAAAATCTAGAATCTAGAATCCAAAATCTAGAATCAAGAATCCCTAATCCCTAATCATTAATCCCAAATCCCTAATCCATAATAAATATATGACTAGTAAAGGCGGATACTGCCCTCAATTTTGCTAAAAAAAACGCAAAAGGATGATAAATGGGAAAATAATTGTAACTTTGCAGTATGATTTATCCAAAGAATTTTGAAAAGAAGCTGGGCTTCGACGAAATACAGAGCCTCATCAAGGGCAAATGTCTCTCTACATTGGGCAAGGAATTGGTCGATAAAATAACTTTTTCCACCAAGGCGGATGAGATCAATGAATGGATGGAGCAAATCAAGGAGTTCCGCCGTATCGAGGAGGAGCAGGTGGAGTTTCCGCTTGCTTATTTTTTCGATTGCCGTACCTCTCTCCTGCGTATCCGTGTGGAAAATACGCACCTCGAGGAGGATGAGCTTTTCGATTTGAGAAGATCGCTCGGTACGATCAATGATATTGTGAACTTCCTTGGAAAGAACGAGGAGGATATTCATCCGGATGAGGTGGCCGAGGAGGATGGCTGGAAACGTGAGCCGAAATGGCTCTATCCTGCCTTGCACCGTGTGAGCGAGGATATTATGACTTTCCCAGGACTGGTGAGTCGTATTGACCAGATTCTGGATAAGTTTGGTCATATCCGCGATACGGCCTCTGCCGAACTGGCTCAGATTAGAAGAGAGTTGCGAAAGGCCGAGGGTACTGTTTCGAAGACACTCTATAATATTCTTCGTGCTGCTCAGGCACAGGGAGTTGTCGAGAAGGATGTAGCCCCTACCCTTCGCGATGGACGATTGGTGATTCCGGTGGTCCCAACGATGAAGCGCCGAATATCGGGTATTGTCCACGATGAATCGGCAACGGGTAAGACGGTCTTTATCGAACCAACCGAGGTGGTGGAGGCCAACAACCGCATCCGCGAATTGGAGTCGGATGAGCGCCACGAGATTATCCGCATTCTTTCTGAATTTACCAAGAATGTGCGTCCTCATACCCGCGAGATTTTGCAAGGCTATGATATGCTGGCACAGATAGATTTCATCCGTGCCAAGGCTGCTTTCGCCAAAGAGGCAAAGGCTTTCGAGCCACATGTAGAGCGCTATCCTATCGTCGATTGGATTCAAGCTCGCCACCCACTTCTTGAAAGAAAGATGGCTACTCCTTCCGAAAACAATACGGAGGAGGATCCTTATAAGAGCAGCAAGATTGTGCCGCTCGATATTTTCCTGAAAGCCAATCAGAATGCTCCTTCTGTTAGCAGCTGCATTTTGATTATCTCGGGTCCAAACGCCGGTGGTAAGTCGGTTTGTTTGAAAACGGTAGGCTTATTGCAGTATATGGTGCAATGTGGTATCTCCATTCCTTTGGGCGACCGCTCGAAGGTGGGATGCTTCGAGGATATCATGATCGACATCGGCGATGAGCAGTCGCTGGAGAACGATCTCTCTACATATTCTTCTCATCTTCTGAATATGAAGAATATGATGAAGCAGGCAAGTGGACATACTTTGATTCTCATCGATGAGTTTGGTACGGGTACCGAACCTCAGATTGGTGGTGCTATCGCCGAGAGTGTGCTCAATCAGTTCTGTCAGAAGGGAGCATGGGGTGTCATTACCACCCACTACCAGAACCTGAAGCATTTCGCCGATTCCCACAATGGAGTGAGCAATGGTGCGATGCTTTACGACCGTCATGAGATGCGACCACTCTTCCAGTTGGCTATCGGCCGACCAGGTTCTTCGTTTGCTATCGAAATCGCCCGAAAGATCGGATTGCCCGAGGATGTCATCAAGGAAGCCTCTGATATTGTCGGCTCTGAATATATCCAGAGTGACAAATATCTGCAGGATATTGTGAGAGACAAGCGCTATTGGGAATCGAAGCGACAGAATATCCACCAGAAGGAAAAGAAACTCGATGCCACCCTTGCCGACTATCAGAGCGGTTTGGAGGAGGTGGAGAAGCAACGCAAGGAAATTCTCCGCAAGGCCAAGGAGGAAGCTGCCCAACTGCTTGCCGAAAGTAATAAGCGCATCGAGAATGCCATTCGTGAGATTCGAGAGAAACAAGCCGAAAAGGAAGAAACCAAGAAGATCCGTCAGGAGCTCAAGGAATTTGAACAGGGTGTGGAGGAAATCGACACCAAGGCAAAGGATGATGAGATTGCCCGAAAGATTGAACAGATAAAGGCCAGAAAGGAACGTCACGAACAGCGCAAGAAGAATAAGAAAGCCGAGGAGGAAAAGGCGGCCGAGAAACTCCGCAATGTGGCTTCGGCTGCTGTGAGGGGTTCGAACAAGCCTCTGGCCGAGGGCGACAAGGTGAGAATTAAGGGTACCCGAACGGAAGGTAAACTCGAGAGTATCGATGGAAAAATGGCAACTGCCCTCTTCGGTGGAATGCGCACCAAGGTGCCTGTTTCCCGACTGGAACTTGCTTCTGCCACCCCACTCTCGCAGGATGAGGAGGCTAAGGCTGCTCCTGCCACTAAGGCTGAGGAGATGGCAGAACGCCTTCAATCCTATGGAATTTCAAAGGAAACCCGCAAGACGATGGATGACCACAAGAAGAATTTCCATCAAGACCTCGATGTGAGGGGTATGCGAGGGGATGAGGCTTTGAATGCCGTACAGTATTTCATCGATGATGCGATTCTCGTGGGCATGAGCCGTGTGAGAATTCTGCATGGAAAGGGCAATGGCATCCTGCGCTCTCTCATCCGACAATATCTCTCAAGCATTCCAAATGTCACCCACTTTGCCGATGAGCATGTACAGTTTGGTGGAGCAGGAATCACCATTGTGGATATCGGTTAAGAACATCGTTTCACTGCTATCAAAATAAAATAATGCAAGATTTATTTGGTAGTTTCGAAATAAAGTGTTACTTTTGCACTCGCATTTGAAAAAAATGACATGGGCAAGTCTCCTACGGTCAGCTCCCTCGGAATCCCCCAGGGTGGGAACGCAGCAAGGGTACTTGGTTGTAGCGACGCGATAGGAACCGCTTGCCCACCCGCCTCTTTAGCTCAGTTGGCCAGAGCACGTGATTTGTAATCTCGGGGTCGTTGGTTCGAATC
>CAJOPE010000005.1 GCA_905236815.1 uncultured Prevotella sp. | reverse complement strand
CAATGAATGTAAACTACTAAAGTCTATCCACATTCCCGCATCTGTAAGCAACATCAAATATCAGTCACCAAATAAGGACCTAAATATAACGGTAGATCCAAACAACAAATTCTATTATGTAGACGAAAATATTCTCCATGCTCGAGATAACCAAAGAGAAAAAATTCTTAGGGAAAAGCCCGAGAGAAAAAATCAAAAAAAACAACAGCCACCTGCATATCTACTCAATGGCCCTGTCGTAAAAAGATACAAAATCGTGAACGGCAAAAAGGTATTGATATCCATCAAACCATACAAGGAAAATTCTGAAAAGAAAAAGAAATAACTTTCGAATTTCTCGAAAAATATTGCTAATTTTGCGCCTAACATATAAAATAGATTAGCTATGCTGGATTTCGATGGAATAGAGGATACCACCAAGGAAATTATCAAGGTGATTGGTGTGGGCGGCGGCGGATGCAATGCCGTTAACAACATGTTTCGACAAGGCATTGAGAATGTGAGTTTTGCAGTATGCAATACCGATTCCCAAAGTCTTTCTAAATCTCCTGTACCTATAAAAATCCAGTTGGGTGGCAGCGGATTGGGCGCTGGAGCCAATCCTGAACTCGCCCGAAAGGAAGCTCTCGAAACCGAGGAGCAAATTGAGCGTATCTTTCAGGATGGCACCAAGATGTGCTTCATCACCGCCGGTATGGGTGGTGGCACAGGAACAGGTGCAGCTCCTATCGTAGCCTCACTCGCCCAAAAGCATGGCATTCTCGTAGTGGGCATTGTTACCATTCCTTTCTTCTTTGAAAAGCGCGACAAGATTGTGAAGGCGCTCAAGGGTGTGGAGGAGATGCGCAAAAATGTGGATGCTCTTCTCATTGTGAACAATGAGCGTATCTGCGATATCTACAGCGAGGACAAGGTGGCTGTAAAGGATGCTTTCAAGGCTGCCGATAATATTCTATGTGATGCCACTAAGAGCATCTCGGAGCTCATCACCAAGGAGGGCGATATCAACCTCGACTTCCGCGATGTGGAGACTACAATGAAAGGTGGTGGCGGTGCCTTGATGGCTATCGGACGAGCTAATGGTGAGAAGCGTGTAGAGCGTGCTATCTTAAATGCACTCGAATCTCCATTGCTCTATGGTGCGGATATTTCGAAGGCAAAACGCATCCTCTTCAATATTTATACCAGTGACAAGAATCCTCTGCTGGTGAGCGAGATGCAGGAGATAGATGCTTTTATGTATGAGTTGAATCCTGATATTCAGGTGATTTGGGGAACCAGCACTGACAACACGCTGGAGGAGGATGCTAAGATCATCATCCTAGCAACGGGTCTCGATAATGAGTTCCTCGAGAGAGAAGAAACTCCAGATGATATCAACTATTATAATCGGGTAATCGAACAGTTGTATCGTGAAGCAGCTCCTATGCCTCTCGTGAAGAAAGGACTTGAATTAAAGACAGGTCTTGAAGACATAAAGACAGAAAAACAGATTTCCAGCGATATGCAGGAAACTGGCTCTTCAGATTTGAATGCCCATGAAGAGTTCTTAGCAGAGGATGTCAAGGAGGGTTCTTCATCTGAAATCAAAGAAGAAGAGACTAACGAGATAAACGCTTATAATATAATTGAAAAGGATGCTTCTTTGGAATCAAGCATAAAGAGTTCCCCATTCGAACTTTCAGAAAAGAATTCCTCTGAACAGAATGCAGAACAGCAATCTTCTGTTGAGAATCCACACAATGAAAATTCCCATAAGGAGGTTACTAATCAGATTTCTCCAGAAGTAACAAAGCATGAAAATACTCCTCAGAATGCTCAAAAGGAAAATTCTGCAGATAATAGAAAAAAAACAGAAAAGCCTAAGAAGACTCTTTCTTTCGTTGAGAGAATTAAGCTTCATCTTCATAATTCGCTCGAGAATGTCTCTGAGGGCATCGAGAGTCTATATGACGACTAATATTTAAGAGAAAATATCAGGGCTTTAAAAGGTTATTATTCAGCGTTTTATAGCGTATAAAATATTATACAGCATTTTTCTTCAACATATGGAGGAGATTAAAGAGAGTGTGTAAAAAATAGCATGCTACATTTCTCCCCCATTTATGGGGGAGACCAAAGAGAGGGTATGCCACGAGCATTTTTTTTGCTAACTAATATTAGCTTTATTGCTTAATTTTCTGGTATACCCTCTCTCTTATCTCCCCCACAAGTGGGGGAGAGGATTTTTCAAACAGCCTATTTCTCAAACATTATTAGCATGCGTTTTTCTCAAATCAGGGAGAGGATTTTTCAATTTAATCTATTCTGCCTTAAATGCAAAATAGCTTAGCAGATAGAATGAGCAATCTACCAAGGTTGAGAAATAGTTAAAATATTGCAGATATACAAAGGTATTTTCAGAAGGACCAATCATCGGAAAATCAGCAAAAAGACCTACCATTCCACTTATAATTCCAACCGCTAGAATGCACAATCCTGCTATGGCTGCATATCGAATGTTTCCACGATAGTTTTTATAAAGAGCAACGGACAGCCAAAGCATTGCTAAGAATATCACAAGTCCTAAAACTCCTTGAGCAATAGAATAGACATGATAGACTTGAATACTCGTCGCAGATAAATCCAAACGACCAAGCATCAATGAAAATATCAGCATCAATCCTGTTGCTATCATCAAGAACAAGGCTGACTTTTCTGATTTCAAGGCATCCAACTTCAGATTTTTCCGATAGATATAATAGACATATATCTTGGAACTGGCAAACAGAATGCTGCAGACAGTCATAAAGAAACCGCCAACTATCAAACCGCTGATTGGTTTCAACAACACATTTTCCTTAGATTGAACCAGGAAATTATGCAACCATAAGTTGTCTATAAACGAAAATAAAATGCAGCATACAGCCACAAGGAGAATTTTCTTCTCCTGCTTACTTACTAAAAATTGTGTTTTCATTCTTCTATTTGATCATCAAAACATTCTGCATTCTCCATAGATTTCCTCTTTTCTTCATTCGCCTCCAGGACTTTCCTTGCTTGTCTTCGCTGAAATCTAGCCTCTCTTTTCATAGCCTCATATTTCAGCAATTCCAGATTCATAGTCTCCACATCCTTCATCAGTTCTTCCTCAGGAGTGTTGAGCAATCGATCCACATCGGCACACAATTGCTTGAACTGGCTCGATTTCTGATAGCCCACATTCTTCTTTAGCATGCTCTTCACCTGGGAAACACTATCATCATAGCAAGATAACTCTGAATATTGTTGGGAAATATGGCGCGATTGCTCCTTGATTTCCTGCTCACGCATCACTATCAACCGGTCGCAAACATTTTCCACTACTGTTCCCACAATATTGTTGAAGAGATGATGGCCCTGTATATATAAATAGGTGTTGTCGGGAGTCACACCTAGTTTCACAAATTCATGCGCCAATTTCTTCACCCCTTTCACGTCCTCGGGATGTGCTTTCTCCAACTGATCCAACTTTGCGGCAATCTTCGACTGAAGGGCTGCATAGATTTCGTCGAGATTATTTAACTTCACAACAGGAATCGTTATAATCTTGTTGAAATCCATAATGGTGAAATCATCGAAGTCGGGCGTGCGATATGCCCATATATTCCAGAGGAACAATGGATAAACCAAGTTGGAATAACGGCGAAGATAATCCTCAAAATCAAATATGCGGGCATCATTAAGCGTCACCATCACACAAGTATCATGAAGACTAGGAGCATAGCACTGATAGTTCTCAATGGCATAGACATAAGTGTGGAGGATGTATGGATTATGAATCACCTGAATAGAGGTGCCCGTGCATCCCTGAAGCAGATAATCATAATCGGCATCCACACAGGCTATCATATCCTCGCCCAGATGTTTCATCATATTAGAAATCGCCGCCTTCTTGCCCCTGTCGAGCAATCGGTTGCGAGTGGGCAGCATTATTTCGAAGAAACGGGTTTCGTCTTCGTATTGTCCCAGCACTTGTCGCCAAAACAAGATATCGTCATAGCTTTCCACATAGGCGATAATCTTGCGTCGGGCTTTTTTCGAGGTGAGTTGGTTGGCCGCCTTGAAATATTTGCTGGTTATATTGTCTATTAGTTTTTTTGCCATACTGCTAATTATTAATCACTTACTGCAATTACTAATTATTTGTCAAAGGTGATATCGGTCACTTCGGTTACTTTATCACCCCATCCATTCATTACTACAGCCGGACTATGGGTGGTCATAATGAGTTGTACATTTGGGTTCAGCTTCAAAACTAATTCGATGAGTCGCTGCTGCCACTCAAAATGCAAGCTCACCTCCGGCTCATCCATAAAGAGCACGTATGGCAGGTTGTCTTCTACTAGAACTGTTAGCAGGATGCAGAGTATCTGTTTCTCACCACTCGACAGCTGATAAGGCACCAACATCTCCCCTATCTGACTGAAGCGGATTTCATTCTCCTCACGCATAATCTTCTTGCCAGTATCCTTGAACAGGTCGTCGATAATATCCTGGAATAGTTTCTTCGGAGCACTCACCTTAGCAGCCTCAGCAGCAGAATCTGGCCGACCACTCTGCAGGATAGAAATAATACGGTTGCCCATATTTACCTGATAATCAAGATACTTGCGCTGTAACTGGAAGAGTTGCCAGTCGAGTTCGGTAGCAAGTGTGATATCCATCTTGGAAACCAAATCCAAATTCATCAGCGGACGGTCGAAACTTCGAATAACATCCACGCGAATCCACTTGGCATCCTCTGGCGAAACATCCACATGCACACCTTTCAGCAGATGACTAGGAAATTCACCTCCCGCATTCAAGCTCTTGATTAGCTTATTCAAGATGGTGGATTTACCCACACCATTCACACCACTCAGGATATTCACCTTACGGTCGAGTTCCCACTTAATATGCTTGATTCCACTCCAAAGCGAGTCAATCTCAATTGAATTTATATAATCAGCGTACTTTTGCATAGTAATTTCTCTTTATATTCGCAAAGTTAGTAATTTTATTCAATTACGAGCCGCATACATCCAACATTTTTTGTTACTTTTGCACTCGCTATATATAAATAGGTATTAGAAAGATGGACAACAAACCCTTAAAAGCTCACTTAAGTATGTTTACCGCCGAGGCATTCTGGGGATTAATGGCCCCTATCGGCAAAGATGCGATGACCCACGGACTAGACGGCATTGATATGGTTTCCTTCCGCGTTCTGGGTGGAGCAATTCTCTTTTGGATCACTTCTCTCTTCGTAAAGAAAGAACATGTTCCAGCCAAAGACCTACTGCTCTTTGCATGTGCCGGCATTTTCGGATTGGTATGCAATCAGTGTCTTTACACCATCGGCTTGAGCATCACCTCCCCTATCAATTCCAGCATCGTCACCACCTCAATGCCTATCTTTGCGATGGTGCTCTCGTTCTTTATTCTAAAGGAGCCTATCACTTTTCAGAAAGCCCTGGGAGTTTTCATCGGATGTTGTGGAGCTATCATTCTCATCCTGTCGAGTGCAGCTGCTGTATCCAGCAAGGTGGGCGATATCCGAGGCGACCTGATGTGTCTGGGCGCTCAGCTTTCGTTCGCACTCTACCTCTCCTTATTTAATAAGTTGATTAAGAAATATAATGTATTTACCGTAAACAAGTGGATGTTCCTCTGGGCTACTCTGATGATTTGGCCATTCACGGGAAGTCATGTAATGGCCATCGACTGGGTAAATGTTCCAACCCAAACCTGGTGGGAAGCATTCTATGTGGTATTCTGCGGAACCTATATGGGATATATCCTTACAATGATCGGACAGCATACTTTGCGTCCAACTGTGGTAAGTATCTATAATTATATCCAACCGATAGTATCTGTGGTAGTAAGTATTCTCACTGGTATGGGGGTATTTACCCTCAAGCACGGAATCGCCGTAATTCTCGTATTCTCAGGTGTTTGGCTCGTTATAAAATCAAAATCAAAGAAGGATCTCGAAGAGGCAAAATCCTAGGCATACCATAAACGTGGTATTCAAAATGACCCCTTTGTGCGATTTCAACTATCATAATTTTGCCGTACCTTTGCATTGTCAATTAGAAATAATAAAAACAATATAAAGAAAGGACAAAGATTATGAGTAACGAAAAGAAACTTCACTTCGAGACATTGCAACTCCATGTAGGCCAGGAACAGGCTGATCCAGCAACAGACGCTCGTGCAGTGCCTATCTATCAGACAACCTCATATGTTTTCCGCAACTCTCAGCATGCAGCCGATCGCTTCGGTCTTCGCGACGCTGGTAACATCTACGGACGTTTGACCAACTCTACACAGGGTGTATTCGAGGATCGCGTAGCAGCTCTCGAAGGTGGTGTAGCTGGTTTGGCAGTCGCTTCAGGTGCAGCAGCCGTTACTTACGCATTGCAGAACATCGCTCAGGCTGGTGACCACATCGTAGCAGCAGATAACCTTTATGGTGGTTCTTTCAACTTGATCACTCACACCTTGGCTACTCAGGGCATTACCAATACTATCGTAAATGTTAACGATTTGGAGGCTCTCGAGGCAGCAATTCAAGAGAATACAAAGGTAATTTACGCCGAGACATTCGGTAATCCAAATAGTGATGTAACCAATCTCGAAGCTGTAGCTGAGATTGCTCACAAGCACAATATCCCATTCATCGTTGATAACACCTTCGGTACACCTTACCTCATTCGTCCTTTGGAGCACGGAGCTGATATCGTTGTACACTCTGCCACTAAGTTTATCGGTGGTCATGGCTCAAGCCTTGGTGGTGTAATCGTAGATGGTGGTAAGTTCGACTGGAAGGCAAATGCTGACAAGTATCCTACTTTGGCTAAGCCAGATCCAAGCTATCATGGTGCTGTATTCGCAGATGTAGCTGGTGCTGCTGCCTTCGTAACTCGTATCCGTGCGGTGATTCTCCGCGATACTGGTGCTACTATCAGCCCATTCAATGCTTTCATCCTTCTTCAGGGTCTTGAGACATTGAGTCTCCGCGTTGAGCGTCACGTTGAGAATGCTCTTAAGGTAGTTGAGTTCCTCGCTAACAATCCTAACGTTGAAAAGGTAAATCACCCATCATTGCCTTCTCATCCAGATCACGCTCTCTATCAGAAGTACTTCCCTAACGGTGGTGGTAGCATTTTCACCTTCGAGATCAAGGGTGGTCAGGAAGCAGCATGGAAGTTTATCGATGCTCTCCAGATCTTCAGCTTGCTGGCTAACGTAGCTGATGTTAAGAGCTTGGTTATTCACCCATACACAACAACTCACAGCCAGATGTCTCCAGAGGAGTTGGCACAGCAGCACATCACTCCTTCTACCATTCGCTTGAGCATTGGTACAGAGCATATTGATGACATCATTGATGACCTTAAGCAGGCATTTGAGGCTGTAAATAAATAATACAACAACCGACAATATATTAAGATTATGACTAAGATTGTAAAACAGATAACCGACTTGATCGGTAACACACCTCTTGTAGAATTAAACAACTACTCTAAGTCACGTGGCGCAAATAAGCCAGTTGTAGCTAAAGTAGAATTCTTCAACCCTGGTGGTAGCGTTAAAGACCGTATTGCATTCGCAATGATCGAAGATGCAGAGAAGAAAGGCCTTCTCAAGCCAGGAGCAACTATCATAGAGCCAACCAGTGGTAACACTGGTGTAGGTCTCGCCCTTGTATCAGCAGTAAAGGGATACCACCTCATCCTTACAATGCCTGAGACCATGAGTATCGAGCGTCGCAACTTGGTAAAGGCTTATGGTGCAGAAGTAAGATTGACCAGCGGTCGTGAGGGTATGCCAGGTGCAATCAAGGCAGCTGAGGAACTTCGCGATTCTATCCCAGGTTCAGTAATCCTCGGACAGTTCGTGAACCCAGCTAATCCTCAGAAGCACTATGAGACAACAGGTCCTGAGATCTGGCGTGATACAGATGGCAAGATTGATATCTTTGTTGCAGGTGTAGGTACTGGTGGTACAATCTCTGGTATAGCAAAATACTTGAAGGAGCAGAATCCTGATGTACAGATTATCGCTGTAGAGCCAGCTACTTCTGCTGTATTGAACGGCAAGCCTAGCGGTCCTCACAAGATCCAGGGTATTGGTGCTGGTTTCATTCCTGAGACTTACAATGGCACATACATTGACGAGATCTTCGATGTAGAGAATGATGACGCAATCCTTGCAGGTCGTCAGATCGCTCAGAAGGAAGGTATTCTGGTTGGTATCTCATCTGGTGCAGCCGCTTTTGCAGCTACCGAGATTGCCAAGCGTCCAGGCAACGAAAACAAGAACATCGTAGTATTGCTTCCTGATACAGGCGAGCGCTACTTGTCTACAGTTCTCTACGCATTCGAGGAATATCCTCTATAATCTGATAGATAATTAATAATCTATAATTCTAACTAGCGAAGTTTCAAAAAAATTGGAACTTCGCTAGTTTTTGTTTATCTTTGTCAATGCATTATGATTTAATTTTTCATTATTAATCCACCACAAAATGCAGGAAAGTAAATATCTGGTTGCCAACTCTCGAGATGCCCAATGGGGATTGACAATCAGTACTGTAGGACACGAGGAAATAAAACCTGGAGATTCTTACCCAACAAAAGGGCATGCTGACGGTTACTTCTTTGACATTAATAAAGGACGAGAGCTAAACGAATATCAATTGCTTTATCAGCCAGAAGGTCAAGGTATCTTCAAATCAGCCCACGTCAAGGAGGCTATCATCAATGCTGGAGACATCTTTATCTTGTTCCCAGGGGAATGGCATACCTATTATCCACTGCAGGATAAGGGATGGAAAAGCTATTGGATTGGATTCAAGGGAAAAAATATGGACGATCGTGTCAGGGCTGGTTTCCTCTCACCAGAGAAGCCTATCTATCATGTAGGCTATAGCAGTGGCATTATCAATCTCTACGAAGATGCCTACAAGACTGCCCTTGAGGAGGCTGCTTACTCACAACAGACACTTGCCGGCATTGTGAATCACCTTATTGGATTGATGTATTCTCTCGAGAGAAATATCATCCTGAACAAGAATGAGGAGCATGTGGATATGATGAACCGTGCCCGATTGCTGATAAGAGAGTCACTGGAGGACAATCTCACTATTCAGGAGATTGCCAAGGAAATGGGTGTGAGCTATTCCAACTTCCGCAAACTCTTTAAAGAATTTACGGGTATTGCTCCTGCAATGTATCAGCAGGACTTGCGATTGCAGCGTGCCAAGGAATTACTTTCCACTTCGGATTTAAGCATCAAGGAAATCGCCTATCGCCTGAAATTTGAATCGCCTGATTATTTCTCTTCAAAGTTCAAGATTAAAACGGGTGTAAAACCTTCTGAATTCAGAACAAGAACTAGATAAACCCACCTTGTGGATTTTCGCCTGAGTACATAAAAGTTCCTCCATTTTTATCGTTAAGTTATTGATTTGCTTAATATTAAGAATGGAGGAACTTTTCTATTTTACCCTATAATAAACGATATTGTTAATGCCTTCTGTATTAAAAATACGACTATTACCGAAGTTCATATTTTATAGAATTGAGAAATTTCTAAAAAAAAAGCTCGCCTCAAAAAGAAGCGAGCCTTTCATATATTTCAGCACCCTATATATTAAATAGGTGTAGTGAAGATAAATTCACGAATTACGTAATAGCAGAGTATACCTGCAAGATAACCCACGAAAGCAATCCAGCTTACATGCTTCATATACCAGCCGAAAGTGATCTTCTCCAAGCCCATTACAACAACACCTGCTGCAGAACCGATGATGAGCATAGAACCACCTACACCAGCACAATAAGCCAACAACTGCCAGAAGATACCATCTACTGCCAAATCGCCTACAGCCTCGATAGGATACATACCCATACATCCTGCTACCAATGGCACATTGTCGACAATACTTGAAAGTACACCAATAATACCTGTTACCAGGAAGTGATTACCGGCAAAGATATCGTTCAAAGACTTGCCAAGGGCGGTGAGCACACCAATCTCCTCCAAACAAGCAACTGCCATCAGAATGCCAAGGAAGAAAAGAATAGTACTCATATCAATATGTGAAAGCAAACTGCTTACACGCTTCTGGAATGAAATCTTATTGTTATTCTTGCTCAAACTATGATAGAACACCTCTGTAGCTGTCCAAAGAATACCAAGAACCAACAGGATACCTACGAATGGAGGAAGATGAGTAATTGACTTGAAGATAGGTACGAAAATCAAGCCACCAACACCCAGGAAGAAAACCATCTTGCGCTGGAAACTGTTCAACTCCATTACCTCGCGTTGAGAAGCATTGCCTTCAAGCACGCAATCATTGCTCTCCATATCCAACTCACCCTTCAGCTGAGTCTGCATAATCAAAGCAGGAATAATCATAGAAACAAGAGATGGAATAAAGATTTCCTCGATAACACCACCCGCAGTGATCATGCTTGAATTCCAAAGCATAATGGTGGTAACGTCACCGATTGGAGAGAAAGCACCACCGGAATTGGCAGCAATCACTACCAGCGAAGCATAGACGAGACGATCCTTGTGGTCGTGAACCAACTTGCGAAGAATCATAATCATCACAATACTTGTAGTAAGGTTATCAAGAATAGCACTCAAAATGAAAGTCATAAAGGCGATCTTCCACAGCAGAGACTTCTTGCTCTTAGTTGCCATCACTTTGCGTACCCAGTCAAAACCTCCATTCTGGTCTACAATCTCCACGATTGTCATAGCGCCCATCAAGAAGAATAATGTTGTGGCTGTACTTCCAAGATGATGTTCGATGTGCTCACTTACCACCTGAGCAACCTCGTTCCCGGATAAATTTGTTAAATAACTTCCTGGATCCACCATGAAAAGCGTCCAGCAGAATACGAACATCAGCAAGGCTATTGCTGCTTTGTTAATTTTGGTCACGCTTTCGAGGGCTATAAAGAGATAGCCTACTACGAAAACCGTAATAATACTAATTGTTAAAGTTGACATTGTATTTTTTATAGATTACACTTCAGCTGCAAAGATAATAAATTATCTCAAAAGTTTAGGATAAAAAATCAAATAATCGTGTTGGCTGCCTATTTTTCTATTTAACTTTGCGACAAACAAAATACTACAACCCTAAATGGAAAATAAAACAAACTTTTTTGCTGTTGACCTTGGTGCTACCAGTGGCCGTACAATTCTCGGCACCCTGGAGAATGGAAAGGTTCAACTCGACGAACTAACCCGCTTTGACAACAACCTTATTGAAACAGGCGGACATTTTTACTGGGATATCTTTGCTTTATATAATGAGATTATCAAAGGCTTGAAACTGGTTGCTCAGCGCCAGATTAAGATTGAGAGCATCGGCATTGATACCTGGGGCTGTGACTTCGTATATATAGGTAAGGATGGAGCTATCCTCCGCAATCCGCTGGCTTATCGCGACCCTCACACATTTGGTGTGATGGAGAAATATTTCGAGAATGCAGTTAGCAAGCAGAAAGTTTACGAGAAGACTGGTATTCAGTTCATGAATTTCAATTCACTCTTCCAGCTTTACGCAATGCGACAGGCAGGTAACTCTGCCATCGAGAATGCCGACAAGGTATTGTTTATCCCTGATGCACTAAGCTATATGCTCACAGGTAAAGCTATCTGTGAATATACTGTTGCCTCAACCTCACAGATTCTAAATCCTAAGACTAAAGATCTTGACATCGACCTGGTGGAAAGCACAGGCTTAAAGCGCGAGCAGTTTGGCGAGATGACTAATCCTGCTACTGTTATCGGCACTCTTACTGAGGAAGTTCAGAAGATGACTGGTCTGGGTGCAGTACCAGTTATTGCTGTTGCCGGACATGATACAGCCTCAGCCGTAGCTGCTGTTCCTGCAAAAAATGAGAAATTCGCTTACCTCAGCTCTGGTACATGGAGTTTGATGGGTATCGAGACAAAGGATGCAATCATCAACGACAAGAGTTTTGAATATAACTTCACCAATGAAGGTGGTATTGAGGGCACAACCCGATTCCTCAAGAACATTTGCGGTATGTGGATCTATGAGCGTTGTCGCGCTGAGTGGAAGGCTGAATACGAGGCAGCTGGCAAGGATGCTTCTGAAGACTTGAAGCACATCACCCTGCAGGAAGCTGCTATGAAGGAGGAAGGTTTCCGCAGTCTCATCAATCCTGATGATGCTGTATTTGCCAACCCAGACTGCATGACCAAAGCTATCCAGGATTATTGCAAGGCTCACAACCAGCCTGTTCCAGAGACAAAGGCACAGTATTGCCGTTGCATCTTCGACAGTTTGGCACTTCGCTATCGCCAGGTATTCTCATGGCTGAAGGAGTTTGCTCCATTCGAGATCGACACCCTTCATATTATTGGTGGTGGAAGTATGAACCGCTTCCTCAATCAGTTCACCTCTAATTCTCTTGGCGTAAAGGTACTTGCTGGTCCTCAGGAGGGTACAGCCCTCGGCAATGTGATGCTGCAGGCTCAAGCTGCCGGAGAAGTAAAGGATATCTGGGAGATGCGCCAGATGATTGCAAGCAGCCTCGACCTTAAGGAGTTCAATCCTCAGGACAAGGAAAGCTGGGACAAGGCATACGAGAAATACCTCGAAGTAACAAAGTAATATAAACAAAAAATAATAATAACAATCGAAGGTCAAGTTTTTGACTTCTAAAACCTTTTATAGAATATGAAATCAGAAATCATTGAGAAAAACTATCAACTCGCTAAAGAGCGCTATGCAGCGCTAGGTATCGACACAGATAAGGCTATTGAAACTCTCGAAAAAACTCCTATCTCTCTTCACTGCTGGCAGGCTGACGACGTAGTAGGTTTTGAGCGCAACGAGGCTGCTTCTGGTGGTATTCAGACAACAGGTAACTACCCAGGTAAGGCTCGCAACATCGATGAGTTGCGTCAGGATATTGATAAGGTAACTTCTCTCCTCGCAGGTAAGTATCGCCTTAATCTCCACGAGACTTACGGTGAGTTCGGCGGTCAGTTCGTTGATCGCGACCAGGTAGAGGCTAAGCACTTCGAAGGTTGGATGCAGTGGGCTAAGGAGCGTGATCTCAAGCTCGATTTCAACTCTACGTCTTTCTCTCATCCAAAGAGTGGAAACCTCTCTCTCTCTAACCCAGACGATGAGATCCGCAACTTCTGGATTGAGCATACAAAGCGTTGCCGTCGCATTGCTGATGCAATGGGTAAGTATCAGGATGATCCATGTATCATGAACATCTGGGTACATGATGGTAGCAAGGACTACACCGTTGAGAAGCTCCGTTATCGACAGATCTTAAAGAACTCTCTTGATGAGATCTTGAAGGAAGACCTCCCTAACATGAAGTCTTGTCTCGAGGCTAAGCTCTTCGGTATCGGTTTGGAGGCTTACACAGTAGGTTCACACGACTTCTATGCAGGTTACTGCGCTAAGAATAATGCAATTTATACACTCGATACAGGTCACTACGAGCAGACAGAGAACGTATCTGATGCAGTTTCTTCATTGCTTCTCTTCGTTCCTGAGTTGATGCTCCACGTATCTCGCCCTATGCACTGGGATTCAGACCACGTAACAGTTTTCGATGACAATACTCGTAACCTCTTCTCAGAGATTGTACGTGCTGATGCTTTGGATCGTGCTCACATTGGCCTCGACTACTTCGACGCTTCTATCAACCGTATTGGTGCTTACATCATCGGTGTACGTGCTGCTCAGAAGTCATTGCTCCAGGCATTGCTCGAGCCACTCGCACAGTTGCGTAAGTACGAGGATGAGGGCAAGTTCTTCGAGCGCCTTGCATTGCTCGAGGAGGCTAAGACTCTTCCATTGGGTGCTGTTTACGATTACTTCAACTACAAGAACAACATCCCTGTTGGCGAAGAGTATATTGCTGACGTACAGAAATATGAGAGTGAAGTTCTCTCTAAGAGAGCTTAATCACCCGATAACATTAACACTAGCTAAGTCTCTCCCTTTTCGGTGAGAGGCTTAGCCCTTTTTATTTAATAGTATGGAAATAATTATCGGATTACTCATTATTGCTATTGGTGCATTCTGCCAGTCTAGCTGCTATGTGCCAATCAACAAAATCAAGGATTGGAGTTGGGAAAGCTACTGGATAGTACAGGGTGTTTTCGCATGGCTCGTTTTGCCTTTCCTTGGCGCTCTGCTGGCTGTTCCTGCTGGTGAAAGTATCTTCGGACTCTTTGCTCAAGCAAACCCATTTAATCTCTGGATGACCATTCTTTTTGGCTTGCTCTGGGGTGTTGGTGGCCTCACCTTTGGCTTGTCTATGCGCTACTTGGGTGTAGCCCTCGGACAGTCTATCGCTTTGGGTACCTGCGCAGGCTTGGGAACAATCATGGGTCCTGTATTGCTCAACATCTTCTTCCCAGAACTGAATGCTCTTGATTCATTGACATTTGCTGTTATCACGGGTGTGATTGTTACCCTGCTAGGTATTGCCATCATTGGTGTAGCTGGAAAAATGAAATCAGATGGCTTGAGCGAGGAGGAAAAGACAGCTGCTGTAAAGGATTTCAATTTCCCTAAAGGACTTACCATCGCATTGTTGGCTGGTTTTATGAGTGGCTGCTTCAATGTGGGCTTGGAGTTTGGAAAAGATATCAACTTCGGCGAGCTGACCGATCCTATGTTCAGCACACTTCCTGCAACCTTCCTCGTTACATTTGGTGGTTTTATTTCCAATGCTATCTACTGCTTCTACCAGAATCAGAAGAATGGTACTTGGAGCGACTACAAGAAGGGAAATGTCTGGGGAAACAACGCATTGTTCTGTCTTTTGGCAGGTGGACTCTGGTATAGTCAGTTCTTCGGACTTTCACTTGGAAAGGGATTCCTTACAAGTTCTCCTACCCTGCTCACACTCTCTTTCTGCATTCTGATGGCCCTCAACGTTACCTTCAGTAATGTATGGGGTATCATCCTCAAGGAATGGAAGGGATGTTCCAATAAGACAATTACGGTATTGTTAATAGGTATAATTGTTTTGATTGTCTCCTGTTTCTTACCACAGTTATTAGCATAAAATAAAAACGCTCAGCCTTATCGACTGAGCGTTTTTTTATTTGTATTATCTTGATGCCTGCTGCATTTCTTTTTTATTGATGGAATAAGTCTGCAAGAGAGAATCGTTTGGCATACCCAGATTATCAGGTACTACCTGGAATTTCTCCCATTGCATTGCATGATTTTCGGAACGTTTTGTAAGAGTACCTGTGAGATACTGCTCAATGACCAATGCACCAACTGGTGCTGCTAAATCAGCTCCAAAGCCTGCATTTTCCACATACACGCAGATAGCGATCTTAGGGTTATCCTTTGGTGCGAAGCCGATGAAAACAGAGTGATCCTTACCATCGTTCTCTGCTGTTCCTGTCTTTCCACACCACTCATAGAAAGGCGACTTCTGTCGTGAAGCTGTACCACTTGTAACACAAGTCTTCATTCCCTCAACAACAGTATCAAACGCCTTGGCATTAGCAATACTGAAATGCTTTGTGGTGTATTTAGTATCCAAAGGAAATCCATTAACAGGCTGATGAATATGTGGCACACGATACCATCCTCTGTTTCCTATGACAGCAGCCAGATTGCAAAGCTGCAAAGGAGTAGCTCTCACCTCTCCCTGGCCCATGCCAACCCACATCACTGTGGTGCCATTCCATCTGCCATTGTAAAGTTTCTCATAGAGTGAAGAGTCTGGCATCAAACCAGAAGCCTCGCCTTCCATATCTATTCCCAGCATGGCACCAAGTCCCATACTTGTCATATAGCTATTCCACTTATTGATAGCAACATTCTTAGTACGATACTTCACACGATCCTTCATCATTGTGGCAAATCCCTGACAGAAATAAGAATTGCACGACTGTCCGAGTGCATTCACCATATCCAGACGATTGAGATGCTCATGACAGGCTATATGAATCTTGTCTCTCCAGAAGCCCTTGTTGCAAGAATAACGACTGTTGGTATAAAGCACCGACTCAGAGAGCAGTGTTAACGCCTGGGCAGTCTTGAAAGTAGAGCCAGGAGAATAAGCCACTCCGATGGCACGATTGATACCATCATTTATTGCCGAATTAGATGCCATTGCTTTCACTTCGCCTGTAGCTGGATCGATAGCTACAATGCTTCCCTGCTTACCTTTGAGCAATCGCTCAGCCAGATTCTGCAAGGATTCGTCGATTGTCAGAGGTCCATCTTCTGGCAATCCCTGCCCATGCGTGTTAGTTAATAAGAAAAAAAGGGCAGATACTACTACTAATACCCGTTTAATGTTCATGATGTTTTATGCTTAATTGCGCGTTTAAATCTTTTACCGCTACAAAATTAAACATTTATTTTCATATGAACAAGTGAATAAGTGATAAAAATGCAATTGAGATTAGCATTTCTTAGTGGTTAATAGTATAACTAACCTGGATAATTCATAGAATATTTTTACCATACTACTTCTCTCCACTCGTGAGGGAGAAATGCAGAAAAAACTCTATGAATTATCCAGGCTAAAAGTCTTACTTAGGCAAATTGAAAGCCTTTGTCATCTCCTTCATCTGCTCCTGGCTCATACCTTCAGGTTCAAAGCCCATAGCCTTGCTGTCGAGATAGATCTTAGCACTCTTGCTCAACACATCAATCTGGTCGAAAGCATCCATTACATCAAGACCCTTTGCAAATACACCGTGCTTCTCCCACATCACAACATCATACTCCTCAAGTTCCTTGAGTGTACCCTGAGCGAGCTCGTTACTACCAGGAAGGATATAAGGTACAATGCCGAGACCTAGTGGACAGAATGCCTTTGTCTCAGGAATCATACTCCAAAGAATATTAGTGAGGACATCCTTGCCGAGGAACTGACGATTATGACTCATTGCAACCAACTCGATTGGATGAGTGTGAACAGTTGCCTTGTATCCACTTCCTGTCTCAATCTGACGATCGTGAACAAGCAGGTGTGAAGGAAGTTCTGAAGTAGGCATTACAGGATTGTCGGCAATAATCTCATAGCTCTCGCAATCATCAAGAATGCGGATAATAGAACCATTCTCCATTGGCTCACGAGCAAGATCACGCATACGCTTTCCTGTACCCTTGCAGTAGAAGAACTGGCCCTTGAGGTGAGGAAGTACCTCGCCGATATGCTTAACTTCGCTGATAGCTGGAAGATTTTTGATCTCATCATCAACCAAGTCAGTGATATTTACTGTAATATTACCGCCGTTGCGCTCAGCCCAGCCATTCTGCCAGAGATAGCCAGCAACTTCTGCGATTTTATAAATCTCCTGCTTCAAGGCAGGACGACCCTCTAAAACACTTTTCATATTGTTTTGTATTAGTTAGTTTTCGATTTACCGGCAAAGTTACTAAATAACGACTACTCGAAAGCATAAACTTTTGATTTTAAAGCTAAAATATTTGAGAAAGATATACATTTATTTTGAGGTTGCACTAAAAATTTGTAACTTTGCAGACCGAAATCAACTTTCGAGAACGAGAACTAATAACGATTTAAGCGTATAATATATGAAAAAACTCAACCCACTAAAGTTCTGCATTATTGCACTTCTTCTAGCTGTTTGTTCCCTGAATGCCCTTGCGCAGCAGGAACCTAACAAGAAATTCGGTAAACCTACCGATTGGGAATGGAACTATTCCAAAGTAGATTACGAGCCTAGCGCAAATGCCGTGGTGCTCTATTTCAACACCTATTGCACTTATGACTATCGTGCAAATGGATTGATTGTACTCACACATGTAAAAAAAGAGTAAAAGTTCTTTCTGATGACGGTAAGGATGCTTCCGATTTTGAGATTTTCCTTAGACTAGGACGTCTTTCATCTAATGATGATCGCGTTACCTCTCTCAAGGTAAATACTTACAACAAGGTGAATGGAAAAATTGAGAAAGCAAAGCTCAATAAGGACAATATCTCGGAAGAAAAGCTCAACGATGCTATAAAAGTCATGAAAGTGAGACCAGAGCAGGTAAAGAAAGGCTCCATTGTTGAAATCGAGTACGAGAAAATGTCAGTATTCTACAGTCGAGTAGATGACTGGTATCCTCAAGATGAATGCCCTACCCTTTATGCCGATTTCGAAATCAAGATTCCAGACTGGTTCAGATTCAATCTTGACCAAACTGGTATGAACCATATTGAAGTTCAAAAAGGTTTCGAAAATATCACATTTGTATTCCGTAATGGCCAAACCGAAAATGTGAGCTGCAACAAATACAATGCAAAAGGTATTAACCTACCATCCTTGAAAAAAGATGATTTCGTATGGCAGGAGCATGACTTTGCCGACAAGCTTACTTTCGAGATGAATGGTATCACCATACCTGGAGAAGTTTACGAATCTTTCTCTCAGACTTGGGATGATATCAATAAGACACTTGCAGAATCAAGCAATTTCGGAGGAAGATTAAATGCCAGCAATCCTCTTAAGAAAGAAATGCAGGACGCAGGTATTATGAACTTGAAAACTCCAAAAGAGAAGATCGAGGCTATCATGAAACTTCTGCAGAGCAAAGTTAAATGGAATGGCAGTTATCATTTCGCAGGTAATTCTGCCAGGGAAACCCTCAAGAAAGGTGAAGGCGACAATGCCGATATGAACTTTATCATTATCAACATGCTCGAGGATGCAGGCATCAAGGCTGTGCCTATCGTGATGAGTACACGTAAGCATGGTCGTTTGCCAATTACCCATCCTAGTCTAGATTATCTGAACACCTTCATTGTAGGTGCACTCATTAACGATTCCACAATGATCTATCTGGATGGCTCTATGAAAAATGGTTTGGCATTGCCTGCCAATTTGATAACTGACAGGGCACAAATTGTGGGCAAAGCATCATTTACAGTCTCTCCAGCCCAAACAGAGAAAGGTGCTGAGGCATACAACATCATCGGAAAACTGAGTGCCGACGGCAAGCTCGAATTCCAGGGCAGAAGTGAGTTCAAAGACTGTTGGGCTCCTGTTGTCGTAAATACCTATAAAGATGCCAAGGACAGCGCAACCTATGTAAACGAAAGAGCTTCGAAGTACAATGTGAACTTCAGCAAATTCAACCTCAAATACACAGAGGGCTTGAACCCAAAATGCCAAAAGACATTTGCTGCCACAAAGACTTTCGACACAACTCCAGAAAATATCTATTTCTCACCATTACTCGTTGCCTTTGCAAAAGAAAATCCATTCAAGGACGAAGAGAGAAAAATGCCTGTGGAATATCCATTTATTCAGAGTTATACTTTCTCTGCCAACTACACTTTCCCAGAAGGTTACTCTGTTGAATCACTCCCTAAGAGTCAACAAATTACAAGTCCAGACAAGTCACTTCATTTCATTATTAACTATCAGGAAGTTGGTGGCCGACTCGCTATGAGATGTACTGTGAAAATAGACAAACAACTCTATACAGCACCAGAATATCCTATCTTGAAAGCATTCATGGATCAGGTAACCGCTCACAACAATGATGTAGTAGTTTTAAAGAAAAACAGCTAAATAAAATGATTCTCGCAAAAAAGTTGTATCTTTGCAATTATGAACGAAGAAAATATCAAACTTAGCGAGAATATAATCATTGCAGATGCCGATTATATCGACAAAGTGGCCTTCGACTTGATCGTCAACTTTGAGCGAATGATTGGCCGACGCATTCCTCCAGCAGACCTCAGTCAATGGGTAGTGAACATCGCCCTTGACGGAGGTCTGAGGGAAAATAGAAAGGCACACGAAACACAAGTTGTGCTGATTCATAGCAAAAAGAATTCCCAGTTTGAAAACTTCTCTCCTTCCAACTATGAGAAGGATATCAATGCCAAGGCATTCAAGGATGAGAAGCTTGGAGAATTCATTGTCAATTCCTACGAAGTAGATGAGGCAATTGGCAGCAAAGACCAGTATATTCTCGATCTTATCAACACCACTTGCTCACACGAGGAAGTGAAACGCATCATGCTCATTCCTAACGTGGAGGAAGGTGATCTCTATGATCATATCATCCACGCCTTGAGAAATGTGGATGAGGACAAACACGTCACCGTCTTTGCGATGCAACCAATGATGGGTGGCAATTTTAAACAGGAAATCCTAGGCTTCTCCCTTATGAATGCTATGGGTATTAAGGCCGACGAAATAAAATAAAGATAAAATGAGTAGAGTTTTAATGATCGGCGCCGGTGGCGTTGCTACCGTATGCGCATTCAAGATTGTCCAGAATCAGGACGTCTTCACAGAGTTTATGATCGCAAGTCACCACAAGGAGAAATGCGACCGTCTTGTCAAGTCTATCCATGACAAGGGTTACAAAATGGATATTCCAACAGCAGAAGTTGATGCTGATGATGTTGAGCAGTTGAAGGAGCTCTTCAATAGCTATAAGCCTGAATTGGTCATCAATCTGGCTTTGCCTTATCAGGACCTCACCATTATGGATGCTTGTCTGGCTTGCGGATGCAACTACCTCGACACTGCTAACTATGAGCCTAAGGATGAAGCTCACTTCGAATATAGCTGGCAGTGGGCTTACAAGGATAAGTTCGAGAAGGCTGGTCTCACAGCAATCCTCGGTTGTGGTTTCGACCCAGGCGTTTCTCAGGTATATACAGCTTATGCTGCTAAGCACCACTTCGACGAGATTCAGTATCTTGATATCGTAGATTGCAACGCAGGTAATCACCACCATGCTTTCGCTACCAACTTCAACCCAGAAATCAATATCCGCGAGATCACTCAGAAGGGTCTCTATTACGAGGATGGTAAATGGGTGGAGACAGCTCCACTGGAGGTTCACAAGGAACTCACCTACCCTAACATCGGCGGTCGTGAGAGCTACCTGATGCACCATGAGGAGTTGGAGAGTCTGGTAAAGAACTACCCTACTATCAAGCGTGGTCGCTTCTGGATGACCTTCGGTCAGCAGTATCTCACCTATCTCGACTGCATCCAGAATCTGGGTATGAGCCGTATCGATCCTATCACTTATGAAGCACCTCTGGCTGATGATCCAACAAAGACCGTAAAGGTAGAGATCGTTCCATTGCAGTTCCTGAAGGCAGTTTTGCCAAATCCTCAGGACCTTGGAAGTAACTACGATGGCGAAACCAGCATCGGCTGCCGCATTCGTGGTTTGAAGGATGGCAAGGAGCACACCTATTATATATATAACAACTGCAAGCACCAGGATGCCTTCAACGAGACAGGTATGCAGGGTGTGAGCTACACCACTGGTGTGCCAGCAATGGCAGGCGCAATGATGTTCCTCAAGGGTATCTGGCGCAAACCAGGCGTTTACAATGTTGAAGAGTTCGACCCAGATCCATTCTTGCAGGTACTTAACGAGCAGGGATTGCCTTGGCACGAGGTATTCGATGAAGATATTGAACTTTAAAATAAACAACATAAAATGGCAAAAGAAGAAGAAAACTTGTCAGCTCAGGAGGGTAAACTGAAAGCCCTCCAGGCTGCAATGTCAAAAATAGAAAAGGACTTTGGAAAAGGTTCTATTATGAAACTTGGCGATGAGAATGTTGAGGATGTTGAAGTCATCCCAACAGGAAGTATTGCCCTTGACCAAGCATTGGGTGTTGGTGGTTATCCTAAGGGACGTATCATCGAGATCTATGGTCCTGAGTCTTCTGGTAAGACTACTTTGGCTATTCATGCTATCGCCGAAGCTCAAAAAAGAGGTGGTATTGCTGCCTTCATCGATGCAGAGCATGCATTCGACCGTTTCTATGCCAAGAGTCTTGGCGTAGATATCGATAACCTCTATATCTCTCAGCCAGACAATGGAGAGCAGGCTTTGCAGATTGCTGACCAGCTTATCAGTTCTTCAGCTATCGATATTCTGGTAGTCGACTCTGTTGCTGCCCTTACTCCAAAGGCAGAAATCGAGGGTGATATGGGCGACAACAAGGTAGGTCTTCAGGCTCGTTTGATGAGTCAGGCCCTCCGAAAGCTCACCTCTACCATCAGCAAGACCAACACCACATGTATCTTTATCAACCAGTTGCGTGAGAAGATTGGTGTGATGTTTGGTAACCCAGAGACCACCACAGGTGGTAACGCCTTGAAGTTCTATGCTTCTGTTCGTCTGGACATCCGTCGCGTAACCAGCATCAAGGATGGCGATAACATCATCGGTAATCAGGTTCGCGTAAAGGTTGTAAAGAATAAGGTGGCACCTCCATTCCGCAAGGCAGAGTTCGAAATCACCTTCGGCGAGGGTATCAGCAAGATTGGCGAAATCGTCGATTTGGGTGTTGAGAACAACATCATTCAGAAGAGTGGCAGCTGGTTCAGCTATAATGGAGCTAAACTAGCACAGGGTCGAGACGCAACAAAGAAGTTGCTGAAAGACAACCCTGAGCTCTGCGAAGAACTAGAAGGACTTATCAAGCAAGCAATTGCTGCCAAAGAATAATAAAAAAAAATCCCTGCTCTGCCAAATGAGCAGGGATTTTTTTATTCTGTCACAATGGTCATCTCTCATATATGACAAAATGGCACTATTAATTCCATTTCTATATATTGGCACGGGAATTGTTATTTAATTGTCGATAGAAATAAACAAATTAGATAATAATAAAAATAAAATATAAAATTATGGGAAAGATTATTGGAATCGACTTAGGAACTACAAACAGTTGTGTTTCTGTATTTGAAGGCAACGAGCCTGTAGTTATCGCCAACAGCGAAGGCAAGCGTACAACTCCTTCAGTTATTGGTTTCGTAGATGGTGGCGAAAGAAAAGTAGGTGATCCTGCAAAGCGTCAGGCAATCACTAACCCACAGAAGACCGTTTACTCTATTAAGCGTTTCATGGGTGAGTCTTACGAGCAGAGCAAGAAGGAAGCTGAGCGTATGCCTTACACAGTTGTAAACGAGAACGGTTATCCACGTGTACAGATCGACGATCGCAAATATACTCCACAGGAAATCTCTGCAATGGTTCTTCAGAAGATGAAGAAGACTGCTGAGGATTATCTTGGTCAGGAAGTTACAGATGCAGTTATCACTGTTCCTGCTTACTTCTCTGATTCACAGCGTCAGGCTACTAAAGAGGCTGGTACAATCGCAGGTTTGAACGTACAGCGTATTGTAAATGAGCCAACAGCTGCAGCTCTCGCTTATGGTGTTGATAAGGCTGACAAGGATATGAACATCGCAGTATTCGACCTTGGTGGTGGTACATTCGATATCTCTATCCTCAACTTCGGTGGTGGTGTATTCGAGGTTCTTTCTACTAATGGTGATACACACCTTGGTGGTGACGACTTCGACCAGGTAATCATCGACTGGTTGGCTAACGATTTCAAGGCAGCCGAAGGTATCGACCTCACCTTGGACCCAATGGCCATGCAGCGTTTGAAGGAAGCTGCCGAGAAGGCAAAAATCGAGTTGAGTTCTTCTACTTCTACAGAGATCAACTTGCCTTATATCACAGCAGTAGGTGGTGCTCCAAAGCACTTGGTAAAGACCTTGACACGTGCTCAGTTCGAGCAGTTGGCACACGGTTTGATCCAGGCTTGCTTGGTACCTTGCCAGAACGCTATGCGTGATGCTAAGCTTCAGACATCAGATATCGATGAGGTTATCCTCGTAGGTGGTAGCTCTCGTATTCCTGCAGTTCAGACATTGGTTAAGAACTACTTCGGCAAGGAGCCTTCTAAGGGTGTAAATCCTGACGAGGTTGTTGCAGTAGGTGCAGCTATCCAGGGTGCAGTGCTCAACAAGGAGGCAGGTGTTGGCAACATCGTATTGCTCGACGTTACTCCTCTTACTTTGGGTATCGAGACAATGGGTGGTGTTATGACAAAGCTTATCGATGCTAACACAACTATCCCTTGCAAGAAGAGCGAGACTTTCTCTACAGCAGCCGACAACCAGACAGAGGTAACCATCCACGTACTTCAGGGTGAGCGCCCAATGGCAGCACAGAATAAGAGTATCGGTCAGTTCAACCTCTCAGGTATTGCTCCAGCTCGTCGTGGTGTTCCTCAGATCGAGGTATCTTTCGATATCGACGCTAACGGTATCCTCAACGTAAGTGCTAAGGATAAGGCAACAGGTAAGGAGCAGAGCATCCGCATCGAGGCTTCATCTGGCTTGAGCGATGATGAGATCAACCGTATGAAGGCTGAGGCTGAGGCAAATGCAGCAGCTGATAAGGCAGAGCGCGAGAAGATCGACAAGATGAATCAGGCAGACTCAATGATCTTCACAACCGAGAACTTCTTGAAGGACAATGGCGACAAGATCCCAGCTGATCAGAAGCCAGGTATCGAGAATGCTCTCAACCAGTTGAAGGATGCTCACAAGAGCGGTGACGTTGCTGCTATCGATACAGCTATCAACAACTTGAACACTGTAATGCAGGCTGCTAGCCAGCAGATGTATCAGGGTGGTCAGCAGGCAGGTCCTCAGCCAGGTGCAGACCAGGCTCAGCAGGGTCCTAAGCAGGATGAAAATATCCAGGATGCTGACTTCGAGGAGGTCAAATGAGACGCATAAGTAAAGACATAACAAAACACTATCAAATGGCGTGTAGCTCAATGAGTTACACGCCATTTG
>CAJOPE010000004.1 GCA_905236815.1 uncultured Prevotella sp. | reverse complement strand
AACTTTGAGAAACGATCGTTTTAATAGGATAATGAATAATTATTATCTAAAAGATGCGATTTAATTCACTTGAGAAACTTAAGTTATATTTATATACTTCTTTAGTAGAGTTCTGTGGCAAATGTGTGGGCTCAGATTTTCGTTGAAATTATTGAGATTATTGAGTTCATACAGAAGAACTTTCTTTTTAGGCAGAAGAACTTTCTTTAGACAGAAGAACAGAAGTACATGAGACATAGTACCGGTCGAAGACATAGTATCGTTTGAAGACATAGTAACAAAATAACATATCGATTTTAACATATCGTTGCTGCAATGTTATCCTTTTTCTGGGGAGGTGGGTGTTTCTTTGTGAGACGATTGGGGGGTGTTTCCCCGCTTGGGGATGTTTTTTTTGCTTTGAGGTGACCCCATTTTCGCCTATGCGTGGTATAATATATATAGCAGGCCGCCCTGCTGAGGCTGGAATGCTCAAAAGATGAGCAGCCGCCTGCAGACACTGCTTCAGGAAATTAAAATCTCCCCCATCAGACATTTATAGCAATAAAACTAATCAGACTTTCCTCCCTTCGGGAGGAGTTGGAGGTGGGTATTTGGGTATTTGATTTTAGCTCGCCAGCGGTTGCATCGGTGGATGAAGAACTGTCGTCCGTTGATGGAACAACTTCATAAAATCGGGTATTCTGACAAGAATCGACGGCTAAATTCCGTTGAAGTGAAAATAATTTTTAAATATCTTGGAGAGCCTTGATATTCTGTTGGTTAGCAACTAAAAAATTTGGGGATTTCGGAGTGCTAGTGCGACATTTACAAGGGGCCTTCGGTATAATATATATGCAAGCGCTTCGAAAAACGTTGCTGCTTAGCGTTACGGCCTTCAGATGTTTCTTTCCTCTGAGTAGAGCCGCTGCAATACACCAAGTATTGCGAAACAATACATAACCTGTTGTATGAGAAAAGACGAGGTGTTGGATAAGAAAAGACCAAGTATTATCCCGTCAAGCCTCCCCGAATTTTCCACGATATCCCGCGGTTTTGACGCTTTGCTCAGTGGTTTATCTTGGATGTTACAATTTGGAAACTAATTGATACACCTGTGACAATCCAATAACTTTGTTTTTACTAAATTTGCAGAATAACTAATAACTAGCTATGAAGAAAAAGATATTTATTACAGCTATAATGATAGGATTTTCTGCGGTGAAATGCCTTGCTGCAGATTTCGTGCTGGCTGAGCATAAACAAAGTGTTCCAATCCTTGTAGATGGCAATGACTGGAAGGGTGTTCAGCGAGCAGCCAACAACTTGAAAGAGGATATTTTCAGAGTTTCAGGCTGTCGCTCGCTTCTTGAAAGTGATACGTCAATGCCTCAGTTGTTCAAGGGAATCATCGTTGGAACTATCGGAAAAAGCAAGATCATCGACGACCTGATAAAGCGTAGAAAACTTCATGTGAAGGAGGTAAAGGGCAAGTGGGAAAGCTATGTTCGTGAGATGGTTGATGGCAATCTGGTGATTGCGGGCAGCGACAAGCGAGGTACTATCTACGGCATTTACGACCTCTCACAGCTCATCGGCGTCTCGCCATGGTATTGGATGGCAGATGCCAGTCCAAAGCATCAGGAGAGACTTGTAGTTGATGATACACGCTTCGTACAGCCATCGCCTAAGGTGAAATACCGAGGCATCTTTATCAACGATGAATGGCCATCCTTCGGCACATGGTGCCAGAAACACTTTGGGGGAGTGAATTCAAAGGCCTATGAGCATATTTTCGAACTTCTGCTGCGATTGAAAGCCAACTATTTCTGGCCTGCTATGTGGGCAACAGCTTTCAACGAGGACGATGCCGAGAGCCCTCGACTGGCCGATGAGATGGGCATCGTGATGGGAACCTCTCACCATGAGCCGATGATGCGCTCACATCGCGAGTATCTCAACCGAAAGGAGCAGGTTGGCCCTTGGGACTATGCCACGAATAAGGAGCGTGTGGATGAGTTCTTCCGCGAGGGAATGCTGCGTAATAAATCGTTCGACAACCTAGTAACCATCGGCATGCGAGGTGATGGCGATGTGGCCATGGGAAAGGGCGATGACGCTGACAATATGAAAACCTTGAAAAACGTGATCGACGGTCAGCGGAAGATCATCAAGGATATCTATGGAAAGGCAGATGCAGTGCCTCAGTTGTGGGCAATCTTCACCGAGGTTCAGCGCTATTACGATGCAGGATTCCGCGTGCCTGATGATGTGACGCTGCTCTTCTGCGACAATAACTGGGGCTACATCCGAAGAATGGGCCGCGATTTCGAGCGCAAGCGCAAAGGCGGTCTGGGCCTCTATTATCACATCGATATGAACGGCGGTCCGTGGAACGACCGATGGGTGAATACCACCACAGTTCCAAAACTTCGCGAGCAGCTGCATCTGGCCTATGCCAGCGGCATCGACCGTATATGGATTATCAATGTGGGCGATCTGAAACCAAAGGAGATGCCAATCGACTTCATTATGCGCTATGCCTGGAATCCCGATGCAATTCAGCCGGGCGATGAGATGAGCTATCTGGAAGGCTTCACCCGCAGCATTTTCGGCGAGGAATATGCCAAGGAAACGGCCGACATAATCGCTAAATACTCGAAGTTTAATCTATGGCGGAAAGCCGAGGTGCAGGTGCCTGGAATCTTCAATCAAGAGGAAATGCTCCGCACGGGAAACCAGTGGCAGCAGTTGGTGCTGAGATGTGAGGCCTTGAAGGAGCAGATGCCTTCCGAACTGCAGGATGCCTTCTATCAGCTGGTGTATTACCCGGCTGTGGCAAGTGCGGGAGTGGCGCAGATCTACAATAGCGCCACGATTGGCGACAGCACCACCATCAACTATCTGATGCAGAAGGATGAGCGTCTCTCGGCCTATTACAACAAGCATTTGGCGAATGGTAAATGGGATGGGATGATGCTCGATAATCATATCGGATATACCCGATGGTCGATTCCCGACAAGAACTATCATCCAATGACGCTTGGCTTTAAGGTGGAGCAGAATCTCAATCCTTCGAGTGATACCCAGGAGTATTCCATCCCGGCTTACAAATACACGAAGAAAGACAAGGAATGGATCTTTCTGCCCGACCTGGGTAGGGGAGAAGGCTGTATGGGCAGCAGCGATGTGATGATGCCGTCGGCAGTGAAGGGCGATGGACCATCGATGGAATACGAGGTGGAACTCACGGAGGATGGAAAGATCGCCATAGGAATTCTGCCGACACAGGATGTTTATCCTGCCCGTGGACTTCGCATTGGCGTGCAGATAGATGATGAGCCGGTGCAGACGATTGATGCCCGTCAGGGATTGCATGATGAGTTTCAGGAATATACCAAGAAGAATCTTGCTGTATCGAAGGTATTACAGCCGCTTCCTGCCCACAATAACCTGTTGCTGAGTGGTTATCTCAATGGACGGAAACTTATGCGTAGAGATGAGGTATTCGACAATATGCGGTGGCTGGAAGTGAATTGCAAGACTACTCCAGGAAAGCATACACTTCGCATCAAGATGATAGATCCTGAGATTGTTGTGGAGAAGATTGTGGTAAATCCTGACAATCATCATTACAGTTATTTTGGGGCAGGAGAAAGAAAATGAAATATTTATAAAAGGACAAATTTCTAGTTTTCCACCCCAATTATGGGGAAATTTAAAAGAGGGTATGTAACGAACTAATGTTTATTATCTATCAATGATTAGTTCGTGGCATACCCTCTCTTTTTGTATTTTCTATTATTTATCTTCGGGCTTAGGAAGAAGTAGGCGATAATAAGTTCTAACAGGTTTACCATTTCTTTTTCCAGGAACCCATTTAGGCATTGATTTTACAACATTGATAAGGCGGTCATATTCAGATTCAGGCATAAAATCTTCTCCTCTTTCTAGGAATAGATCACTGATCGTGCCATCTTTCTCTACAATAAAACCGTATGCCATCCAGTGCTTTCGAAATTTTTTTCTGGTGTTGGTATCGCATTTCTCGATGAGATATTCATCCATCTTCTCTTTTCCACCAGGGAAATGAGGTCGACAGTTTTCTTCTAGGTCCAACCATCTCCATACATAGTTTGGGTCGTTCTCACGACTGCTGAGCAATGGATAGGAGTTTTCCTTATAATATGGACCGTTTAACTCTCTTGCAATATAGTAAAGGTTGACGTTTATATAGCAACCATAATAGTAGGTTAATACTTCAATACCTTGTGTTCTCATTCCTTCCGCAGATGCTAGAGTTTCAAGAGTAAGTTTTAGCTCATCCCCGCTTTTTATAAATTTACTGTCTTCATCGACTTTATCAACGATTCTTGAAACAAGGTGATATTTGATACATCCATTTTTGCAGATGTCAATCATATATAGAAAGGGATTTTTCATCTCAACCTTCAGTATTTTGTATATTTCAGTTTTCTGTGCCATAGCATTTTCTGCTGCCAATATTAGCAAAAAGAAGAAAAGTACCAAATGTTTCATAGTTTTATATCTTAAGGTATGATGCAAAGATAGAAAATTACTTCTAATTTACCTAGATTAATTTACAGAAATTTATTATTTTTGTCCAAAAGATTATCAATGAAAATCCTTCATATATCAGATACGCATAGTAAACATCGGCTCTTGGAACTCCCAAAAGGCGATGTGCTCATTCACTCTGGAGACTTCACATTTGGAGGCTCTGAGAGGGAAAGACACGCATTTATTCAATGGTTCTGTGAATTGCCATACAAGCATAAAATATTCATAGCGGGCAACCACGATTCCTGTATGTGTGGGGTAGAGGCTATCCGGGAATTGCCCGAGAATGTTTACTATCTCTGTAATTCCTCTGTGACTATTGAGGGAGTAAAATTTTATGGCGTTCCAATGTTTATGGAGGATATTCTGGAAGAAAAATATGATTGTCTTTTTGAGAAGATTCCGCAAGATACAGATGTGCTTATAACCCATCAGCCGCCTTATGGGATACTGGATGGAGGTGATTATAAGGGGCAGCCATATCACTATGGTAATAAAATACTGTTGAATAGGGTGAAACAGGTAAAGCCGAGGTTCCATCTCTTCGGGCATGACCACAATGTTTATGGCGTAACTTCAGAAGATGGAATTACTTTCTCGAATGCGGCTGTAGTAGATGAGAAATACAATTTCTGCCGTCAAGCCAATGAGCTTGATTTTTAGAAGTAATTTCTTAACATCATAGCAAAAGGGGCGAATTATCCCTTTTTCTGCAGTTTCTTTAGGCGCTTTTTAGCAAGTGCATGGTCGGGATAGAGTTCTAGAGCCTTCTGATAGTTCTTGATGGCAGCATCTGTCATACCCTCTTTCTCGCATTCCTTGCCCATCAGCGTGTATTCCACGGCCAGTTTTTTCAGATACTCATCCAACTTCTTTTTTTCTTCTTTCAGTTGCTCTTTTTCAGCTCTAAGCTCATTGATAACATTGAGCTTGCGGCGCAGCAAACGTTTTGCTGCAGGCTTCTCGATGTCGTAGCGGCTGTGGATAGCCAGGAAGAAACTGTCAAGGGCAGACTGCATATCGCCTTGCTCAAAGGCTTTCACAGCATCGGAGTACTCCTTATCAGCCTTGCTCTGAATGAGCGCCATATTGATGGCATTCTGGTCGTTGTAGTTGCGGGCAAACTGTTTCACCTCGCTCTTTACAAATACCTCGTTCTTATTGATAGGTTCCTGCAGACTGATACCTTCGAGAGAGGTGCAGCGCGAGAGGGCCACGTAAGTCTGACCACCTGCAAAAACACCGCCGGTGAAGTCGATCTTTACCTGGTTGAAGGTGAGACCCTGGCTCTTGTGGACAGTAATCGCCCATGCCAGACGAATAGGATATTGAATGTATCGGCCGATTTCCTCTTCCTCAATCTTCTTTTCCTCCTCGTTGAAATGATAGCGCATATTGCTCCAGGCAGCAGGTTCCACCACAATGTCGTCGCCGTTTTCTGTCTTCACATAAATCTTCGGCTCTTCCGTCTCGTCAAAAGCGATGATAGTACCCAGTGTGCCGTTGACAAACTGCTTGTTTACGTCGTTCTTGATGAAGATGACCTGTGCGCCAACTTTCAGATAGAGTTCGATAGGGGTAGGGAGACTGCTCTCAGGGAATTCGCCCTCTATAGTGCCTCGGAATAGCAACTGGTCGCCCTCCAGTTCATCGAGTTTCTGCTGGTTGATATAATCTACCGTGTCACGCCTTGTCGAGAGCGTGATGGATAATTTGCTGTCGGATGTGTCGAGGTCGGCTCCTACACGCTTATTTAGCTCCATAAGGTCGTTGTTTGCCACCTGAGAAGTACGTATATGGTCGAGAATGTTGATGAAAAGCGGATCGCGCTGTCTATACACCTTCTTCAGTTCAATGCTCACTAGCTGCATCTGCTGGAAAATCTTTGCATCAAAGAAGAAAGCCGACTGATAAAATGGGTTGAGCAGTTTTCGGTCGTCCTCGCGTACCACTGGTTCCAGCTGATAGATATCGCCTACCAACAGCAGTTGCTTTCCGCCGAAAGGCTCTCGCATATTGCGGTTGTAAACACGCAATACCTTATCGATAAAATCAATGATGTCTGCACGTACCATACTAATCTCATCAATAATGATGAGGTCGATTTCACGCAGAAGTTTGATTTTTTCAGAATTATATTTCAGCGTATTGCGGATGTTGCGTATGCTGTATCGACTGTCGTTGGGCAACAGTGGATAGAAAGGCAACTTGAAGAAGCTGTGGAGCGTGCTTCCACCTGCATTGATAGCGGCGATGCCCGTAGGTGCCAGCACAATGTGCTTCTTCTTGGTGGTAGCAGCGATATAGCGGAGAAAAGTGGATTTACCCGTCCCTGCCTTTCCTGTGAGAAAGAGCGAGCGACGGGTAAACTGTATAATCTGGAGTGCATTCTGCAACTCCGTATTTTCTAAATCAATCTTTTCTTCCACTGATCTTTTTTTCTCTATTCATGATTCACATCGGTAGAACGTGTTCTTTCTGAATTATCTCCATTTTGGGTTTTACAGAAAGTTTATTATCCGAACTTCTTGGTGAATCTTTTCTTAGGTGTTATTCCTATTAACTTAATAATGTAGAATTTAAAATTCATCATCGGCCGAGGCTTGCTATAAATTTTAAATTCTACATTTTCAATCTTGTATTCCTCAAAAGAGGTTATAGATTGTCGAAACTAACTACTTCTTCGGTAGGGTGATGCTTCTTTTTTTCTGGAGCAGCAGCCTTCGAAGCTGGCTGAGAGCTAGACTTCACAGCGTCGCCAGAAGACTTCTTGTCAGATGAAGATGTTGGCTTAGCACCACCATCCTCATTGCTTATTTCCTTGACGACAGGATTACCATTCTCGTCGAGAACAATCTCTTCTGAGGTCTCTGCAACACTGTCTATTGCAGTGGTATCAACCTTGGCACGAGGAGCATAGCCTGCACAGCCATACATTGATGATGAGATGTCGGCATCCTCTGGTTTCTGCCACTTGCCGTGGTATTTCTTATAGGCAGGATCAGCCATTACTGCATGAATGAAGTAACCACAGATTGGAAGGGCTGTCTTTGAACCCTGACCGAGGGCACCTGTGCGGAAGTGGATGCTTCGATATTCACCTCCTACCCAAGCTCCTACTACGAGGTTAGGACTAACGCCCATAAACCAAGCATCAGAGTGGTTGTTTGAGGTACCAGTCTTACCACCCCAGTCGGTATCATTAAAGGAATTACCTGCATATTCAGCAGCAGCAAAACTAACAGAAGTACCACCACCATCGTGTGTACCACTCTTCAGCAACTGCTGTACGAGGTAGGCACTTCTCACAGAGATAGCCTGCTCGCTATTGTTAGGGTCGGTATAAACCTCATTGCCGTCAGAGTCAACAATTCTTGTTACTAGAACTGGATCGTGGTGTTTACCCATATTTGCTACGGTGCTATAGGCATTTACCATTTCAAGCAGATTAACGTCGCAAGAACCTAGGGCAAGTGATGGCTCGTCCTCAAGCGGACTCTTAACACCCATCTTCTGTGCAGTCTCGATAATACGCTTGATGCCCATTTCCTGTCCCAGACGAACAGCAACAGAGTTGATGCTTCGTGCAAAAGCACTCTTCAGAGGCATTGAGTCGCCCGAGAAAGATCCGTTGGCATTGCCAGGAGTCCAGGTGGTCATCTCGTGTTTCTTCTTATCGTAAACCTGCATTGAGATGTATTCATCACGACGCTTGTCGCAAGGGGTAAGACCCTGATTCATGGCCTCTGTATAAACAAAGAGCTTGAAAGTAGAACCCGGCTGGCGCATGGCAGTTGCCTTGTCGTATTTCCAGGTCTTGAAGTCGATATCACCTACCCAAGCCTTTACTGCACCTGTCTGTGGCTCCATAGCTACCATTGCACAGTGCATAAAGCTGGTCATATACTTGATAGAGTCTTCGCTAGTCATCTCCTTCTCAACAATACCCTTGCTGTAATCGAATACCTTTACAGGGTGCTTCCACTCCTTGTAGTAGTAGTTTACAGAGTCGGGATTGTTAGGGTATTTTCTTAGCAACTCCTTATAGAAAGGCTGTTTTTCTGCAATGCCCTGAATGAAGTTAGGGATGGTGTTGCCATTCTCGTCTACCCATGGCTGCTTGCGCATGAAGTTGTCGGAATTACGATAGATACCCCAGTGATTATCGAAGTTCGACTGAACGTTCTTCATCTGCTTGCGGGCAGCTTCCTCAGCATATTTCTGGAGCTTAGAGTCAAGGGTTGTATAGATCTTCAAACCTGCGGTATAGAGATCAATACCATTGTCTTCGCACCACTGCTTCAGATTGTCGGAAATAGCCTGGCGGAAATAGAGTGCCTGACCATCGTAGTTCTCCTCAACCTTGAAGTCCAATGTGATAGGACGCTCCTTCAATTCTGCATAACGTGCAGGAGTAAGGTCGTTGTGCTGTACCATGTTGTTCAAAACAGTGTTACGGCGACGCTTACTGTTCTCAGGATTTGACTTTGGGTTATAAAGGGTTGTAGCTTTCAGCATACCAACAAGGATGGCGCACTCATCAGTGGTGAGCTCCTTAGGACTCTTGTTGAAGTAGGTCTTTGCTGCAGTCTTTATACCGTATGAGTTGCTACCAAAATCAACTGTGTTGGCATACATAGTGATGATGGTCTTCTTGTCGTGGCACATCTCCAACTTAGTAGCGATGATCCACTCCTTACTCTTCATCACAAGAATCTTCAAGCCTGGAACCTTGCCCAGCAAACCTGTAGAATACTGCGTACGAACACGGAACATATTCTTGGCGAGCTGCTGAGTAATGGTGGAAGCACCACGGCCATCGTGATGCAGAACAGCATCTCTTGCAGCTGCGAAAATACCAATGAAATCGACGGCCATACCTCTTGGACGGCTATAGAAACGCTCATCCTCTGTATCTACCAGTGCATGGAAGAAATCAGGATTAACTTCTTCATACTTTACAGGAGTACGGTTCTCATTGAAGAACTTACCGATGAGTTGTCCATCAGCACTATAAATTTCTGATGCCTGATTGGTACTTGGATTCAGAATAGCAAAGAAACCTGGTGACTTACCGAAAAGCCAGAACAAATTAACATCTACTGCACCTAAATACAAGATGAATCCAATAATCATGGAGACAAAGGCTACAAGGGTCTTAGTGTACCATGCTTTGCCTTTGTACAAGTTCTTGTACCAAGGCCAGAAATTGCGGAACTTAGTCCACAACCACATTGCAAAACGCTTAAATTTATCTAACATTTTCTATATGTTTTCTTTTTACTGCAAAAGTAGTCATTTATTTAGACTTAACGGCAGGCATCAATATAATTTATGATTTCTTTAACGTTGTCGGGATGAAACCATTTTATCCGCTCGTCTTTCTTAAACCAAGTCTCTTGTTTTCGCATATATCGACGACTATTCGACTGTATCTGTCTCACTGCTTCCTGAAGGTCGATATTTCCATCGAAATAATCAAACATTTCCTTATATCCTACAGTGTTTAGTGAGTTTAGGCCTTTGAGGGGATATACGCTTCGGGCTTCTGCTTCCAGTCCATCTTCCATCATCTGAAGAACTCGTGCATTGATGCGCTCGTAGATTTCCTCACGATCTCTGCGTAGGCCGATCTTTACAATGTTGAAAGGGCGCTGCTTTACCTTATGAACCCGGTAGGATGTATAAGTATTGCCGGTCATGTGACAGATTTCCAATGCATGAACTACTCGTCGGGGATTATTTCGGTCTACGATCGCCCAGTGTTCAGGATCCAACTCATGAAGTTCCTCAACAAGAGCTGGGAGTCCTTCTTTCTCCAGTCGTTCCTTCATTGTAGCTCTGGTTACTTCGTCGACAGTAGGAATATCGTCAATGCCATCGCAGACAGCATCTATATACATCATACTGCCTCCTGTAAGGAGCGCTTCCTCCTTGTCATAAGGCAGGTGTGAATCGGGAAGGGAAGAGGTGAGAAGGTGCATGACATCCTCCTCATACATAGCGGCAGAGTAATAATCGTGGATAGAATGATTACCAACAAAATAGTGTTTCACCCTATTCTGTTGTTCTTGAGTTGGAGCTGCTGTACCAATAGGCAGTTCTCTAAAAATCTGACGGGAGTCGGCATTAATTATCGGAACATTCAGATGCTCTGCAATCTGCAGGCATAGTTCCGTTTTACCTACTCCCGTCGGACCTAGAATTATAAATAAAGTCTTCAATTATCGAATGATTCCTCGCTTAGACTTCTCCACAAAATCAATGATGTATTGAATCTCTGGAGTAATCTGTAAGTTGTTCTTGATCTCTTGAATACCCTCTTTGAGAATACCCTTAGAATAAAGAAGGCGATAAGCCTCGTGGATATGGTCGATAAGCTCATTGCTGAAGCCGTGACGACGCAAACCTACCAGGTTAATGCCTGCATAGCGAGTAGGCTCCTTGCCTGCGATAACATAAGGAGGAATGTCGAGACTGAAGCGGCTACCGCCTTGAATCATAACATATCCACCAATGTTGCAGAACTGATGGCAGAGAACCACAGCGCTTACAATAGCATTGTCGTCGATTGTAACCTCACCTGCAAATTTTGTGGAGTTACCGATAATACAGTTGCTGCCAAGTACACAATCGTGTGCAAGGTGCATATTCTCCATCAACAGGTTGTTGTTGCCAACAACTGTCTCGCCTTTTGAGGCAGTACCTCTACTGATGGTAACATTCTCGCGAATACTGTTGTTATCACCAATAATACATAATGTTTCCTCGCCCTTGAACTTAAGATCTTGTGGCTTTGTTGAAATGCTCGCACCTGGGAATATCTCGTTGTTATTGCCAAGACGCGCACCAAAGTTGATCGTTACGCTATTCTGAAAAACGTTGTTATCGCCGATAACTGTGTTCTTGTCGATATAGCAGAAAGGACCGATGATGTTGTTTTCACCGAGCTTTGCCTCGGGATGAACAAATGCTAATGGGCTAATCTGATTAGACATATATCTCTTGATTATTTATTCTTTTGAATTTGACCAGTGAATGAAGCTTCGGCAACTACCTTGTCGCCTACGAACATATATCCCTTCATACTACTGATTCCGTGGCGTACTGGGTGAAGAAGTTCAACACGGAACAAGATGGTATCACCAGGAACTACTTTCTCACGGAACTTCACGTCGTCAATCTTTACAAAGTATGTACTCCAACGCTCAGGCTCTTCCAACTGGTTGAGAATGAGGAGTGCACCACACTGTGACATTGCCTCTACCATCAGTACACCAGGCATAACTGGCTCCTGTGGGAAGTGACCAGTGAAGAATGGCTCATTTGATGTAACATTCTTTACACCAACGATGCTGGTAGGACCCATTGCGATGATTTTATCCACCAACTGCATAGGGTAGCGGTGAGGGAGCAACTGACGGATCTTGATGTTGTCCATAATTGGCTCCTCGTTTGGATCGTAGATAGGTGCCTGGATTTCGTGCTTGCGAATCTCCTTGCGCATCTGGCGGGCAAACTTGTTGTTGATGGTATGTCCAGGGCGTGTAGCGATGATTCTACCCTTAATAGGCTTGCCAATTAATGCCATATCGCCGATAATGTCGAGCAGCTTGTGGCGGGTACATTCGTTCTCCCACTGAAGTGGACGATGCTGGATGTAACCAATCTTGGTAGCATCCATGTGAGGTACCTTCAGCAAATCTGCCAGCTTATCGAGTGTAGGCTGATCAACCTGACGCTCGTAAATGACAATGGCATTATCCATATCGCCGCCCTTGATGAGGTTAGCCTGCAGCAATGGCATGATATCGCGTACAAAAACGAATGTACGAGCTGCAGATATCTCTTTAGGGAAATCAGCCATGTTGTCGAGTGTGGCAAACTGACTGTTGATGAACTTGCTGTTGAAAGAGCACATTGCAGTGATACTGAACTGATCGTCTGGAAGAATGGTGATGCAAGAACCAGTTGCCTCGTCCTTTACCTCAATCTTCTTGCGAATGATATAGTAGTCTTTCTCTGCATTCTGCTCAACAATTCCGATTTCCTGAATCTTCTGCACATACATCTCGGCAGAACCATCGAGGATAGGGAACTCAGGACCGTTTACCTGGATAAGACAGTTATCAATGCCTAATGCATAGAGAGCTGACATACCATGTTCTACTGTAGAAACCTTGATGTCGCCTTTTGCAAGGACAGTGCCACGCTGTGTATCAACAACATTCTCGGCAATAGCCTCAATGACAGGCTGACCATCCAAGTCAATGCGCTGAATTTTATATCCTGTATTCTCAGGGGCAGGATTGAAAGTCACGGTAAGACTCTGTCCTGTATGTAATCCTTTTCCAAAGAGGGAAAAACTTCCCTTTAATGTCTTTTGCTTAGACTGAGACATAATTTTATATGCTTTACTTTGTTAAAATCTAGGTTCGTTATTTTGCCTTATTCTTAAGCTCCTCAATTTCCTTCTTGAGGTCGTTTAATTCCTTGTACATATCTGGCAACCGGCGGAAAATAGCCTGGCTCTTAAAGTAGCCTCTAGGCTCCATAGGAGGAGTACCGATAAGTGACTGGTTTCCCTTAACACTTCCTGGAACACCACTCTGAGCGCCCATAAATACCTTGTCGCCAATCTCAATATGGCCTGAGATACCTACCTGACCACCGAACATACACCACTGTCCAACCTTTGTTGAACCTGCGATGCCCACCTGGGCAGACATAACAGTATTCTCGCCGATGTCGTCGTTATGTGCAATCTGAACAAGGTTGTCGAGTTTCACACCCTTGCGGATATAGGTGCTGCCCATTGTAGAACGGTCTACACAAGTGTTTGCACCAATTTCAACATCATCCTCGATAGTAACAATACCAATCTGAGGAATCTTGTCGTATTTGTTTTCCTTTTCGTTAGGAGCAAAGCCAAAACCATCTGCTCCAATCACACTACCTGCGTGGATAGTGACATTATTGCCTAGCTTACAGCTGTGGTAAATGGTAACATTTGGATAAATCTTGCAGTTTGTGCCAAGAGTTGTCTTGTCGCCAATTACAGCGTGTGGATAAATCTGACTTCCGTCGCCTATCACAGCACCTTCGCCGATAACAGCAAAAGGACCTACATAAACGTCCTTTCCGATTGTAGCAGACTCGGCGATAGAAGCAAGCTTGTCAATGCCTGTCTTCTTAGGGTCGATAGCCTGAGCATAAAGCTGAAGGAGTTTGGCAACGCAGTCGCGTGCATTCTCAACACGAATCATTGTGGTCTTTACAGGTTTGTCAATCTCGATGCTTGCATCAACAAGCACGATAGAAGATTGAGTATCGTAAAGATAATGGGTATATTTTGGGCTTGAAAGGAACGAAATGGCTCCTGGCACGCCTTCTTCTATTTTAGCAAAAGTGTTGATAGCGGCATTTTCGTCGCCTACAACAGTTCCCTGAATAAACTGGGCAATTTGTTTTGCAGTAAATTCCATACTTTCAATCGATTGATTTTAATTTTGCAAATATAGCAAAAATAAATCAGAATCGTTGATAACAGAGATAATATTTACGTATTTTTTTAGATAGCAGGGCGATATTCAGTAAATCTGATGCCTCGGCAATGTCTTTTATAGTGCCATCTTTGAATAGAATTCCTATCTTTTCATCGTTGACATCATACATATCTTTCTGAATCGTGTTGACACTCATCAGATATTTTGCATCCTCGAAACTGATGTTTGCTTCCTTGGCGAGCTTTTGCTGGATGGCAATCTGTTCTTCTTCGCTGATAGGTTCATCGTGTACTTCCACCTTGAAAAGCTGTCGGTTCACAAAATCGGTTGCAAGCAGGGATAGAATCTTGTCTTCATCGGAAGTCCATACTTTCACACTGCTCCAAATATCATTGTCGTCGAGCATTTCATACATTCTGAGGGCTTCCTCATGGGTGTTGAAAAAATCTGAATCTACCTCATTGTAAAGGAAATAGCGAAGTGGTGGGGTGCAGAAAAGTTCTTTACCCTGATGGGCGAGTTGTTTGGCTCTCTTTAATAGATTTATCAATACTTTCTCATAGCCCACTGCTGTTTTGTGCAGATATACTTGCCAATACATCAGTCGGCGAGAGGTGAGATAGTTCTCGATGGAATAGATGCATTTTGAATCGACAACAAGTTGGTCGTCAACTACATCCAGCATCTTGATGATGCGGGCACTTCCGATACTACCTTCTGCCACACCTGTGAAGAAACTGTCTCTTCGCAGATAGTCTAGACGGTCCATATCCAGCTGACTGCTGATGAGCTGATGCAGAAAACGCTTGGGATACTCATCCTTGAAAATCTTCAAGGCAAGGTTCAGTTCTCCCTTCATCTCCTGGTTTATCTGCTCCATCATCAGCAGGGAAATCTCCTCATGGGAAATGCCGCTTATCAGCGTATTTTCCAATACATGTGAGAAAGGTCCATGGCCGATGTCGTGCATCAGAATAGCTGCTTCCACAGCTTCCGCCTCACTGTCGAAAATAAAAATGCCTTTCTGCTGAAGAGAGAGGATAGCCTCGCTCATCAGATGAAAAGCACCTAGTGAATGTTGGAAACGCGTGTGTTGCGCTCCTGGATAAACGACTTGAGCAAGACCATTCTGCTTGATTCGGGTGAGGCGCTGCATCAGTGGGTGCTTTACTATGTCGTAGAGCACTCCACGTGGTATTTTGATGAAACCGAATACCGGATCGTTTATGATCTTGCTGTCGTTCAAATTTCTTGTTTATTAGCCGATTTTGGCAAGCTCAGCCTCCATCTCCTGCTGCAGGTCTTTAGCCTTCTTGGCTGCAACCTGGGCAAAATCCTCGCCATTGCTAGCGTAGATAATGCCACGACTGCTGTTTACCAGCAGACCGCAATCCTTGATGATGCCATACTTGCAAACTTCCTGCAGACTTCCACCCTGAGCACCTACGCCAGGAACCAACAGGAAGTGAGTAGGGGCAACCTTGCGGATGTCCTTGAACATCTCACCCTGAGTAGCGCCAACAACATACATCATATTCTGGTCGTTACCCCATTCCTGACTCTTTCTGAGAACTTTCTCAAACAAGCGTTCGCCGTCTTTGTCCTCAGTGAGCTGGAAGTCGTGACTACCCTTGTTGCTAGTGAGTGCCAGCAGAATCACCCATTTTCCTTCATACTCAAGGAATGGCTTAACGCTGTCCTCACCCATATAAGGGGCTACAGTGAGTGAATCAAGGTTGTATTCCTCGAAGAAAGTGCGGGCATACATTGAAGAAGTGTTTCCGATATCGCCACGCTTAGCATCCGCAATGATGAAATGCTGTGGATAAAACTTGTTCAGATAGTTGATGGTGCGCTCAAAAGCTGCCATTCCCTTCAAACCATAGCTCTCGTAGAAAGCGAGGTTTGGCTTATAGGCTACGCAATAAGGGGCTGTTGCATCAATAATTGCCTTGTTGAAGGCAAAGATTGGATCTTCATTGTCGAGAAGACATGCCGGAATCTTCTTGATGTCCGTATCAAGTCCTACACAAAGAAACGATTTCTTGTCGAAAATTTGCTTTACAAGCTGTTGTCTGTTCATTTTTTTATCCTTTATTCTTTAGGCATTTCAATTTTTGGAAGTTCTACTGTTTCCTCAGGCGAACGCTTGGTTTTTGTCATGCGCTGCATAAAGTCTTCTGTAGCGACGGTTTTCTCGTCGATATCTTCTTTCTTCTTCGTCCAAAATTGTCCCATTACTTTTCTTATTTTAAAGTTCTGCCTCTTTCATCTTCTCTGCATTTTCAGCAACTGTCAATGCATCAATCATATCTTGAATGTCGCCATTCAGGAATCCTGGAAGATCGTGGGTGGTGTAGCCAATACGATGGTCGGTTACACGTCCCTGAGGGAAATTGTAGGTGCGGATCTTAGCTGAACGGTCACCTGTAGAGACGAGACTCTTACGACGGCTTGAGATGTCGTCAACATATTTCTGATGCTCGTGATCATAAATATAGGTGTAGAGTCGGCTCAAGGCACGTTCCTTGTTCTTTGGCTGGTCGCGGGTCTCAGTACACTCGATGAGGATTTCCTCAACCTCGCCTGTATTTGGGTTCTTCCAAGGATAGCGCAGACGCACACCAGAACTTACCTTATTTACGTTCTGACCACCTGCTCCTGAACTACGGAAAGTATCCCATTTAATATCGCCTTCGTTGATGTGTACCTCGAACTTCTCAGCCTCTGGCAATACAGCTACAGTAGCTGCTGATGTCTGCATGCGGCCATTGGATTCTGTTGCAGGAACACGCTGAACGCGATGAACGCCAGACTCATACTTCATAATACCATAAACGTTATCACCGCTTACAGCAAAGTCGATTTCCTTGAATCCGCCAACAGCACCTTCGTTTTCGTCAGTTACACTCAGTGTCCAGCCCTTCTTCTCACAATAGCGCTTATACATATTGAATAAGTCGCCTGCGAAAAGAGCAGCCTCATCACCACCTGTTCCTGCACGAATTTCCATCTGTACGTTCTTGGCATCCTCTGGATCCTTTGGAACCAGGGCAATCTTAATATCTTCCTCGAGTTTAGGCTGATTTGCCTCGTTCTCTGCGAGTTCCAAACGTGCCATTTCCTTCAAGTCTGGGTCGCTCTCGTTAACCAGGATATCCTTGGCCTCTTTAATAGCGTTCAGACAGTTGACATACTTCTGGCGAGCCTTCATAATGTCGTCAAGATCCTTGTATTCTTTTGTGAGCTTGACATATCGCTGCTGGTCAGCAATCACTGAAGGGTCGGTAATTAATGTACCGACCTCCTCGAAGCGTGCTTCCAGACCTTCTAATTTTTGTAGAATGTTATTGTTTTCTGCCATATATAAATTGGTATACTTTTCTTTTGGGATTAATATTCGAATTCGCCGAATTCGGACTTAATCGTCAGGCTGCGCTTGCCTTCCTCGATGTGGCCAACCACCTGTGCGTCGATGTTGAAGCTCTTGCTGATCTCGATAACCTTCTCAGCAATCTCTGGACGTACATAGATTTCCATGCGGTGACCCATGTTGAATACTTGATACATTTCCTTCCAGTCGGTACCGCTGCAGTCGTGGATAGCCTTGAACAATGGAGGTACTGGGAACATATTGTCCTTTACTACTTTGCAGTTCTCGCCTACGAAGTGCAATACCTTTGTCTGTGCACCACCTGTACAATGTACCATACCGTGAATCTCAGGACGGAGTTCGTCGAGGAGACGCTTGATAACTGGTGCGTAGGTGCGGGTAGGAGAGAGAACAAGCTGACCAGCGTCGATAGTAACCCCCTCAACACTGTCGGTGAGCTTATACTTACCACTGTAAACCAGTTCGTTAGGAACTGCGTGGTCGAAACTCTCTGGATATTTCTCAGCCAAGTATTTTGCGAATACATCGTGGCGTGCAGAAGTAAGTCCGTTACTTCCCATACCGCCATTGTAGCGATGCTCGTATGTAGCCTGACCTGTTGAACTCAAACCAACGATAACATCGCCTGGCTTGATATTTGCATTGTCGATAACATCACTGCGCTTCATGCGGCAAGTAACGGTAGAGTCAACGATGATAGTGCGAACCAAGTCGCCAACGTCAGCAGTTTCACCACCAGTAGGGTAGATGCCAATGCCCATCTCGCGCAACTCGGCGAGCAACTCGTCTGTTCCATTGATGATGGCAGAGATAACCTCGCCAGGAACCAGCATCTTGTTTCTGCCGATAGTAGAGGAAACAAGAATGTTGTCGACAGCACCCACACAGAGCAGGTCATCGGTGTTCATAACAATAGCATCCTGGGCTATGCCCTTCCATACGCTGAGGTCGCCAGTCTCTTTCCAATACATATAGGCAAGAGAAGACTTGGTGCCTGCACCGTCGGCATGCATAATGTTACAATAGTCAGGGTCACCGCCCAGGACATCTGGAATGATCTTGCAGAAAGCCTGAGGGAAAACTCCCTTGTCAATGTTCTTGATGGCATTGTGCACATCCTCTTTAGCAGCGGATACTCCGCGCATCATATATCGATTGTTCATAATTTGCTTTAAGTTACATTCTCCCCGTGGGAAGACGATTACATTTTATTTTTCATTCCAGAAATCCCAGCTGGCATAAGCTTGAAGCAGCAGCATCTCAAGTCCGTTTTTCACGGTAGCTCCATACTGCTTTCCTTTCTTCATAAACAGTGTCTCGTCGGGATTGTAGATGCAGTCATAAAGAATGGTGTGTGTATTCATTGCATCATAAGGAAGATTTGGACACTCATCTACGTGAGGATACATTCCGCAAGGAGTGCAGTTCACGATAACGCTGTATTCCTTGATGATATCTGGAGTGATCTTCTCATATTGTATGGTTCCAGGGCGTTCGTATCTGCTGACAAAGACCGTCTGAAGACCCAGCGACTTCAATCCGTAGTTGATAGCCTTGGAGGCACCACCTGTACCGAGGATAAGCGCCTTTTTGTGGTTTTTGTCGAGCAGAGGCTCGATGCTCTTTGTAAATCCGATAACGTCGCTGTTGTATCCCTTCAATATGGTGTTATTACCCTTGTGAGTAACTTTCACAACATTCACAGCACCAATAGCTCTGGCCTCTGCGCTTACAGAGTCGAGGAAACTGATTACCTTTTCCTTGTAGGGAATAGTAACGTTGAATCCCCTGAGCTCAGGATTAGAATCGAGAATTTCCGGTAGGTTGTCGATAGAAGGAATCTCGAAGTTTATGTATTTGGCGTTCACCCCCTCATTGGCAAACTTCTCGTTGAAGAAGTCCTTTGAGAAAGAGTGTCCCAGAGGGAATCCGATTAATCCATATTTGTCCATATTTGTCCTTATTTTGTGGCAAAATACATCGTGCAGATGCCGAATGTGAGTCGCTTGAACTTAGCATCCGAGAAACCTGCTTTTCTTAGAATATCCACCATCGCCTCTCCCTGTGGGAAAGCCTCGATGGTGGCTGTGAGATAGTCATACGCTCCCTGGTCCTTGGAAATCAACTTTCCATAGATAGGCAGGAAGGTATGTGAGTAGATTTTAAATAGCTGATGCATAGGGAAACTAACCGGCTGAGAGAGCTCGACAATGCTCAGATGCCCGCCTTTCTTGAGCACGCGGCACATTTCACTCAGGCCCTTGTCGAGGTCCTGGAAGTTGCGGATGCCGAAGGCTGCCGTAACAGCATCGAAAGTGTTGTCTTCGAACGATAGGTTCAGACAATCCTCTTTCTTGAAATTTATGATATGCTCCAGATGTTCTTGGGCTACTTTCTGTCTACCAATTTCCATCATACCTTCACTAATATCAGCGCCAACTAGCTGCTGTGGTTGCAGCATCTTGGCTGACAGAATGGCGAAATCGCCTGTACCTGTAGCTATATCCAGAATGTTTTGAGGCTTGTGTGGCGCCAACTGCTTAATAGCTTTCTTGCGCCAGCCTTTGTCGATGTCCCATGACAAACGGTGATTGAGGGTGTCGTAGGTTGGGGCGATGTTGTCGAACATCTCCTCTACAAGCTTGCCTTTCTCACCCGACTTGCCGTATGGTTTTATTTCCTCTTGTTTATACATCTATTTTTGTTGAACATTGAATGCAGATATTCAAGCATTCAATCTCTAATCTTTAATCCTTATACCTTAATCTAAGTAATCCAAACTGGATTACTTACGAGAAGCGAGATACTCCTTTACATTCTTCTCGATACGAGCAGCGATGTCGCCAGACTCTGCAGCCTTGTCGAACTTCTCACCTACGATGTGCTCGTAAAGTTCAATGTAGCGGTCGCTCACGCTCTCTGCGTATTCGTCAGTAATCTCTGGCATTGTCTGTCCTGGCTGATTCATGAAGTCGTGCTCAATGAGCCACTGACGAACAAACTCCTTTGAAAGCTGCTTCTGAGGCTCGCCCTTCTCCAACTTCTCCTCATAGCCATCTGCATAGAAATAGCGGCTTGAGTCTGGAGTGTGAATCTCGTCGATGAGATAGCACTTACCGTCGCGCTTACCAAATTCGTATTTAGTGTCCACCAAGATGAGGCCCTGCTTAGCAGCGATTTCCTGACCACGAGCGAAGAGCTTGCGAGTCCAGTCCTCGATGATAGCATAATCCTCAGCACTAACGATGCCCTGCTTGATGATTTCCTCCTTAGAGATGTTCATATCGTGACCCTCGTCAGCCTTTGTAGTAGGAGTGATGATAGGCTCAGGGAAACGCTGGTTCTCCTTCATACCCTCAGGCAACTTCACACCACAAATCTCGCGGCAGCCGTTCTTGTATTCGCGCCAAGCGCTACCTGTGAGGATAGAGCGGATGATCATCTCAACGCGGAATCCCTCGCACTTCAAGCCGACTGTAACCATTGGGTCTGGAGTAGCAAGCTTCCAGTTAGGGCAGATATCTGCGGTTGAATCCAGGAACTTTTCTGCAATCTGGTTGAGCACCTGGCCCTTGAAAGGAATACCCTTAGGCAGAACTACGTCGAATGCAGAGATTCTGTCTGTAGCGACCATTACAATAAGGTCGTCGTTAATGTCATAAACATCACGAACTTTGCCGTGGTAAACACTCTTCTGTCCATCGAAATGGAAATCAGTCTTAGTTAATGCTTTCATTTTTAGTTTGAAATATTTAAAATCTTAGTTTTGCACTTTGTCATCCGTCTCAATGTACGGAGTTCTCTTTATTTCCTCAGCATCAGCTTCGGAAGTTCTTTTGCGCATCTCGGCTTTTTCCTTTTTCTCTTCCTCCACCTTCTTGTCGTAGGCATCGTAGGCATTCACGATGCGGGTAACAAGTTTGTGGCGGACGATATCCTTCTGGGAGAGGTTCACCACCGAGATTCCCTCAACATTTCCAAGGATTCTCAGAGCTTCCTTGAGTCCGCTCTTCTGCTCTCTTGGCAGGTCGATCTGTGTCATATCGCCCGTAACAATCATCTTTGTATTCCATCCCATACGGGTAAGGAACATTCTGATTTGCTGCGGAGTGGTGTTCTGGGCCTCGTCAAGAATAACCACAGCATCACTCAGCGTTCGACCTCGCATAAAGGCGAGTGGGGCAATCTGAATCATATGCTTGTCCATCATATCCTGCAGTCGGGTGGCAGGAATCATATCCTCGAGGGCATCATACAGCGGCTGGAGATATGGGTCGATTTTGTCCTTCATATCGCCAGGGAGAAATCCGAGTTTCTCGCCAGCTTCCACTGCCGGACGGCTCAGAATGATTTTCTTTGCCTGTTTCTCCTTCAGAGCCTTCACTGCAAGAGCGATGCTCAGATAGGTTTTTCCCGTACCGGCTGGACCAACCGCGAATATCATGTCGTTTTTCTCATAGGCGTCGATGAGCTTCTGCTGATTCTCGCTTCTGCTCTTGATAGGGCGCCCCGAGATACTATAAACGAGCACACCCTTGATGGCATCGGCTTTAGTTTGTTTGCCTTTTATGATGTCCAGGATATCCTCGTCATTAATGGAATTGTATTTTAGCACATGCTTGCGCATGTTCTCAATGTCCTCTTCTATTTTAGCCATCTCCTCCTCGTCGCCCAAGATTCTGATGACATTGCCTCGCGCGACAATGCGTAACTTGGGGAACAGCGATTTGATCATCTGCAGATGGCTGTTATTAACACCGTAGAAAACTACCGGGTCTATATCTTCGAGTACAATATGCTTCTCTATCAAAGTGAAATATTAAAACTAGTTTTACCTTATTTATAATTACGGTGCAAATTTACAAAAATACTATGAAACAAACAAAGTATTTTCATTTTTTATTGTTACCTTTGTGTCCATATAAGAAAATACTTTTGATGAAAATTACCAAAAAAGGATATTTGCAGGGTTTTGGTATAGCTGTGCTTATGCTGGCGCTTGTGCGTTGTGCGTTTCCTGGTGTAGCCAATTCCTCTAAAGATAAAACTTCACGCCAGCAGGATTCTCTTGTAGATAATGAATATGCTTATGCGAAGAGCGACAGTATTGATGCCTTGTCGCTGGATGAGAAAAACAAGAATGTTCAGCCTGCCAATGATACTCTTTCTGTGCCTGTCAAGTCGGTCTTCTTCAATGAGGACGGCAGCTTGGCGAAGCATAAGATTTTCAGTGTGCCTCATTTCGGCCATACTTTCCCTGATATGAATGATATTCAGCTGGAGGCGGCCAAGAAGTGGGGTGTTACTCCAGTTGAAAATCGTGCGAATGCCGAGAAACGAAAGAAGGAACTGGTGTATGTGGGCAGCAATCCTTATTTCTATATCGACAAACTTCATTCGAGTCTGCCTTATCTGGTGCCTCGTGCCTCTGTTCTCTTGCAAGATATAGGTCGAAGTTTCTACGATTCTCTTCAGATTAAGGGTATTCCTTTGCACAAGATTATCATTACGAGTGTATTGAGAAGTAAGGAGGATGTTTCTAAGCTTCGCAGTCATAATAGCAATGCTTCGCAGAATTCCTGCCACATGTATGGCACCACTTTCGATCTCTGCTATAATCGCTATCAAACGGTAGCTGCTCCTGGCGAGAGTCGTCGTAAGGTGCAGAATGATACCTTGAAATGGGTGTTGAGTGAGGTGCTTCGCGATTTCCGTGAGAGCAATCGCTGCTATGTGAAGTATGAGGTGCATCAGGGCTGCTTCCACATCACTGTGAGATAAGGCTTTGAATGCTTTAATTCTGAAATAAGACACTTGCAAAAAAATAAAAATAACTTTTTGTTTTTTCGATTCTTTCGATGTAAGTGCTTACAATACAGGCAGTTTGGCTGAAAGCAATTTTTGCTGAGCTGTTGTGACTATAGTTTAGACGTGATAAATTATGCCTGATAAGGGTATAATAGTTTGTTTTTAGTAGAACAACACATAAGGTTTTGTTGAGTAAAATCTTATGTGTTGTTTTGCAATTTACCAACTATTGTGGAACTTTGAAGTATCATAGGTGCGAGAAAGGAGGGCTAAACGCATGGTTTAGGACCCCTAAACCGTGCATTTAGGTGTGCTATCTCGCATATCTATCATTCGCTAAAGGATGTTGAAAGAAGTAAAAATATTGCTTTCAGCCAAAGTCGCTGATGAATAGATAGTTATGAATGAAATTCTGAAAAAATGAAAAGTTATTTCTATTTTTTATGGAAATACTTATTAATTATAACATTTCCAAAAACAGCATTCTTGAGAACATTGCATTCGTTATTCCAATCGTAATATCTCAAATGGTCACCTTTATTAAAATGAAACTCATTTTTCTGTGTTTTTGAATAAAAAGTAATACGATATGGGGTTCTAAGTTTAATTACTTTTATGCCCCTAAAGGATGGATCGGGAAAAATGTCCTCCAACGTGTCCTCGTGAGTATAAAAGCATTCATATAATGAATCGATTATGCTTCTATTGCAAATAGTGTCGTATTTCTTGCCATGGAAGTTCTCACCGTTTTCGAACACCACCATGGTCACGTCGTTACTTTTTAAGCTATTTGGCAATTCATAATAATGCTTTTTGCATGATGCAAGGACTATAAGAGTTAAGAATAAATATATTTTCTTCATTTGGTTTTTCTGCCAAGTATTAGGTTTAGCCTGTATAATTCATAGAAGGATCATCTAACTATACTTCTCCCCCGCGAGCGGGGGAGAAGCAGTGGGATAAAGTTCCCTATAAATTATCCAAGTTATATAAAATGAAAAAGCCCAGTCTTTCGACTGAGCTTTCTATAGAGTTGCGATATTTTTAGTATGCAAACAAAGGATAATCCTTCATAGTTGCATTAACTTTCTCACGAACGCTCTTGATTACCTGATCGTTCTCTGGGTCCTTCAGAACCTCATCGATAAGATCTGCGATCAAATGCATCATATCTTCCTTAGCACCACGAGTTGTCATGGCTGCTGTACCCAAACGGATACCTGATGTCTGGAATGCGCTACGCTCATCATAAGGAACCTTGTTCTTGTTTACTGTAATATCAGCAGCTACAAGAGCATTCTCAGCTACCTTACCAGTAAGGTTAGGATACTTCTGACGGAGGTCGAGCAACATAGAGTGGTTATCTGTACCGCCACTTACGATGCTGAAACCATGGTCGATAAGTGACTGTGAAAGTACAGCAGCGTTCTTCTGAACCTGAGCAGCATACTCCTTCCAGCTTGGTGCGAGGTTCTCGCCGAAACCTACTGCCTTAGCAGCGATAACGTGCTCCAAAGGACCACCCTGGTTGCCTGGGAATACTGCAGAGTTGAAGAGCATAGACATCTTCTTAACCTCACCCTTCTTAGTGGTATAGCCCCAAGGATTTTCGAAGTCCTTGCCAAGAAGGATAACACCACCACGAGGACCACGGAGAGTCTTATGTGTAGTAGTAGTTACGATGTGAGCATACTTCAATGGGTTCTTAAGCAAACCAGCAGCGATAAGACCAGCTGGGTGAGCCATATCAATCATCAGCAATGCGCCAACTTCGTCAGCAATCTTGCGCATACGCTCATAATCCCACTCACGGCTATAAGCAGAACCACCACCGATAATCAGTTTTGGCTTGTTTTCAAGCGCAAGGCGCTCCATCTCGTCGTAGTCAACACGACCAGTTTCCTTGTTAAGAGTATAGCCGATGTGCTTGTAAAGAATACCAGAAGTATTCACCTCGCTACCATGAGAAAGGTGACCACCCTGATCGAGGTCAAGACCCATGAATGTGTCGCCTGGTTTCAGAACAGCAAGCAGAACAGCCTGATTAGCCTGAGCTCCAGAGTGAGGCTGGACATTGGCATATTCAGCACCGAAAAGCTGCTTTACGCGCTCGATGGCCAAAGTCTCAACCTGGTCTACGACCTGGCAACCACCATAGTAGCGCTTGCCAGGATAACCTTCAGCATACTTGTTGGTAAGGTAAGAGCCCATAGCAGCCATAACCTCGTCACTTACGAAATTCTCAGATGCGATCAACTCCATGCCTTTCAGCTGGCGCTGGTGCTCCTGCTCGATAAGATCGAAAATTTCCTGATCCTTTCTCATTTTTTTAATTTGAATTTAAAAGCCATACCTATCTCCTCTGCTGAGAATAATTCTGGCCGTATAGTTAAAAATCTATTTTTCGCTTAATAAATCTCTCTTAATTCTTATAATTCGTGGCAAAAGTACAACAAATTATTTGAATTCGTATACTTTTGCCATAAAAAATAATTATTTTGTTAGTTTTTTCAACATAAATCAACTTTGTCGATTTGCTGCTCCTTGTCGCAATATCTGCATTTCAAAATGCCTTGTGCCTTGTCAACTACGTTGAAAACAGTCTGCATAGGCTCGTTGTTGGTGATGCACTTAGGGTTGTTGCACTTCACGATACCTCTCAACTCATCGGGAGTTTCTACAGTCTTTTTCTCAACCACCTCGTAGTTTTTGATGATGTTGAGCACAATCTTAGGAGCTACCACGCTCAGACGGTTGATTTCCTCATCGGTGAAAAACTTATTGGAAATCTTGATGATGCCTTTCTTTCCCACCTGCTTGGAAGGAAGATTAAAGCCGATGGTAACAGGCTCCTGGGCATTCTGAAGGTTCAGCAGATTAACAACCTGGAAGGTCTTTTCTGCTGGAATATGATCGATAACGGTTCCATTCTCAATGGCTGAAACCAGTAATTCTTTCTTTCCCATCTCTTTGTGATGTATAATTTAAGAGGTAAAAATTTAAAGTTTTCGTCCGCTCACTTAGAACTTGCTCTCAATGATGGTCTTGTCATTCTTCACATCGTCGAGAGTGATGTCCAGACAGTAGCAGTAGATAGCCTCGCGGGCATACAGTCCGTTCTTGGCCTGCTGAATGTAGTAGGCGTGAGGATTCTCATCCACATCATAGGCGATCTCGTTTACACGAGGAAGTGGGTGCATAATCTTCAGGTTCTCCCTTGCGTTCACGAGCATGTCGTTCTTAAGGATATATACATTCTTCACACGCTCATATTCCATCAAGTCGCTGAAACGTTCCTTCTGCACACGCGTCATATAGAGAATATCAGCATCAGCAATAACTTTCTCGTTGAAAGCAGTATGTTCCTGGAACTTGATGTTATGCTCCTTGCAATACAATTTGTATTCCTGAGGCATAGCAAGCTCTTTAGGTGCGATGAAATGGAAAGTTGGATTGAAATGCCGCATCGCCATAATGAGAGAGTGAACTGTGCGGCCATATTTCAAGTCTCCCACAAGATAAATATTCAGATTTTCGAGTGTTCCCTGTGTCTTATAAATGGAATAAAGATCGAGCAGACACTGGGAAGGGTGCATGTGAGCGCCGTCTCCTGCATTGATGATAGGCACTGGTGCCACTTCGCTGGCATACTGGGCAGCTCCCTCGATGTGGTGCCTCATGGCAATCACATCAGCATAATTGCTCACCATCAGGATGGTGTCTTTTAGCGTTTCGCCTTTCGAAGTACTTGAGGTCTTGGCATCAGAGAAGCCGATGACCCGGGCACCTAGGCGGTTGGCTGCGGTTTGAAAACTTAATTGAGTGCGGGTGGAAGGTTCAAAGAAAAGGGTTGCGACAACCTTTCCTTTAAGTAGTTCCCTGTTAGGATGTTTTTCGAACTCTTGCGCCATTTCCAGAAGATACATGATCTTTTCCTTCGACAGGTCGGCAATCGTCACAAAATTATGCTTTTCCATTTATATTTTGGTTGATTGTTCTGAATTCGACCCCAAAGTTACACATAATTTTCGACATATTATATATAATTCAAAAGAAAATTGTAATTTTGCATCCATGAGACGTAAATTAGTAAAATTCTTATGGGGACTACTTGCCGCATCCGTCCTCTGCACAGCGATGGCTTTCACCGCCATCTGGTTCGGATGGATAGGCTATATGCCTCCTATTGAAGATCTTCAGAATCCAATCAACAGATATGCCACCCAGGTGTTCTCATCGGATGGTAAGGTGATTGGTACCTGGAATCTGAATAAGGAAAATCGTGTGATCATTCCTTATTCTAAGATTTCCCCTCATTTGGTTCAGGCACTGGTGGCTACCGAGGATGAGCGATTCTATGATCACTCGGGTGTCGACTTTATCGCGCTGGGCCGTGCGATTGTGAAGCGTGGTATTCTCGGTAAGGCGAGTGCCGGTGGTGGTTCTACTATCACCCAGCAGTTGGCAAAGCAGTTGTGGAGTGAGAAGGCTCACAGCACTACTGAACGTTTGCTGCAGAAGCCGATAGAGTGGGTGATTGCTGTGAAATTGGAGCGTTATTATACTAAGGAGGAGATTATCGCGCTCTACCTTAATAAGTTTGATTTCCTTCACAATGCTGTGGGTATCAAGACTGCTGCCAACACCTATTTTAATAAGGAACCGGCCGATTTGTCGATTGTTGAGGCTGCTACTCTGGTAGGTCTCTGCAAAAACCCATCGCTCTTTAATCCTGTTAGATATCCTGAACGTAGTCGCGACCGCCGCAATGTGGTGCTTGGACAGATGCTCAAGGCGGGTTATCTTACTCAGGAGGAATTCGACAAGCAAACAGCTGAGCCTCTTACACTCAATTTCCATCGCTCTGATCATAAGGATGGTGCGGCAACCTATTTCCGCGAGTTCCTTCGCCAGTATATGATGGCGGAGAAACCTGAATTATCCAATTATCCTTCGTGGAAGCGTAATCAATACACCATCGACAGTATCGCATGGGTTTCTGATCCGCTCTATGGATGGTGTAATAAGAACTTCAAGAAAGACGGTTCGCCTTACAATGTATATTCTGATGGTCTTCGTGTTTTCACCACGATAGATTCTCGTATGCAGCAATATGCCGAGGAGGCTGTTTATCGTCATGTGGCCCGCTATCTACAACCTCGTTTTGACAAGGAGAATGCAAATAAGCCAACTGCACCTTTCTCGGGAAATCTGAAGCCTGCAGAGGTTAGGAGTATTATGCGCCGTGCTATGGTGCAGAGTGAGCGCTATCGCAGTATGAAGGCTGCTGGAGCTACTCCTGATGAAATTCGCAAGGCATTCCGCACTCGTACTGAAATGACGGTATTCACTTATCATGGTGATATCGACACGATGATGACCCCAATGGATTCTATCTTGTATTATAAGAAGTTCCTTCGTGCCGGATTTATGAGTATGGATCCTAAGACTGGTGCTGTAAAGGCATATGTGGGTGGTTTGGATTATCCACACTTCATGTATGATATGACTACCGGAGGTCGACGTCAGGTGGGTTCTACCATTAAACCTTACCTCTATGCCTTGGCAATGGAGAATGGCTTCTCACCTTGCGATCTGGCTCCAAACCGTCAGCAAACCTATATGGTGGCAGGCCGCCCTTGGACCCCTCGCAATGCTAGTCATGAGCGTTATGGAGAGATGGTAACTTTGAAATGGGGTCTTGCTCATTCCAACAACTGGATTTCCGCTTATCTGATGAGTAAGTTGAATCCTCGTCAGTTTGTACAGTTGCTTCACGACTTCGGAATTAATGATCCTGGCATTCATCCATCTATGTCGCTTTGTCTTGGACCTTGCGATGTGTCGGTAGCCGAAATGGTAAGTGCCTATACAACTTTCGCTAATCATGGTATTCGTACAGCTCCTATGTTTGTGAGCCGTATTGAGGATAATGAGGGCAATGTAATTGCCAAGTTCCAGCCTCGTATGAACGAGGTAATCAGCAGTGATTGTGCCAATAAGATGCTTATCCTGCTTCAGGGAGTAGTTGATGGTGGTACTGCAGGTCGACTTCGTTATAAATATAATTTCGAGGGTCAGATTGGTGCGAAGACAGGAACCACTAACAATAATAGTGATGGATGGTTCATGGGCTTTACTCCGGAACTGGTAACAGGTATCTGGGTAGGCGGTGAGGATCGTGATATCCACTTTGATAGTATGACTTTAGGTCAGGGTGCTTCTGTGGCATTGCCAGTATGGGCAATCTATATGAGGAAAGTATTGGCAGATAAAACGCTGCAATACAATCCGAAGGCGGTGTTTGATGTACCGAAAGGATTTGATCCTTGTCCGAAGGATACTACTATGGTAGATGAAGATAGTATGGAGGAAGTCTTTGAATAAAGACTTCCTTTTTTTATATAATGAATAATATTACTAAAGTTTCCCACTTGCAAATAGCTTGCCCTTAAAGTCTTAAAAATCAAGAGGAAAGAGAAGGAATGTCCAAAAGTTTTT
>CAJOPE010000003.1 GCA_905236815.1 uncultured Prevotella sp. | reverse complement strand
TTTTTAAATCCGATATCGGTAAACGGATTAATAAACTTTGGCAATTTTACGTTCTTTCTATTATCAATGCAAAGATATAGCTTATTTCTGAAACGTGCAAGAAGTAGGCGATAGTTTATCCTTTTTTAGCCTATTTCTATTTTTGAAATGGGATGATTATCATATCTGCCAGATAGTGTGTATTTCCCTGGAAAAAGTTGAATGGATTATACTCTTTTTCTATTATCCAATAGTTTTTTTTGACAATCTCATTTATTTTTATAATCGATAAAACAAATATTTCTCTGATTTTGTCTTGTATACAAGATAAAAACGCTATATTTGCAGTGTTTATCTATTATAAAAGATATGAAGGAGATTATTAGACAGACTTATTTAGATAGGATTGAAAAGTTTCTTGGAAAGGACACAATTATCATCCTGACAGGTCAGAGACGTGTAGGTAAGAGTTCTATTCTTCGTTTGTTTAAAAGCAAAGTGGAGACTCTTGATGATGCTAATGTTATCTATGTCAATAAAGAGAAGAAGGAGTTTGATGCTATTAGGAGCTATCTGGATCTCAACGACTATATCGACGAGCATCGTAACCCTTCTAAGACAAACTATATCCTTGTTGACGAGATACAGGAGATAGAACAGTTCGAGAAGAGCGTTCGTAGCTATTATGAGGAGGATGATATTGAGATTGTCATTACTGGCTCCAACTCAAAGATGCTCAGCAGTGATCTGAGTACGTTAATTGGAGGAAGATACAAGGAAATTTATGTCCAGTCATTGAGCTATGTGGAATTCCTACAGTTCCATAAGTTAGCAGATTCCGATGAAGCGCTTAGCAAATACATCCAGTTGGGTGGATTGCCTGGATTGGTAAAGATCGGACTTGACGAACAGGATGCACGAGAGTACCAGATGGATGTTTACCATACCGTATTATTGAAGGATGTAATTATGCGAAATCAAATTCGTAACGTGCCTTTCCTTGAGAATCTAGCTAGATTCCTTGCAGACAACACAGGAAAGATAATTTCTGCCAATGGCATTGCGAAATACATGAAATCTCAGGGTGAGAATATCACTTCTACCATTGTAATCAACTATACCAAATTCCTTTGTGATGCTTACATCATCCACAAGGTGAACCGCTATGATATCCATGGAAAACGACTTTTCGAGAGCAACGACAAGTTCTATTTTGAGGACAATGGCATACGCAATGCGCTTGCAGGAGGATCAAGGGAGGGCGATGTGGAAAAGGTAATTGAGAATATCATCTATAATCACCTGAGACGGTTGGGATATGAAGTGATGGTAGGACAACTTCAGGCTGGCGAGATTGACTTTGTTTGCACGAAACCTGAAGGCAAACGAGTTTATGTGCAGGCTTCTTTCATCATTGCCGACGACAACACCCGTGAGCGTGAATTTGGCAACCTCCATGGCATTAAAGACAATTACCCAAAGTATGTGATATCAATGACACCATTGGTCAGCAAGACAGATGACAATGGCGTTACGCACCTTCACCTCAGGAAGTTCCTGACAGAAAGCATATAGTAAATAATTGTCTGCTTGCAGCGGTTAGCGGGTTATGTTTGCATCCACAGTGCGATGAAGAACAAACTCGGGAATCGCAGCTCTCACTCGCACCAGCACTTTGCGAATAGAGAGGGACTTGGAAATATAGTCATCTGCTCCAAGGTTAAAGCCGGTTCGTATCATTTTCTGTATCCTTTGCTGAGAGGAAATGATAGGAATATTCTCTGTTAAGGGGTTGTTCTTGAGTACTCTTTCAAGGGCAAAACCACTCATGCCCCCATCATGACATCAAGTAGCAGCAAATCAAGAGATTCTTCTGCACAACCACAACCTTGAGTTTTCATATCCTGGGAAATTAAGGTCAACGAACCTTCCTTATAGAGGCACTGGGTTGCTTCCTCTAGCAGCTTTATTTGCTTCTGATAGTTCTCGATTAAGTCGTTGTAGTAGGAAAGAGTTTGACCGATTTCTTGCTGAATCTTCAATGGGGGGAAGGACATGGGATAATCCTTTATTGAAGATATTGCAATACGCATTTGATTAGCAGCATAGAACCACCCGTCTTGCGAATCTGAGGAAGCACCTCGCTGGTTACCCTATGTTTAAACTCTCGAGCCTGCGGAAGTTTGGAAGAAAAAACTAAAGAATAAAGACCAGACTCGTTGATGATGGTTGTTTTATTTACGAGAGTCCCATTTTGGGATTCTCGACTGAATATCAATGTGTTGCAGTCTTCTTTGTCGATGTACGATATAATTGCCTTAGTTGCATTCTTATATCCCAAAGCCCTGGCAACACCACTCCCATGAACCAGGCTTCGCCCTTCTCATCGGTCAGCGGTCTCACCTCGCCGAAGAGATTATTTTAAAAAATCTGAATACTAGTTGCATTCACTTTATTACTTTGCAACCTGCATTACTAAGCCCGGCGATATTGCCCTGCCTCCTTCAGGATTGCGTTTGCAAAGATAAAGTAATAAGACAAAAAACGATACGTTATCGGTAGAGGTATCGATATGTATCGGTATTATGTTTCGGCATTTTTATGCCTTATTATGTAAATAAAATTGTCGACAACAGCAACGATAATTGGAGCGATGGTTAGTATTGTCAAAATCCAGAAATCATCCCGATACCAGGCATCCTTTATCTTTTCCACTTCGACATCATTTTCTATTTCTGTATAGAATACCTTAGGGGGAAGATCTTTTGTTATAAAATATATGGAAGTTAATAGCAAAATAGGGAATA
>CAJOPE010000002.1 GCA_905236815.1 uncultured Prevotella sp. | reverse complement strand
GTACTGCAATGCAATGTGGGAGAGTAGGTAGCCGCCTCCTTTTTATCAAGAGCCTCGATTACGAAAGTAGTCGGGGCTTTTTTTGTTGTCCCTTATTATTTGCAATAATTTAAAGAGGACTACGTTATATGGATATGAAATGGACTGACCGTATACGTCAAGTGAAAATAATGCTGGTAATAGCTGCTATAGTTATTGCTGTTGCTTCTCTTGTGGTTTCTCACTTCTTAGTTCGTGATCTTGCTTCAGAGGAACGTAATCGAATGGAAGTGTGGGCTGAAGCAATGCATTCTCTTAATACTGCAGATGAAAATACTGATTTAAATTTAGTTCTCAAGGTTATTAATGAGAATAATACAATTCCTGTTATTGTATTGGATTCTAAAGGTAATGCTCAGACATTTCGTAATTTAAGTGGTATTGAGGGGCGTAATTATAAGGATAGTCTTGCTTATGCTCAGAAAGTAGGTTTAGAATGGTTGTCTAAAGGTCAGAGTATAAAGATAGGTTTAGATAATTCGATTGATTTTATACAAGTATGCTATGATGAGTCTTTAATGTTGAAAAGACTTACAGCTTATCCTGTTGTTCAATTGGGGGTTGTTTTAATTTTTGTTGTAGTTGCAATTTTTGCGTTGTTAACTTCCAAAAGAGCAGAGCAAAATAAAGTTTGGGTAGGTCTTTCTAAAGAAACTGCTCATCAATTAGGTACTCCAATTTCTAGTTTGATGGCTTGGATTGAAATTCTAAAAGAGACTTATCCAAATGATGACCTTATTCCAGAAATGAATAAGGATGTTAAACGTCTTCAGTTGATAGCCGATCGTTTTTCTAAAATTGGTTCTTTGCCAGAACCTGTTCCTGCTAGTTTGAATGAGGTAATGGACCATGTGATTGATTATATGGACCGACGTACTTCTAATAAGGTTAAGATGATAAAAGATTTCCAAAATCGTGATATTATCGTCAAAATGAATGCTAGCCTTTTTGAGTGGGTTATAGAGAATCTTTGTAAAAATGCAGTCGACGCTATGGGGGGTGAAGCAGGCACAATTACTCTACATGTTGAGGAAACAGCAAATAAAGCTATTATTGAGGTTTCTGATACAGGTAAAGGCATTAAAAAGAAAGATATAGGAAATGTGTTCCGTCCAGGTTTTACTACCAAGAAACGCGGTTGGGGTCTAGGCTTAAGTTTAGCAAAACGAATAATAGAAGAGTATCATCATGGTAAAATTTGGGTTAAAAATTCCGAGGTAGGAAAGGGTACAACCTTCCGTATTGAGTTAAAGAAGGGGTAAAAGCGAAAATTTTGCCTCAAAAATATATTTATATCAGAAAATATTCGTAACTTTGCACCCCGAAATGTGTAAACTTGATAGCTTAAGAATAGATTTGAAAGCTTTACCACAGGATGAAACAGTACTGCAGTATGAGCTAGATGACGATTACTTTAAGGCAATCGAGGCACTTGATGTGCAGAAAGGAAAGCTATGCGTAGATCTGTCTATACGCAGGACAGACGATTTTTTTGAGCTTAACTTTCATACAGAAGGTGTAGTTCACATTCCTTGCGACATTTGTCTGGAAGATATGGAACAACCTATTGAAACAGATAATAGACTTGTCGTTAAGTTTGGAGAAGACTACTCAGAAGATGATGACCTTGTGACTGTGGCCGAGGACGAAGGAATACTCGATGTTGCATGGTTTATTTATCAATTTATAGATCTCAGCATTCCTATCAAGCACGTGCACGCACCTGGAAAATGCAACCCTGCTATGGTCGAGATGCTAGAACAGCATTCAACCGCCCGAAGCGGTGAGGAAGAAGAGAAAGAAGAAACTATAGATCCACGCTGGGCAGCGCTTAAAAATTTGAATTTAAAAGATTAAAATTAAAGTATTTAAAAATTATGGCACATCCTAAAAGACGTCAATCAAAGACACGTACACTTAAGAGAAGAACTCATGATAAGGCAGTTCTCCCTACATTGGCAGTTTGCCCTAACTGTGGCGCTTACTATGTTTATCATACAGTATGCCCTACTTGCGGCTACTATCGCGGCAAGGTTGCAATCGTAAAGGAAGCAGCTGAATAATGGGGAAGATTCACGCAGTAATCACAGGTGTTGGTGGCTATGTGCCTGACTATGTCCTCAATAATGAGGAATTGTCTCGCATGGTAGACACCAACGATGAATGGATTACGACACGTGTTGGTATTAAGGAACGCCGTATCCTGACAGAGGAAGGTCTTGGTACTAGCTATATGGCTCGTAAGGCAGCTAAACAGCTATTGCAGAAGACTGGTGTTGATCCTGATACTATTGATGCCCTCATCGTTACAACAACTACACCTGATTACAAATTCCCTTCCACAGCATCTATCGTTCTTGGTAAGCTTGGATTGAAGAATGCTTTTGCATTTGATTTCTCTGCTGCGTGCTGTGGATTCCTTTATACTCTTGATGTTGCTTCTTCTATGATTGAGAGTGGTCGCTATAAGAAGATTATTGTTATCGGCGCTGATAAGATGTCTTCTATGGTTGACTATACAGATCGTGCAACTTGCGTTCTCTTCGGTGACGGAGCGGGTGCAGTTCTCGTAGAGGCTACTGAGGATGAGAATGTTGGATATAAGAGTTCTTTCCTTCGTACAGATGGACAGGGACTTCCTTTCTTACATATGAAGGCTGGTGGCAGTGTTTGCCCTCCTTCTCATTTCACGGTAGATCATCGTCTTCATTATCTCTATCAAGAAGGTCGTACTGTTTTCCGTTATGCGGTAACTGATATGGCAGGTGATATCAAGAAAGTGATGAGTGATAACGAACTGACACCAGAAGATGTTAGTTGGGTAATTCCTCATCAGGCAAATCTTCGTATTGAAGAAGCTGTTGCCAAGCGTGCTGGTATTGATCCTGAAAAGGTTCTTATCAATATCGAGCGTTATGGTAATACTAGTGCTGCAACTATACCTCTTGCCATGTGGGACTTTGAGGATAAGTTTAAAAAAGGTGATAAGTTTATTCTTACAGCTTTTGGTGCAGGTTTTGTCCACGGAGCTTCTTACTTCGTTTGGGGATACGATGGTGCAACTGAAGCAGCTAAGAAATAATCACAAAGAAAATATTACTTGGGAACGCATCATCCTTTTTAATGTAAGGCGATGCGTTTCTTTGTTTTATAAGCCAAGGTAATTAATTAAAAATCGCATATATGCATAAAGCAGGTTTTGTTAATATTGTCGGTAATCCGAATGTAGGTAAAAGTACGCTGATGAACCAGCTTGTTGGTGAGAAAATCAGTATTGCTACTTTTAAAGCGCAGACTACTCGTCATCGAATAATGGGTATTGTTAATGATGATGATTGTCAGATCGTATTCTCGGATACACCAGGTGTATTGAAACCAAATTATAAGATGCAGGAGATGATGCTTGCCTTTTCGGAAAGCGCACTCGCCGATGCTGATATCTTGCTTTATGTTACTGATGTAGTAGAGGATCCTGAAAAGAATATGGACTTCCTCGAAAAGGTTTCCAAAATGAAAATTCCTGTTCTTCTGCTGATCAATAAGATTGACGAGAGTGAACAGAATAAGTTAGGTGACCTTGTTGATAAATGGCATAGTCTTCTTCCAAATGCAGAGATTCTTCCAATCTCGGCTCAAAATAAATTTGGAACGGATATCTTGATGAAGCGTATTAAAGAACTTCTTCCTGATAGTCCTCCTTATTTTGATAAGGATCAGTTGACTGATAAACCGGCAAAGTTCTTTGTTTCCGAGATTATTCGTGAGAAGATACTTCGTTATTATGATAAGGAAATACCTTATTCGGTAGAGGTTGTTGTTGAACGATTTAAGGAAGATGATAAGCATATTCATATAAATGCGGTTATTTATGTGGAACGTGATTCTCAAAAGGGAATCATTATTGGTCATCAGGGAACGGCTTTGAAAAAAGTTTCCTCAGAGGCCAGAAAATCTTTGGAGAAGTTCTTTGGTAAAAGAATTTATCTGGAAACTTTTGTAAAGGTAGATAAAGATTGGAGAAATTCGGAGCGTGAATTAGGAAACTTCGGTTATAATCCAGAATAAATAGAATTTCCCTTTTAGGGTAATTAGGGAAGATTTTATATCTTCAAACTTCTGTCCTGAATAGAATTGAGGACAAACCCTCTCAAAAGAGAGAGCCGGAAGAATAAGGTCGCCTTTCGGCAAAACAGAGTATTAACTAGGATGCGGTGACCTCATCCTAACCTTCTTACATTTAAGGAGGACAAAACTCGCATTTAAATGGCAAGTTTAGTAGCTATTGTTGGACGCCCAAATGTAGGTAAGTCCACCCTATTTAATCGACTCACTCAGTCACGTCGTGCAATTGTTAGTGATACTGCAGGTACAACCCGTGACCGCCAGTATGGTAAGGTTCAGTGGAGCGGAAAGGAATTTTCTATCGTTGATACAGGTGGTTGGGTAGTTAAATCTGATGATATTTTTGAAGGTGCTATTCGTGAGCAGGTGAAAGTTGCTACCCAAGAGGCTGATCTCGTTTTATTCCTTGTTGATAATGAAACTGGTGTTACTGACTGGGATGAGGATGTTGCAACAATTCTTCGTCGTGCAAAGCTTCCTGTTATTCTTGTTGCAAACAAGGTAGATAATAGTGCTAATTATTATATGTCTGCTGAGTTTTACAAGTTAGGACTTGGAGACCCTCAGTGTATTAGTGCTGCGACAGGTGGCGGTACTGGTGATCTTCTTGATTTGATTCTTGATAAACTCCCAGAACAAAAGGATGAGGATATTGAGGATGATATCCCAAGATTTGCGGTTGTCGGTCGTCCTAATGCAGGTAAGAGCAGCATTATTAATGCTTTTATTGGTGAGGAGCGTAACATTGTTACCGAGATTGCTGGTACAACTCGTGATAGTATCTATACCAAATATGATAAATTCGGTTTTGATTTCTATTTGGTAGATACTGCTGGTATTCGTAGAAAGAATAAGGTTTCTGAAGACTTGGAATTCTATTCTGTAATGCGATCTATCCGTGCTATTGAAAATAGTGATGTGTGTATCCTCATGTTGGATGCTACACGTGGTATTGAAGCTCAGGATATGAATATCTTCCAGTTGGTACAGAAAAACAACAAATCTCTTGTTGTTGTTGTCAACAAGTGGGATCTTGTACAAGATAAGACACAGAAGGTGATTGATACTTTCGAGAATGCTATCCGCCAGCGTATGGCTCCGTTTGTAGACTTCCCAATTGTGTTTGCCTCTGCAATGACCAAGCAGCGTATTTTTAAGGTACTTGAAACTGCAAAGGAGGTATATTTGAATAGAAAGACTCATATCGGTACTTCTAAGCTCAATGAAGTGATGTTGCCAATTATCGAGGCATACCCACCACAGAGTGTGAAGGGTAAGTATATCAAGATTAAGTATTGTACTCAGATTCCTAACACTCAGATTCCGTCTTTTGTGTTCTATGCAAACCTGCCTCAGTATGTGAAGGAAAACTACCGTCGCTTTCTTGAGAATAAAATCCGTGAGAATTGGTCAATGCATGGATGTCCGATAAATATCTTTATTCGACAAAAATAAATTGTAGCCCTCCAAAAGAGGGCTTTCTTACAATATGACAAAAATAGTCTATATACTAATGTTTCTCCTCGTGCTTACGGCTTGTAGTGAGGAGAAAACACAAAGTCAAGGGGAGTTGGCTGCAATTGCAGCAAAGGGATATTATGATGATTTACTGAAAGGAAAGTATGAGGAGTTTGTGAATTCTCGTTTTCAGACAGATAGTATACCTACAGGTTATCATGAACAATTAGTGGCAAATGCAAGAATGTTCATCGGACAGCAAACTGAGGAACATGGAGGCATAAAGGATGTACGTATCTTGAATGCCAATGCCGACACTATTCATAATACAGCTAATGTATTCCTTGCTTTTGAGTACGGAGATAACTCCACAGAACAGATAGTAGTTCCAATGGTAAAGAGTAAAGGAAAGTGGTTAATGAGATAATGAAAAAGGCGATCTTTTAAGATCGCCTTTTTTATTTTTGTTTTTCTTCAGATAACTCAACCTGTTTAACTTTTCTAAAGAGGTCGGATGCAAATACTAAATCGTTCAGTTTCTGATTGTTGCTGGCAATGACTTCATCTTTATTTCCCTGCCATTCCTTTCTGCCATGATATATGAAACAAATATTTTCACCGATACCCATTACAGAGTTCATATCGTGGGTGTTGATGATAGTTGTCATTCCGAATTCCTTCGTAATGCCAGAGAGAAGTTCATCTATCACAAGTGAAGTCTTTGGGTCCAAACCTGAGTTTGGCTCATCACAGAATAGATATTTAGGGTTCATTACGATAGCTCGGGCGATAGCAACTCGCTTCTGCATACCTCCAGAAATCTCGCTAGGATATTTCTTCTGGGCATCTAGCAAGTTAACGCGCTCGAGACACTCTAAAGCTCTCTTCTCACGATCAAGTCGGCCTTTCGTAGAAAACATGTCAAGAGGGAACATTACATTCTCTAATACAGTGAGAGAGTCGAATAGTGCAGAACCTTGAAATACCATACCCATCTCTTGGTGCATAAGAGCCTGACCTTTCTTTCCCATCTCTAGAAAGTTTCTACCATCGTAGAGAACTTCACCTTCTGTTGGTGTTAGTAGTCCTACGAGATTCTTCATTAGAACCGTCTTTCCTGAACCACTCTGACCGATAATCAAGTTGGTTTTACCAGTTTCGAATACTGTGTTTATATTTCGAAGGACAGTTTTGTCTTCAAAAGATTTGGTTAAGTTTCTTACTTCAATCATGATTATGAGAGGATTTGAGTGAGAAATACATCAGAGAACAAAATCAAGACGCTGGAACAAACCACAGCATCAGTGCTGGCCTTTCCTACTTCAACAGAGCCTCCTTCGACTGTGTAGCCAAAGAAAGAAGATACGCTGGCTATAATAAAAGCAAAGAATAGACTCTTTATGATACTCATATACATGAACCAGGCATTAAATGAATGCTGAAGGCCTAGTGTGAGATCATCTGGGGAGATAATTCGGCCAATGTATGCCGTACCGTAGGCTCCAACAATACCCATTGCACTACTGAAGATAACAAGGAATGGCATAATTGTAACCAATCCAAGAATCTTTGGGAGAACAAGATAACAAGCGGAGTTTACACCCATAATGTCAAGAGCATCAATCTGTTGCGTAACTCGCATGGTTCCAAGCTCAGAGGCTATATTGGAACCTACTTTGCCTGCTAGGATAAGACACATAATTGACGAACTAAATTCAAGAAGCATAATCTCTCGGGTTGTGTAACCTGCTACCCAACGAGGCATCCATGGACTTTGGATATTCATCTTCATCTGGATGCAGATAACTGCTCCAATAAAGAATGATATCAAAAGTACAATTCCAATAGAATCGATACCTAGTTGAAACATCTCCTTGACATAACGCTTTAAGAACATTCTTCCTCTTTCAGGTCGAGAAAACGAACGTCCCATTAATATAAGATAATTACCAAAAGTGGTAAGCCATTTAAAAATCAACATGTTGATAAATCTTCATTTGTGTTTGCAAAAGTAACCAAATTCCTTTAAAAAACTGCAATATGTAGAATATGTTTTTGATTTTATAAGTGATATTCGACTGTTTTTTAGTATTTTTGCATCCAAATTTATAATTATGGACGAATCTATTAATATTCCTGAGATGCAAAATCAAGAAGGTGCTGTGCTCAGGACCGAAGGACTTGTAAAGCGATATGGAAGTCGAACCGTAGCTAACGGTGTGACTTTTAATGTTAAGCAAGGCGAAATCGTCGGATTGCTTGGTCCTAATGGAGCTGGTAAGACAACATCCTTTTATATGACTACTGGTCTTGTTGTTCCTAATGAAGGTCATGTTTATATTGATGATCAGGAAATTACAGAGTTTCCTGTGTATAAGCGCGCTCGTTCGGGAATAGGCTATCTTCCTCAGGAGGCCAGTGTGTTCCGCAAGATGAGTGTCGAGGACAATATCATGTCTGTTTTGGAAATGACAGGTAAACCTCGCCAGTACCAGTTGGATAAGTTGGAAAGCCTTATAAGCGAGTTTCGTCTGAACAAGGTGAGAAAGAATAAAGGAGATCAACTTTCAGGAGGTGAGCGTCGAAGAACAGAGATTGCGCGATGCCTTGCGATTGATCCGAAATTCATTATGCTTGATGAGCCTTTTGCGGGAGTAGACCCTATTGCTGTAGAGGATATCCAGCATATCGTGTGGCGCTTAAAGTATCGTAATATTGGAATTCTGATTACCGACCACAATGTACAGGAAACATTGTCTATTACCGATCGTGCCTATTTGCTTTTTGAGGGAAGAATCTTGTTCAAGGGATTGCCAGAGGAAATAGCTGCCGATCCAACTGTTCGTAAGCATTATCTGAGTGAAAACTTTGTTTATCGAAAGTTTAAGCCTAACGAAGATGACCTTCATTTTGTGAATAGTTTGCGTTAAAAAAACAAATTTTCGAATTATAGATTAGGTAATTACGCAGAATTTAAGTATTTTTGCAAACTAATTGTGGACTTAAGAAAATAATAATAACAAATAACAATAATCAAAGATGCAAATTTCATTTGAGAATCCTGACAAGATCAATGGTCTGATGACTATTACTGTTGAGGAAAAAGATTTCAAGGAGGATGTCGAGAAGACATTGAAGGACTATCGTAAGAAAGCTAACGTTCCTGGTTTCCGTCCAGGTCAGGCTCCTATGGGCATGATTAAGCGTCAGTACGAAATGCCTGTAAAGATGGATGCTATCAATAAGATAGTAGGTCAGGAAATTTACAAGTATGTAAAAGACAACAAGATTCAGATGTTGGGCGAGCCTCTTCCATCAGAGAAGCAGCAGGCTCAGGACCTTACAAAGGCAGCACCTTATACATTCGTATTTGATATCGCTGTAGCTCCAGAGTTCAAGGTTGCTCTTTCTGGTCGTGATAAGGTTGATTACTATAACATCACTGTTGACGATGCTATTATCGATCGTCAGGTTGAGATGTTCGCTTCTCGTGCAGGAAGCTATGAGAAAGCTGAAAACTACGAGGAGAATGATATGCTCAAGGGTGATATTCGTGAGCTCGACGAGAATGGTAATACAAAGGAAGGTGGCATCACTGTTGAGGCTGCAGTTCTTATGCCAAGCTACATCAAGGTTGATGACCAGAAGAAGCTTTTCGATGGCGCTAAGTTAGGTGATATCATCACATTCAACCCTAAGAAGGCTTATCCAGAGAACGATACAGAGATTTCTTCTTTGTTGAAGGTTGAGCGTGAGTCGGTTAAAGATCTTAATGCAGATTTCAGCTTCCAGGTTACAGAGATTCAGCGTTTCAAGAAGCACGATGTAAATCAGGAGCTTTTTGATACAGTATATGGTAAGGATGCTGTTAAGGACGAGAAGGAATTCCGTTCTAAGATTGCTGAGGGCCTTAAGGAGCAGTTGACTACTGATTCAGACTTCAAGTTCATCCAGGATGTTCGCGCTCATTGCGAGAAGAAGGTTGGTAAGCTTGCTTATCCAGATGAGCTTCTTAAGAAGATCATGTTGAATAACAACAAGGATAAGGGCGAGGAGTTTGTTGAGAAGAACTACGAGCAGAGTGTTAAGGAGTTGACATGGCACCTTATCAAGGAACAGCTTGTTGAGGCTCAGGGCATCAAGATCGATGATCAGGATGTTAAGGAGACTGCTAAGGAAGCAGCTACAGCTCAGTTCGCTCAGTATGGTATGACAAACATCCCAGAGGAGTATATTGAGAACTATGCAGAGGAAATCCTTAAGAAGGGTAATAATACCGATGCATTGGTTGACCGTGCAATTGATCGTAAGCTTACAGCTGCTCTTAAGAGTGTTGTTAAGTTGAATGAGAAGGAAATCTCAATCGACGATTTCAATAAGTTGATGGAAGACTAATTTTTTTTAAGAAAAAAACTTCTTTATATAAGAGGTTATCGACTTTTTTTATTATCTTTGTTCCTACGAACAAGAAATAGAAGGTTGATAACCTCTATTTTTGTCTAATAACGAAAGGATAATATTTATGAACAGCGATTTTAGAAAATTTGCTACTAGGCATTTGGGAATGAATGGTATGGTGCTGGATGATGTTGTTAAGGCACAGGCGCAGTATCTTAATCCTTATATTTTGGAGGAGCGTCAGTTGAACGTTACTCAGATGGACGTGTTCTCACGTCTTATGATGGATCGCATCATCTTCCTGGGTACAGAAATTGACGATTATACAGCAAATACCCTTCAGGCACAGTTGCTCTATCTTGATTCTGTAGATAGTGGCAAGGATATTTCTATTTATATCAACAGTCCTGGTGGTAGTGTTACTGCAGGTTTGGGTATCTATGATACTATGCAGTTTATCTCTAGTGACGTTGCGACAATCTGTACAGGTATGGCAGCCTCAATGGCAGCAGTATTGCTTGTGTCTGGTCAGGAAGGCAAGCGCTCAGCTCTTACTCACAGCCGTGTGATGATTCATCAGCCACTTGGTGGTGTTCAGGGACAGGCTTCTGATATTGAGATTGAAGCAAAAGAGATTCAGAAATTCAAGAAAGAATTATATACCATTATATCCGATCACTCACATACACCATTTGAGAAGGTATGGCAGGATAGCGACCGTAACTATTGGATGAATGCAGAGGAGGCTAAGGAATATGGTATGATAGACGAGGTTTTAATAAGAAAGAAGTAAAACATGCCAAAGAAAGTTTGTAGCTTTTGTGGAAGGACAGAGAGCCAGGTAAAATTATTGATAACAGGACTGAATGGCTATATCTGCGAGAGTTGTGCTCAGCAAGCATACGAGATCGTTCAGCAAACAGGACTTGGCACATCCAATTCTGCAGAGGAAGCTAACACGGATAGTTCTTTTAAATTGAAAAAGGTTCCAAAGCCTAAGGAAATTAAGAAGTATCTTGATGAATATGTGATTGGACAGGATGATGCAAAGAAGACTTTAGCTGTTTCTGTATACAATCATTACAAGCGCCTTCAGCAACCTAAGGATGATGATGGTGTAGAAATAGAGAAGAGTAACATTATTATGGTGGGAAGCACTGGTACGGGAAAAACACTGTTGGCCCGTACTATCGCAAAACTGCTGGATGTTCCATTCACCATTGTTGATGCAACTGTCTTCACAGAGGCAGGTTATGTAGGAGAGGATATTGAGAGTATCCTTACTCGTTTGTTGCAGGTTGCCAACTATGATGTTGCTGCGGCTGAAAGAGGCATCGTTTTTATTGATGAAATTGATAAGATTGCTCGAAAGGGCGATAATCCTTCAATAACCCGTGATGTAAGTGGCGAGGGAGTTCAGCAGGGACTCTTGAAATTGTTGGAGGGTACAGTAGTGAATGTTCCACCTCAGGGAGGTAGAAAGCATCCTGATCAGGAGTATATTCATGTAGATACAAAGAATATCCTGTTTGTTTGTGGTGGAGCTTTTGATGGCATTGAGAGAAAGATAGCTCAGCGTATGAACACTCATGTTGTTGGTTATACTTCCGTACAGAATGTCAGAAAGATAGATAAGGCTGATTTGATGCAGTATATTCTTCCACAGGACTTGAAGTCTTTTGGATTGATACCTGAGATTATCGGTCGCCTTCCTGTTTTGACTTATTTGAATCCTTTGGATAGGGATGCATTGCGCCGTATTCTGATGGAGCCAAAGAACTCTATTATCAAGCAGTACATTAAGTTGTTTGCAATGGATAAGATAACATTGACATTTGATGAAGAGTCTTTGGATTATATCGTAGATAAGGCTGTAGAATATAAATTAGGTGCTAGAGGACTTCGCTCTATTGTTGAGGCCCTGATGAAAGACGCTATGTTTGAGGTACCTTCAAAACGATTGAAGAACTTTGATGTAACGTTGGAATATGCAAAAACACAATTGGGTAAAGCCCATTTTGCTGAACTAGAATCTGCATAGGTTATTGGGGACTAGGTCCCCCAATAACTTATACACTTTGAAAAACGAACAAGGAACGGTTATATATGACGAAAAAAGTTAATCTTACAGAACAGCTAAAACACTATTTCGGTTTTGATAAATTCAAAGGCGAACAAAAAGCTATTATTCAGAATCTGCTTGATGGAAAAGACACGTTTGTGCTTATGCCAACAGGTGGAGGCAAAAGCTTATGCTATCAGCTTCCTTCTCTTATCATGGAAGGTACAGCGATTGTTATATCCCCATTAATCGCCTTGATGAAGAATCAAGTGGATGTTATTAATGGTATGAGCGAAAGTGATGGCGTTGCCCATTACCTGAACTCTTCGCTGAATAAGTCGGCTATCGAACAGGTGAAATCTGATATATTAGCTGGTAAGACAAAACTTCTATATGTTGCCCCTGAATCGTTGACAAAACTTGAAAATGTAGATTTCCTAAAGCAGGTGAAGATTTCATTCTATGCTGTGGATGAGGCGCATTGTATTTCAGAGTGGGGACATGATTTCCGTCCAGAGTATCGCCGCATTCGTCCTATTGTGAATGAGATCAGCAAGGGGGAGAATGTTCCAGTTATCGCCCTTACCGCAACTGCTACCGATAAGGTAAGAACAGATATCAAAAAGAGCCTCGGTATTGTAGATGCAACAGAGTTTAAGAGTTCGTTCAACCGTCCGAATCTTTATTATGAGGTACGCCCGAAGAAGAACGATGATGATACCAATAAGCAGATTATCAAGTTCATAAAGCAGCATTCTGGAAAAAGCGGCATTATCTATTGCTTATCGAGAAAGAAGGTTGAGGAACTTGCCGAAATATTGAAGGCTAATGAAATCAAGGCAGCACCTTATCATGCAGGTCTTGATTCGGCAACCCGTTCACAGACACAGGATGATTTCCTTATGGAGAAAATCGATGTGATTGTAGCTACTATAGCCTTCGGAATGGGTATTGACAAACCTGACGTTCGCTTCGTAGTTCATTACGATATCCCAAAGAGTCTGGAGGGATACTATCAGGAAACCGGCCGTGCTGGTCGTGATGGCGGAGAAGGTGTGTGCATTGCTTTCTATGCAAGAAAAGACTTGAAGAAATTGGAGAAGTTTATGGAGGGTAAGCCTGTTGCAGAGCAGGATATCGGCCGACAGCTTCTGCAAGAAACAGCAGCCTATGCAGAATCTTCAGTTTGTAGAAGGAAAATGCTTCTGCATTACTTTGGTGAAGAATATGATGTTGAAAATTGTGGAAATTGTGATAACTGCAAGCATCCAAAGAAAAAGGTGGAGGCTAGTAAGCAGTTGTTGATTGTTTTGAATGCAATCAAGGCAATCAAGGAAAATTTCCGACAGGAATATGTTATCGACTTTATCAAGGGCCGTGGCACAGATGATATTGTTTCTCATAAGCACAATGATCTTGAGGAATTCGGCTCTGGTGAGGAGGAAGACCCAAAATTGTGGAATCCTGTTATCCGGCAAGCGCTTCTGATGGGGTACTTGAAAAAGGATGTGGAGAATTATGGATTGCTGAAACTTACTGCTGCAGGAAAGAAATTCATCAAATCTCCAGAGACATTCATGATTGTTGAGGACAATGAATTCCGAGATGATTATCTTGATTCTGATAACGAAAGCGGCGGTACAAGTGCATTAGATCCAGAACTGTTCTCTATGCTAAAGGATTTGCGTAAGAAAGTTGCCTTGAAGCATGAGCTGCCTCCTTATGTTATCTTCCAGGATGTATCGCTAGAGCAGATGGCGACAATGTATCCTGTAGATTTGAATGAATTGCAGAATATCCAGGGTGTTGGTGCTGGTAAGGCAAAGCGCTATGGCAAGGAATTTTGCGAGTTAATTCGCCGACACTGCGAGGAAAGAGGCATAGAACGCCCAGAAGAACTTCGCGTTAGAACTGTTGCCAAGAAATCAATGCTTAAGGTTAATATCATTCAGAGTATTGACCGACAAATAGCCTTGGATGATCTTGCTGAGGCTAAGGGCTTGGATTTCAGTGATCTTCTAGATGAGATTGATGCTATTGTTTATAGCGGAACAAAATTGAATATCGACTATTTCATAGATGACTATATTGGCGATGACGACAAAGTAGATGATATCTATGACTATTTTATGGAAAGCGATACTGATGAATTAGATGCTGCTTTGGATGAGTTAGGCGAGGACTACTCTGAGGAAGAGATTCGTCTGGTTCGAATTAAATTCCTTTCAGAGCAGGCTAACTAAAAGACTTTAAAGTCTTTGGAATGATTATAATCAGATAAAATATTATCTTTAGCAGAAGCTGAAGTGTACGATAAGGGTGTGCCTGAGGTTCTTTTGGTACACCCTTATTCGTTATTGTATAATTCTTATTCTCTTTTTGAAACTTTCTATAGGCGTCTTTGCATAACATGAAACACTTGTTTGACATTATATGAAACACTTGTTTCATTTAATCTAACGTGAGTTCGATGAATTTAAAATACAGTTAGCCGCAATAGCGCGCAGCATGTTCCGCAAATGTTAAAAAAGCTAACTCAATGGTTTAGCTGGTCTAAATCGACGGTTTACGACCTCTAAACCGTACATTTACGTTGGCTATTTCAACCGTATTCGCTAATCACCAAATTTCAAGGAGTTATATTTC
>CAJOPE010000001.1 GCA_905236815.1 uncultured Prevotella sp. | reverse complement strand
TAGGGGCGACCCTTATCGGGCCGAGTGGTGGGGGAGTGGACTTTATCCCCAAGCTTGTCGGGCTAAAGCCCTCCCACGCATGGGGTTTCTCACAGGTCGCCCTTATCGGGCTTTGGGCTATTTCTGTTATGAACTCCCTACTGCTAGGGGCGACCCTTATCGGGCCGAGTTATGGGGGAGTGAGCTTTATATCCCCAAGCTTGTCGGGCTAAAGCCCTCCTACGCATGGGGTTTCGCACAGGTCGCCCTTATCGGGCTTTTAGATGCTTTTAGCCACTCTGAGCACCCTACCTTATCGGGCTTTTAGATGCTTTCAGCCAACTCTGAACACCCTACCTTATCGGACGCTATCCAGCACCCTACTGGCACGGGCTATAATTGCACGACCAATAGATAGAATGGGTGTTAACTGTTAACGCGTAACTCGTTAATTTTCTCGAATCTATCGTTTTTGCTAGTTAATCAAGTTACAAGCTTCTTTTCTATGAGGCTCGATTATAAGGAAAGTTGGATAAAAACATGAAAAAAGGCGTACCTTTGTAGCATCTAAAGAAGGCTGAATTGCTCATGAATTAAGGCCAAATTCGAGAGCAAAACACACTGCTTTCAGATGGAAACATAATGCAAACAAAAAATTAAAAACAGAAAGCTATGATAAGGTAGAAATTTAAAATCGAAACAAAATAGAGCCGAAAACTTTCAGATTTTCGGGCTGAATGCGAATAAACAGTCAATTATCGCAAAATTTGAATCATCATTAACTAACACTCAAAATTTATAATTATGTTACGTTATATTCTTTATAAGAACAACAACAAGAAGTCTGTCGGCTATGGCAAGTGGTATGCCCGTGCAGTTGTGGGCGACACCGTCAATGTGAAGGCTCTCGCCAAGCGCATCAGCGACCGATGCACCGTTACCGAACCGGATATTGTGGCCGTGATCAGTGCCCTCGTAACCGCCATGAACGAGGAGCTTATTGCAGGCAGACGTGTGCTGCTCGATGGCTTCGGAAGTTTCCGTGCCACCATCAAGACGAAGCCTGCCGAAAAGCCTGAGGATTTTGGAAATGGCAACATTGTGGGTTCAAAGATTCTTTTCTATCCTACGGTTACCGTGGGCGCCAACCACAAGCGAAGTACCAATATGCTCGCTGGACTGAAGGTGGGAAAGATGGAGACTTATGTTGATCCATCCAATGCCGCAGAGGCGTAAACTTTGCGCCCTCGGGCGCAACTGGTAACTAGAATTTAGCAACTATTAAAATTTTTATCGTATGAAGAATCAGATTGATACTTGGAAGATTGTCATCAAGATTATGGTAGCTATCGCCACTGCAGTGCTCGGTGTGTTTCAGGAGGAGAGAGAAGCCTAAAACCCCACCAAGTCTTCCCGAGAGAGAGGATGTGAGACTGCTGCTAAGAATAGCTCTTTTGCTAGCGACTATCGTCGCTGTTGTCACCTCTTGCAAGGGGTGGATATAAAATAGAATGCCCGACCAGGTTATTTCCTGGTCGGGCTTTTGTTTATACTGAATTATTCGAAATTATTGCTGTCCGATAAAAAATAAATGCCAATGAGCCAGAAAGATAGATTACCCAATATGGGGTAAAAAAGCACAATATTTGGCCTTTTAAAGCCGATTTTACCGCATAATTCCCAATTATTGAGGGATAAATTACTTTTGGCAAGCGATTTCGCATATATAGCAGCAAATGGTTTCATAGGGGGCTTGGTTTTCAATAATGCCTGTCTGAATACTGATTATCAGCAACTTATGAGCCAAAATTCACCGTTTTCAATTTTAATCGGACAGCAATTATTCGAAATATCTTTTGTTAATAACCCAAAATACCACTTCGAAAGCCTTAATTTAAGTTAATAACTAATACTTTTAGTTGGAAGTAACTAAAATTTTTAGTTTATTTGCATCGGATATAGATATTGACGCTAATTGAACTAAAATTTAGCTTTTGAAGAATATGAAAAAACTAACAATAAAGGAAAAGGAAATAATGGATCTCTTCTGGAAGAATGGACCGATGTTCGTTCGCGAACTAGTGGCACTCTATCCTGATCCTAAACCCCACTTCAATACCGTTTCCACTCAGGTGAGAATTCTCGAGGGAAATGGATTCCTGGAGCATGAGGCCATCGGGAACAGCTTCAGATATAAGGCTACGATTACTGAGAAGGAATATGGCAAGCGCTCTATTGCGGGTGTTATCAAGAATTTCTTTGACAATTCCTATCTCTCGGCTGTTAGTGCCTTCGTGAAAGAGGATAAAATTTCGGTGGAGGAACTCAAGGATTTGATCGACCAGATTGAGAAGGGTGATAAATAATCGTCTATTCGATAACCTTATAAATTAATACCAAATAACTTTTCAGAGATGATGGATTTTCTGCAATATGATGCTAGGGTGGCAGTGCTCATTGCGGCTTTCTATATGTTTTATCGTTTGCTGCTCTCAAAAGATAGTCTGCACAGACTAAATCGAGTTGTACTGCTTTCCACTGCGATAGCTTCATTTCTGCTGCCTTTCTGCGTGATAACGCTTCATCGCACAGAAATGGTGGTCGCATCGCCTGCACAAGCTGGTGAGGTGGCAGCTTCCCACTTGGATGCAGCCACTGCCGATATTGCGGCCGTTCCCTGGTGGGAAATCGCATTGCCCATCGCCTTCTGGTTGGGCTTCGGCATCACCTTGCTGTTCACCCTCATCTCCATCCTGCGTGTATGCATACTCATAAATAAATGCGAGCTCCATCCTCAGGCCGATGGCATTACGATTGCTGTGGCCAAGGGCGAAGTGGCTCCTTTCAGCTGGATGAACTATATCGTGCTTTCGCGAAAAGACTTCGAGGAAGCGGATGAGGCCATTCTGCTGCACGAGCAGGGACATATCCGACGACATCACTCGGTGGATGTGCTGCTTGTGGACATTCTAACCTCACTGCAATGGTTTAACCCTGCTATGTGGATGTTGCGCTCTGATTTGAGAGCTATCCACGAATACGAAGCAGATGCAGCGGTTCTCTCTCATGGCATCAATGCGCGTCAATATCAGTATCTACTTATCCGTAAAGCTATGGTTCTCGGCGGGTACTCCGTGGCCAATGGCATTAATCATAGTACCCTTAAACAACGTATAGCAATGATGCAAAATAATAATAACAACCGATACAGCTGGCTCAAGGCGCTGTATGTTCTCCCTATTGTGGCAATTTCTCTTGCAACTTCGGCAAAGACTGTAACCGATTATCTCACAGTTCCTGCTTCGGAAAGCGAGAAAGCAGTATTGGCTGATACCGATAATAGACAGCAGATATCAGTGGATGTCCAGCCGATGGCTGAGGAGGTTATGGATGACAAGACGGAGATGAAAGCTGAGATGAAGGAATCGGCTTCGGAATCGGCTTCGGAAAAGGCTGTGGAAAAGGAATCTGCCATAGAGAAAACATCCGATGAATCTGCTTCTATGGAAGAAGAGGAGGCACAGCAAGGAAAACCGAAAAAAAAGGTTTTTGATGTAGTTGAGGTGATGCCTTCTTACAAGGGTGGATTTGAAGCTTTGAAGAAATATCTTTCAACCTATAAAATTCCTCAGCAGGCTTTGGCGAAAGATTTAAGTGGTAGAATTCTTGTGCGCTTTGTGATAAGCAAGGATGGCTCTGTTTCTGATGTGAGTGTGATGAGAAGTTCAAAGAGTTGGAGTAATTGTCCTGCCGATATTGCTGCTGCCCTGGATGCTGAGGCCGTTAGACTGGTAAAGGCTATGCCTGCTTGGAATCCTGGTACCCAGAAAGGAAAGCCAGTGGATGTGTCATACATAGTGCCAATAGCCATCAGTACTAAGTAATATAAATAGATAGCTGGAGACTCATCGTTAGATTCGTTATGGCTATCGCCACTACAGTTATCGGTGTGTTTTTCAGAAGAAAAAATAATCCGCAAGTAGTTTTTGACTGCTTGCGGATTTATTTGTTTTCGAATGATACGCTTTTGAGTTCGTATCCTTACGGTTTCTACTTAGAATTCGTAGGTTGCACCAAAGGTAACAAAACCTACATTATCTGAATTGAAGCCCTCAACTTTCTTAGTTGCGATCCACTTGTAGCGTACCTGTGGTACGATGGCATGAGTGCCAAAGGCGAAGCGGCAACCTAGAGCAACTGAAGTGTAGAATCCACTTGGGCCATCGGTGAATACATAGTTCTTAAAGTCGTATTTGTTATCAGTCTTTACTGCCTCAAGACCAAAGGTATAACCAGCCTTTAAATCAAAAACAGGAGAAATCTTCTTGTCGAGAACATTCCATCTGAAGTTGGCAAATACAGGAATACTTCCACTAACATCTGTCTTTACATCGTGTTCATCGGCATAAGCGTATGCATAGAAGTCATAACCAATACCTGCACCCACGAAGACATTAGGATTGATTTGTACACCATGAGTAGTTGACATATTGAAAATTCTGAAGTCGTTACTCTTGACGTATCTACCCATATTAAGTTCAATAAAGCCCTGATAACCTTCTGTAGTACCATTCTCATTTTGGGCATTAGCTGAAGCACCGATTAAGCAGAGTGCTGCCAGCAGGAATAATTTTAATTTCTTCATAATTCTAACGATGTTTAATGTGTAATAAAAAATACTTTTTGCGTAATAAATCTACGCAAAGGTAATGAAAAATTCGACAAATCAAAATTTTTTTGCTTTTTTTTTATCTCCAGGATGAAAAAAGAACATTTATTGCTACCTTTGCAGCTACTTTATAAACGACAGATATGAAATTTAACGATCTCTTTTTCGATTTCGATGATACGCTTTATGATACTCGTGGTAATAACACATTAGGTCTTCGCGAGATCTTCGATGCTTGTGAATGGGGAAAGCACATCCCCGATTTCGAGAAGTTCACACGCTCTTATTGGAAAGCCAATGAGGAGGTGTGGGCGAAATATACCCGCAAGGAAATGACCAGAGAGGAGCTTATTGTGGCCCGTTTCCGCCGTCCGCTCGAGGAATGTACCACCCTGAAGGATACTAGCTTTATCACCGATGATTATTGTCGGGAGGTGAGCGATAAGTATCTTGATTTTTGTTCGTGCAAGCCTGGAACAGTAGAGGGCGCTCATGAACTGATGCGCTATCTCAAGGAGAAGGGTTATCGTCTGCATATCTGCAGCAATGGCTTTCACGAAGTGCAATATCGCAAGTTGCGTGCCTCGGAGATGGAGCAGTATTTCGACAAGGTGATTCTTAGCGAGGATGCGGGTGAGAACAAGCCGGGAAGGGGCTTCTTCGACTATGCTTTCGCACAGACGGGGGCATCGCCTGCCTCTACCTTGATGGTGGGTGATAATTATCAAACGGATATTCTGGGTGCATTGAACTATGGACTCAAAGCTGTCTGGTTTAACCGATGGAATGCCGCCCAAACACCCGATGAGCGGATTCTGCTCACAACGAAATCGCTATTGCAGCTAAAGGAAATACTTTAAGGCGTAAAATCTTCTCCGCTTGTGGGGGAAGAAATGCGTAAAAAGAGTTTTTCTTCTAAAAAATAGGAGTATTTCTATATCTTCTCCCCCACTTGTGGGGGAGATAAGAGAGAGGGTATGCCACAAGATTTAGCAACTAAGCTAATTATCCATAGTTGACATATTATTTAATGCCATAAACGGCACTTTATATCTGCTCTATTTCTTCGATGGATAGGCCAGTGAATTTAGAAATATCGACTGCAGACATTCCCGAGGATTTCATGCTTAATGCAATGATTAAGGCTTGTTCCTTCCTACCTTTTTCCATGCCTTTTTCCATGCCTCTTTCCATACCCTTTGCTATGCCCTTTTCCATGCCTTTAGCTAGTCCTTCCTCAAGCCCTTGCTGTCTTGCATCAATCTTTCCTTGCTCCACAGCATCATCGTAGGCCAGGCGGTCGCGGTAAATGCGGAGGGCATGGTCATACTTCATTCTTTCCTCACCAGTTAGCTTGGAAAGGTCTCCTATTTCAGCCAGTTTCTTGAAAACTGCGCTCTTGGCTTCAAAGGGC